>CAYZAI010000131.1:0-6016 GCA_964476305.1 uncultured Myxococcales bacterium
CAGCAGCGCCACCCGGCGATCCGAGTAGCGCCTGGGCCGTGATCGTCTCTCTGTGCTCGTATCGTCCACGCCGCGACCTCGTCGGCATTATGCGGGCAGGCGGCGCTCAGATCCAGTGAAACCCGGCCGGGACGATCAGCCGCAGCATCCGCGGGTGGACCCGCACCTCGAACTGGTCCGCGGCCTGGAACTCCTCGCCGTCGAGCTGGGCGGGCAGGCGCTTGTCCACGTTCGGCCGGAAGATCTGGATGCGGATGTCCCCCCCGCGCAGTACCGCCGTGTGGCGGACGCCGAAGCGGTTGAGCATGTCCTCGGTCAGCGGCACCTTCTTGTGCTGGACGATCAGCTTGCTGGTCCAGTCCCGCATCCCGGCGAAGGGCGCCACCTCGATCAGGCCGTCGTCGTGGGCCGAGTCCTTGTCGATGATCCACTCACCGGCGTAGAGCAGGGTGTTGCTGAGCACCAGATCGGTCAGGCGCTCGAAATTGTGCACGACGCCGTCGGTGACGATCTCGGCCGAGAAGCGGTCCCGCGTGAGCCAGACCAGGCCCAGCTTGTGCACCGCGGCGCGGATGTAGACCATGTGATCGCGGTACATGTTCCGCCAGATCGGGATGTTCCGCACGATGTCGAGCTCGCGGTTGCGGAACTGGAGGATCGCCGCGGACAGGCCCCAGCCCGCCGAGTCGAAGAACAGGTCGCGGCGCAGCACCGTGCCGTTGTCGGCCAGGGCCGTGACCTCTCCGAGATCCAGGCGCGTGGTGTAGCCCGCCGCGAGGGTCCGGACGTTCTGCTCCAGGTCCCGCGGTCTCGAGGAGATGCCGAAGGACTTGCCCTGGTCGTTGGCCGTCCCCGCCGGCAGCAGGCCCAGGCAGACCTCGCTCGCCTTGCCCGCCTGGATGACTCCCTTGGCCACCTCGTTGAAGGTCCCGTCGCCGCCCAGGCAGATCACCATCCGGAAGCCCTCGTCCTCGATCGCCCGGGCCACCAGCCCGGTCGTCGCTCCGCCAGGCAGCGTGGAACGGAACTCGTGGACGAGGCCGTTGGCGTCGAGCAGCTTGCGGGCCCGCTCGATCAGGGCCGCGGCCCTTCCCTGTTTCGAGGTGGGGTTGCCCACGAGGAGGATCGGCCCGCAGTCCAGCGGCCGTACCCATTCCCCGCTCCCCGTGTCACGATTCTCGGTCACAACCGGATAGTCGTCGTTTTCACCTGGCTTGACAATCCCTCCCGGCTCACCTGTCGTTGTCGGGCGACAGGGTGTAGCGCCGCCTCGCGGCGCGGACCCGCCGGTACGCGTCCACCACCTCCCGGGCTTCGGCTTCGAGCTCTGGACGGTTTCCGAGGAGGTTGCGTTGCTCGAGCGGATCAGTCCGGGTATCGAACAGCTCCACTCTTCCCGAAATGAAGTTGTAGTCGATTTTCCGCGAGTCGAAGACGAGGGACGACAGCATCCGATCGTGGCCGACGAGCTCGACGATCACCGCGCCGTCCGTGGCCCGCATCATCGGTCCGATCTCCTCGGACAGGCGCGCTCGAGCGGCGTCGGCGAGCAGCTTCGGCCCGGCGAGAGCGAGCCACGGGAACAGGTAGACAGCCGAGGTCGGCGCGCCGATGCGCTCTCCCTCGAGCCCGGGCACGAGCACGACGAGCGGCACCCAGGTGGACTCCGAATAGACGGTCGTCTTGTGGTGGGTCCCGCCGTGCTCGCCGAACTCCTCGCCGTGGTCGCCGAGGAAGGCGACGATGGTGCGTTCGAGGAGGCCGGTCTCGCGGAGCGCCGACACGACGTGGCCGAGGTTCTCGTCCATGAAGCGGAGCTCCTGCCGATAGCGATCCAACTCGGTTTTCCCGGGCATGTCGTCGTAGTGGGCGAGATAGTCGGAATGCGGGCTCGCAAAGAAGATCCATCCGAAGAACCGGCGATCGCCGCGGGCGCGCTTGCGGAGCTGTTCGATGGCGATCCTCGCCACGCGGGTGTCGGTTTCCAGGCTGTCCGGACCGTCTCCGCTCTCGTACACGTAGTCCCTGGACGCGAAACCGGCGCCAAGGCCGATCATCGTCTTCTGCAGGGCGCCGTTGTGGTCGTGGCTCACGAGGAAGGTGTCGTACCCGGAGCGGGCGAAGAGCTCGGCCACCGTATCCTCGGCATCGTCCAGCCTTCCGTGCCACGCCTTGCCCCACGTCTCGAGGCGCACCATCGAGGGGAAGGTCATGCACAGAAGGCCCGAAAGCGAGTGCAGCGTTCCACTCGAAGCTGTGAAGGCGCGGTCGAACGAGTAGGCACCTCGGTCGGCGACGAGCGACACGAGGTTCGGTGTCGTCCCCAGGGTCGTATCGGACAACGACGTCTGATCGTACCGTGTCGCCTCGCTCGTCACGAGCAGCACGTTGTAGTCCTCGAGGCAGAAGCCCTCGGGGAGTCGCGGGAGATTCGACGCCTCCGCGAACAGGGAGGCGGCGTCCGGCTCCGGCGCGAGCGGTTGCACGAGCGCGTCCTCCTGCCTCGGGTCGTAGCTTCGGCCCACGAGCCTCGCTTCTCCGAGGGCACCGGACGAGGCCGCGGTCTCGGTCACCCTGTCGACGATATCCCGCGGCGCGAGAACCGCAGGCGCCGCCGCCACCGCCGCGACGGCGAGCCCGACAATGACCGGGCGGAAGCGACCACGCCGCAGCCACCTGGCGAAGAGCGAGAAGAAGGCCAGCTGCAGCGAAGCGGACGCCCAGAGCAGCGCGGCCAGATGCAGCGTGGGATACATCCCGACGAACAGCCTGTGGTTCGCGAGGTGCGCCGCAAGGAAGCCGGCGAGCCCCACGGCCGGCCACAGCATCCCGAGGAGGCGGGCGCGTGCTCCGGTCGCGTGATTTCCGACAAGAGCTTCCGAATGACCGAGGGCGATCACCGCGGCGAAAACGACTGCCAGTCCGAGGAACGGGGGGTACCACTTGAACGCCGAATACGAGCCCAGTCTCGCATGGATCCAGACCGCGAGCGCGAGGGCGAAGGCCGCGCTCACGGCGAATCGGACCCGGCGTTTCGTCTTCTCACCGGCCGGCACCACGGACAGGGCGAGCGCGGCGGCACCCAGGGCCGCGGCAACCAGCCAGGCGGGGGAGGCGAGCTGCAGCGTCCACGACAGCGCCACACGCAGCGCGGCCCAGTAGACGAAGGCCCCCCGGGCCGTCGTCTCGGAACAGAGCAACACAGATTCCCAGGCGGAGACCGCGAGCCATGCCGCGAGGACGGCGGCCATTTCGGCCACCGCCAGGATCCTCGTTGAAGATGCGTTCACGGCGGAAGAGCTTCGGGCATCGCTTGTCCTCTTGTCAAACGCGAAGACGGTCGGGCCGAAGTGATGGCGAAGCGCCGCGCGGCCGTCGCCGGCCTGCCACAACCCGGACTTTGATCTCCGTGGCGTTCCAGCGGATAATGGCTGCACCCGGATTCGGATGACGTGCCACCCACGTCTCGGAGAATCGATGAGAAGCTCGCAGAGAACCGCGGCTCTCCCCTCCCCGACGGTTTGTTTCGTCGCCCTGTCGGCGCTCTGGGCCTGTGGCTCGGGCCGGCAGCCCCCTCCCACAGGCAACCCGCCCGATGCGTGTGCCGCCCTCGAGCGGCAGGCCACCTCGGTCTGGAACACCGACGTGCAGGCGGACCTCTCCTTCTCGGTGCGGATCTATCGCGGCGACCTCGAGGCCGCGGACGCGGAGCTCGTGGTCTCGCGGCTCAACCGCTTCACCCGGCAGTGGATCACCGCTCGCGAGGCTGCCTGCCGCAGGCGCGAGGCCGGCGCCATCACCGACGACGAGCACGGGCAGGCGGTGTCGTGTCTCTCCTCGGCCCTCGAGCTGGAGCGCGAGGTGATCGATCTGGCCCGGACCGACACCCGGGCGGCGGTGTGGAAGAGCGCCCTGCTCGACGACCGGCTCGCCGGGTGCGGAGGCGGGCGGCCCGCGGCGACTCCGCTCTCCGACGCGGGCGCCGACGAGCCGGCCACGGCCCCCGAACTGAAGACCAACCCGTTCGGCGGGAAGAAGGGCAGGAAACCGGCGAAACCCTGAACCCGCGCTACTGAACCCGGATCTCGAAATCGTCGATACACCAGCCTGTCCGCTCGCTGAAACGATCACTGCCCACGAGAAAGCGGACCCGGAAGGCCGACGTGAAGAAGTCCCCGGCCACCGGGACGACCACCTCGGTCCACTCGTCGCCGTCGATGGTGCCGGACCAGGCATCGAGGCCGTCCACATCGGAGACTTCGTTGTCGCACGACCCGGAGTAGTTGCCCGCCACCGTCGCGTCGTAGCCCGGCGACGGCACCGCGTCGTTCCAGGTCGAGCCGTCGTCCGGGGAGAGCTGGATCACGGCCCCGTCGCGGGCCTCGCCGCCGGACAGCGCCTGGAACTCGTAGTGGTGCCAGAAACGCACGGTCACCGTGTCCGAGGCCGTGCATCCGGTCATGTCCCACGCTGGCGAGACCAGCTGGGCGGTCTGGCAGTTGTCGTAGTCGCCGGCGAGCACCGTGGTGAAACAGGCGTCGCCCGAGTGGCATGACTGGTCGCCAGGGGAGCCCAGCTCCCACGGATCCGCCGCCGCGGTCAGCACCTCGTGGGTGAATCCGGCGGCGCCGTCCTCGAAATCGATGGAGATCGCGGCGCCTTCACAGGTCGCCGGATCCGTGTCCGAATCGGTGTCGGCGTCCGTGTCGGTGTCCGCGTCGGTGTCGGAGTCCGAGTCGGTGTCGCTGTCCGTGTCGCCGTCGCTGTCCGCGTCCGTGTCGGCATCGGAGAACTGCCCCTCGTTCTGATAGCACAGGCCGTCCCCCTCCGTGTCGCAGACCCAGCCCGACGGGCAGTCGGCATCCGACCCGCACTCCATCTGACCGACCGGCGGATCCAGGCTGCACGCGCCGAGGCCGGCGGCGAACGCGATGCCCGCGAGCAACCGGGTCACTTCATGGCAGATCCTCATCAGAACCTCCCTTGCAGGGCGGCGCCACCGGCCGCCGGGGCCAGGCCGATCTCCACGCCCGGTTCGGCGTCGTCCCCGCTCCCTTCCGACTCGCCGCGCACGTCGACCAGCAGCATCACCAGGCCGGTCGCGGCCGCCAAGCTCCCGAGGACGAAGAAGGTCGCGGCCCCGCTCTGGACGCCTTTCCACTCGTCCTCCCGATCCTGGAACTCGGCGTACGTGGTGGCGGCCAGCGCATCGTCCTTCCGGCCTGCGGCCACCCCCTGCAGGATCGCGCCGATGATGAGCCCCGTTCCGCCCGCACCCACCAGGGACCACCCCGCGATCCGCAATCTGCCCGGTCCGTCGTCCCCATCGTCCTGGCCGGCCGGATCGGCTTCTTCCTCAGGCGTCTCCTCGGTTCGCGAAGACTCGTCGGGAGGGAGGGGCACGTCCGCGTCCTCGACCCCGAGGGTCTTCTCGAGGTCGCCGATCAGTTCCTGCACGCCGTCCACCGAGGCGCTGTCCGGGTTCTCCTTGACGAAGCGCTCGAGCCTCTCGAGCACGAGCTGCTTGTCGTCCACCAGCTTGGACAGCTGGGCCAGGTTGAACACCGTGTTGTCGTGGGGAACAAGCCTCAGCGAGCACAAGAACGAGTCGATCGCCTCCTCGAACCTGCCGTCCCTGCCTGCGGCCTCCCCCCTGGTGAAGAACGTTCCGGCCAGGGAGCGGGCCTTGCGCGCCTTGGCGGGTTTGGCCGGACAGTCGACCGGCTCGGCCGCCACGCTCGGCGTCAAGGCCGCGAGGGCCAGTATCGTCGCGGGAATGATCATCCACCTGTGCACGGTCATCCTCCGAAGGGATTGGAAGCCCATCCCGTGTAGCCGGCGCCTGTCTTTCCGCCGGCCTTGGTCGAACCGTCCTTGGCCTTGGTCCCCGGCTTCTTCACCGGCTTTTTCTTCTTCGCCGATGCGGCAGGCGCGCCGGGCGACGCGGTCTCCGGCTCCGCTGCCGCCGATGCCGCCGGCTTCACGTGCTGCTCGCTGTTCCCCGGTTCCGGCCCCG
>CAYZAI010000131.1:6116-11938 GCA_964476305.1 uncultured Myxococcales bacterium
GCCGCCGATGCCGCCGGCTTCACGTGCTGCTCGCTGTTCCCCGGTTCCGGCCCCGGCTCGGGCCTCTCGGGCACGACGGGTTCCGCGGGTGGCAGCGGTTCGGGTTCGGCCGCCAGCGCGGGCTCTGCCGGCGGAGGCGCCGCCTGCTCGGATCGTCCGGGTTCCTCCCCGCCAAACACGAACGCCGCGGCGATCGCGACGACCGCCAGCGCTCCTCCCGCGAGGGCGACCACGAGCCATCGCCGGCGCCGGCCCGGCGCAGCCCCCGGCCCTGGGGGAGCGGACTCGGTGATCGGGAACAGCTCGGCCTCGATCTCCTCGAGCGCCGACGCCAGCTTCGCCGCCTCTTCGCGCAACGGCGGCAGCGGCTCCGGTGGGCCTCCGGCCGGCAAGGGCGGCGTCTCCACGACGACGGGAACCGCGGGGGGTCCCTTGGCCACACCAGGGGTCGGCGGCAGCCTCGGCGGGTGCGGGACCGGCGGCAGGCCGAGGGCCGTCTTCTTGGGATCGACGGTCCGGGCCGGCGCCGCCGGGGGAGCTGCGGCGGGCAGCGGCGGCGGCGCGAGGGAGTCGCGGATCATCGAGAGCGTCGTCGTCGAGAGGCGGTCGTCGAGATCCTCCTGGATCAGCAGCAATTCGCCGAGCACGGTGGTGACGTTGGGAAAGCGTTCGTCCGGGTTCTTGGCGAGCAGCCGCTCCAGCACCTCCCTCAGGTCATCGGGGATACTGACGTCCTTCGCCGCGAACGAAGGGTCCTTGAGCAGGATCCTGCCGGTGATCTCCTCGACGCTGTCACCCGTGAACGGCCGCTCCCCCAGCAGCATCTCGTACAGAAGAACACCGACGCTCCACAGGTCCGCACGCCGGTCGATGTCGCTCCCTCCCGCCAACCGCTCCGGCGGCTGGTAGAACGGTTCCCTTGGTACGCCGTCGAAATCGACGGGGCCCACGTGCACGACCCGCGCCTCCACCCTGTCGTCGTCGTCGTGCCAGAGGAACACGTTGGCCGCGCTCAGGTTGCCATGGTAGCGCGATCCCTGGTGGATGGCGTGGAGCGCTGTCAGGACCTGCATCGCCGCGCCGACCGCCATCCCGGATCCGAACTGCTCGCGGCGCTCGAGGGAAGCCGCGATGCTGCGCCCGGACGGCCGCTCGAGCACGACGTAACGGCGCCCCCCCGACCCCTCGATCCGATCCAGGATCTGGGCGAGGTTCGGGTGTCCCCGGCCGGCGGCCGCTTCCGCTTCCACGCGCACGCCCTCCCCGACAGCCGCGACGAGCACCCGCTTCCCGCTGGAGGCTACCTTGCCGTCGTAGTAGACGCCCAGGGAATCGCTTCCGAGGCGCTTCTCGATGCGGTACTTGAGGCCGATCGTGCGCCCGACCAGATCGCTCTTCGGCGCGGCCGTCGCCGAGGCCTTCCCGACGGGTTGGTTCTTCGACTTCATGCTTGTCCGGGCGATATTACCATCGCAGCCCGTACAGTTCCAGGCCTCCGTCGCGCCGGCCGGAAGAGACCGGATCAGAGCAGCTCGGGCTTCCTGACCAGCAACGGCCGGATCTCCCTGAGGTACTTCGACCGCATCCCGGCGAAGAGCCGCTCCCGCTTCCCGATCGACGACCAGGCGGAAAAGACGACGGACGCGAATTCGCCCGCCCGGCCCGGATCCCGGAACAATCCGTCCAGGACCCGGAGCATCCGCGGATCGTACCCGCCGAGGGCCCTCACGAAGCCGGACATGTAGCCCTTCCTCGGGTTCCTGACGAAGCTCGCGTCGTCGTTGTCGATGAGGTAGACGCGATCGTTCTCGAGGCTGTGCAACACGTTCCCGGGGCTGCGATCGTTGTTCTCCACGAGGTAGTCGAGGACGAACATGTTCGCGATCTGGCGGTAGATGTCCCGCCGCGGCTCCTCGGCGTGCAGGATCGCGATGCGCCGCGCCAGCGTCCAGACCTGCTTCGTGCGCGGGGCCCCGGGCAGGCCGGGCCTGCCTGGCATCCACAGCTCCGCGTAACCCGTCAGCGAGCCGCCCCCCGCACCCGAGAACGCCGGCCGCGCGTGTCCCGGCTGTCCGCGCATGATTCGCCGCATCTGCACGATCTCGTCGAGGCGTGCCGTGTCCGGATCGTCCACCGCCCTGTCCAGCAGCAGGTCCCGCGGCAGATCGATGCGCACGACCGGCGGCACGGTGACGAGGTAGTGCTCGCGGTTGACGAGCTTGGACAGGGCATAGACCGCGAGCTCGGGCTGGTAGGGCCTGGTCGGCGCCCTGGCCCACTCCCTGGTGCCGCGCACGACCTTGCAGTGGTTCGGCTTGAATGCCGCGGCGTAGCCCCCTGCGTACGTGATCTTGATAGTCAGCGAGTCTCCCCGTCCGGTGATCAGCCTGGCACGGACGATGTCCGAGACCCTGAGGAGGCGCGCCTCCCACGCCTCGGAATCGGCGACGTCGCGGATCACGCCGGGATCCGCCGCCTCGTCCGCCGCCGCGCCGCGCGGTGCGAGCGCGCCGAGCAGCGCGACGACCGGCAGGAGGTCACGGGCCGTCATCGCCCCCCCACCGCAGTTGGGCCCCGGCCAGGTACCGGCCGTCCGTGCTCCCGCGGTCCGTGTCGATGTCCGCGCGCACCAGCACCACCACGTCCAGCCACGGCGCGGCGTGGATCGCCAGCGTGGGCAGATCCTGGAACGTGCCGCAGCGCACTGCGCCGAGCGAGACCCGCGCGTCCCCGGCGAAGCCCGAGTCGCGAAGCTCGGCGTCGGCTGGGCCGTCGAAGAGCCGCCGCTGGTAGGCCCCGCCCGCGGCCACGGTCAGCCACGGTCCCATGTCGATGGCGAGGCCCACGGAGCCCCGCAGCCAGCCCGGGTGCTCGCCCGAGAAATCGACGCGCTCGGCACCGGTCAGATCCACACGAAGCATCAGGCTCGCCTCCCGCCCCACCCGCGCCCGACCGACGAGGGCCACACCGGGCTGGAGCAGCAGCCGCCGGTCGCTGTCGATCCACAGATCCAGGACGCCGGTCGCCAGTGCCAGGCCCGAGCCGTCGCCATCGTCCAGCAGGGCCACGGCCAGGGCCAGGGGGCCGCCGAGCTCGATCCCCGCCGGGAGTCCCACGCGCAGCCAGGCGTCGAGATCGAAGCCCCATTCCCATTCCCTGGAAACCGCGCCGGCCGCCGCGCCCAGCCGGGCGTTCCACGGCTCGAGCACGACGCCGGTCCCGGCCTCGGCCCGCGCCGCCGGGGCGGCCAGCCCGAGGCCGGCGATGATCAGCACGAATGCGGCGAAGGGTCGGGACATCGGCTGGAGTATACCACCGCGTTTCGGACGCTGGCGATAGTACCCGCCTTGCCTCGGGCGCATCGATCATCCGCCGAAGCTCTTCGAAGCGCGAACGCGCGAAGAAGAGCGAAGGCGGACAAGCGTCATGATCTCGTCCTTCCCCGCCCGTGGTACAATCAATCCACTAAAAGGGTGACGATCATGAAAGTCCCAGCCTGGCTCGTTCTCTTCGCCGCCGCCCTGGTCTGGGCCTGCGGGCAGGGCGGCGCGGACGCGGGGGCGGACACCGACACGGGCACCGAAACCGAACCCGCGACGGATGCCGATGCCGATGGTGACAGCGACACCGATCCGTGCAGCAACGAATCGGCCCCGGACCCGTTCGACGCCACTCACTGTTCCGAGCACATGCCCGAGGGCGATTGCGTGTACTACGTCAACGCAGCGTCCGAGGCTCCCGACCCCGACGGGCTGAGTTGGGAGACGGCGGTCAGGGGGATCAAGGAGGGAATCCTCTTTGCGAGATGCGGGCTGCTCGCCCACGAGACCTGTCAGGTCTGGGTGGCCGAGGGCCGCTACCACGTCTACCAGCACTCGCGCCAGGACACGCTGCTGCTGAAACCCGGCCTCGAGCTCTTCGGCGGATTCGCCGGCGGCGAAACGGTTTTCGAGGAGCGCGACTGGACGGTGAACGAGACGATCCTCGACGGACAGCAGCCGGACGATGGCCCGTGCCACGTCTTCCATGTGGTGACCGGCAGCGACGACGCGGTGCTGGACGGCTTCACCGTGACCGGCGGGCAAGCCCGGCTGACCCCCCCGGACCTGACAGAGAACTCAGAGACCGGTGGCGGGATGCTCAACATCTCCGCATCGCCCACGGTGGCGAACTGCGTGTTCACGGCCAACGACGCATCCTGGTGGGGTGGAGGGATGCACAACTACAGGAGCGCCCCGATCGTCAGCAACTGCCTTTTCACGGGGAACGCAGTTGACGAGTCCGAAGGCTGGGGTGGTGCCGCGATATTCGCGCAGTTCGTGACCGAAGCCCAGGAGGGTCCCGTCATCTCGGAGTGCATCTTCACCGGTAACGGCAACAAGCTCGACAACGGGGGCGCGGTCAGGCTGGAGGATACCTCGGCGACCGTCACCGACTCGGAGTTCTTCGACAACAAGGCGTCCTGGGGCGCGGCCATCGACAGCCGGTGTCTGAGCGTTGACGCCCCCGAGTGCGTGGTCACCATCGAGCGCTGCCTGTTCGAGGACAACTTCAACGACCTCGGTCACGCGACCGTCTCGTTTATTGGGGACTTCGACTGCGTCGTCCGGAACAGCGAGTTCTACGACAACACCGGTGGAGCGGTGATGGCGTTCGACGCGGCGCCCGTGGTCGAGAGCTGCGTCTTCGCCGGAAACCTGGGCGAGTCGTGGGGCGCCGTCGCGAACTGGGGAGGCGCACCCCGCCTCGTCAACTGCACCATCTCCGACAACGCGGCCATGGACGCGGAGGGCGCCGGCGGCCTGTTCGCCGACAACGAAGGAGACAACGCCGATGAAGGAGCTGTCGTTTCGAACTGCGTCGTCTGGGGCAACTCGCCGGTCGACATGAAGGACATCCACGGGGCGACCACGGCGGCGGCCTACAGCGACATCGGCGGCGGCTGGCCGGGCATGGGAAACATCGACGCGGATCCCCTTTTCGTGAACGCCTCGGGGTACGACTTCCACCTGCTCGGGGGATCGCCGTGCATCGACGCGGCCAACGGCATGGCCGCCCCGGAGCTGGACTTCGAAGGCAACGGGCGCTGCGACGATCCCGATTCTTCCAACACCGGCCTCGGTCCTCCGTGGGCCGACATGGGGGCCTTCGAGAGCACGTCCCATTTGAACGACTTGCGTTCAGCCAACAGGAGAGCGCCGTGATCCCCCATCGCGCATTGGCCCTGGCGATTTTCGGCGCTTTCGTGGCGACATGGGCCTGGGCCTGCGGAAGCGGCGGCGGGGAGGCGGACGGGGGGACGGACACCGACACCCAGACCGAGGCCGAGCCCGACGCGGACGCCGACGGGGACTCGGACGGGGACACCGACACCGGTCCGGATCCATGCAGCAACGACAACCTGATCCCGCCGTTCGATCCCGAGGACTGCCCGGAGCAGGAGCCCGTCGAAAGCTGCGTGCGGTTCGTGGACCTCGACTCGGCGGCGGAGGAACCGGACGGGCTGTCGTGGGACACGGCCTTCCGGGACGTCCAGGCGGGCATCGACGCAGCGCGCTGCGGCGCCATCGTGAGCGGGTCGTGCGAGGTCTGGGTGGCCGAGGGCCGCTACCACGTCTACACGCACAGCCGCCGCGAGACGATCCGGATGATGCCGGGTGTGAGCCTCTACGGCGGGTTCGCCGGGGACGAGACCGCGCTGGAGCAGCGGGACTTCGCGGCGCACGAGACGATCCTCGACGGCCAGGAGGTAGGCGACGGTCCGTGCCACGCGCTGCACGTGGTGACCGGCAGCGACGACGCGGTGCTGGACGGCTTCACCG
>CAYZAI010000132.1:0-11797 GCA_964476305.1 uncultured Myxococcales bacterium
AGGAAACGACGTCGGAGCGACGATGGGGCGAGTGCAAGCACTCGCCCGGTGAAGAAGGCCGAGCGGGAGCCCCCTCCATGGTCTGCGGACCGCGAAGCGACGACGCAGTCAACTCGCGCGGCCCTGCCCGTTCGGCCGGTATCGCCGCCGGGGTTACACTCGTCCGCCGAAGCCGCGCCGAAGCGCTTAGCGCGAAGGCGGGGCGAAGGAGGATCCCCCGGCGGATCCATCCCAGCCCGCGCGGATCCCGCGCGGGGAAACTCCGGCTCGCGTGGGCGGTACTTCCCGGTCGCGCCGAACGCGCCGTCGATCGACCAGGCCAGGGCGGCATTCGGCACGGCGGCGGCGCCAGGCGGTGGCCCTGGCCCGCGGCCCTGAAGACCGCGACTGCCTTTTCAGAAGAGCTTCCCCGCCCACAGGCGGCTCGTGAAGTCGGCGACGGAAAGGATGGAGATGCCGTCGTCGGTCCGTCGCGAGTGCGCCTCGAGGCAGACGACGTAGCGCGCGGTCGCCTCCGGGAAGTCCTTCACCAACTCGCGCAGGCCTTTCAGGTGGTCGGCGTGAATCGACTCGCTCGCCTTCGACTCGAAGGCCGCTTGCATGTGCCCGATGACGAAGTCCACCTCCGGCCCCTGCTGGACCTTCCAGTAGGAGAGCCCCTCGCTCCTGCCGGAGTAGGAGAGGAAGGCTCGCAGTTCGTGGTGCACCCAGTTCTCGAACGCCTTGCCGAACAGCTCCGAACGGGGCTTGATCTCTCCGCGCTGGGCGAGCGTGTTCACCACCCCGACATCGAAAAAGTAGAACTTGGGTGAGCGGGCCACCTTGCGCTTGGGGCGCAACGTGTATGCCGGGAGGAAGCTCCCGATCAGCGTATCGCTCAGGATTTCGAAGTACGACCTGATGGTCGGACCGGAGACCCCGACATCCCTGGCGAACGTCTCGTAGCTCATGATCTCGGTATCGCCGAGGGCCGCGAACTCGAGAAAACGGGAAAACGGCGCGAGCTTGCGCACGAGGCCTTCGTCGAAGATCTCTTCCTTCAGGTAGTCGACGCAGTAGCTCTTCAGCAGGGGTCCCGGTTTCCGATCCCGGTAGATCGCCGGCAGCGTGCCCCGGTTGAGCGCCCGGACGAGATCGAAATCGGCACCCAGCTCGTGCGCGGTCATGCCGAACAGCTCATGGCGCACCGCGCGTCCGCCGAGCAGGTTGGCCTGGGACCGCTTGAGCTTCCGCGCGCTGGAGCCGCACAGGCCGAACACGACGCGATCCTTCTCGATCATGTAGTGGACCTCGTCCAGCAGTGCGGGGACCTTCTGGACCTCGTCGATGACGACGAACCGGGTGCCGAGATCCATGACGCGCTCCCTCAGCCGCCCCGGACGGGTCTGGAGATCCGTCAGTTCCTCGTTTCGCAGCAGGCTCACGAACGGCGCGTCGGGGTAGGTGCGCTCCAGGAGGCTGGTCTTCCCGGTCTGCCTGGGGCCCCAGAGGAAGAAGGTCCGGTCAGGAGGCACGGGAAGCGCGAGTGATCTTTTATACATATCAAAATAATACTTTGATTTTTACGTAAATATCAAGACACAAGTTTGAGAAAACGGATTCAACCGGGGGTCTTTTCGCCGTCCTCGGTGTAGAGCTCGGGCAGGGGCCGGTCCTCTTCTTCCTCTTCCCCTCCCTTTTCCTCTCCCTTCACGCCCGCGTCCGGGGTCGCGGGACCCGCGTCCGCGGCCTGTGCCGGGGGTTCCACCGGGGGCGGCTCCTCGCCGCAGGTGAGGAACGAGAAGAGGATCTCGGAGCCCTTCGGGTCACGGTCGTCGTGCCAGGTCACGCCGAAGCCGTCCCCGGCCCAGGCGAGATCCGGCCTCCCGCAGTTGAGCGGCGCCTCGTCGCTGACCTTGAGCGGGATGCCGAGGAGCTCGCCCTCACTGGACAGGCGCTGGAAGAAGATCACGGAGCCCATGGGGTCGAGGTTCTCGAGCCACGCCACGCCGAACTCGAGGCCGGTGGCGGCCAGGGCCAGCCGCTCCGACGCGCTGGAGAGCTTCAGCTCGTGGGTCGCCCGCGGGGCGCCCTCCTTCTCGGGCACGAGTGAGAAGAACGCGCGGTAGCGGAGCTGATCCTTGCCGGGCACGCGCACCTCGTTGGTCCAGGCCACGGCCCAGTCCTGACCCGACCAGACCACAACGGGCTGCCGATTGATCCCACCCGCGGCCGAGACCTGCAGGGCGGGCCCGATCTTCTCGCCGCGAACCGTGGCCCGCTGCAGCATCACGCGCTTGCTCCCGCCGGCGGTCTCGGACCACGCCACGGCGAAAATGCTGCCGTTCCAGGCCAGGGCCGGGTCCGCGACCCCGCCCGCGCCCAGCAGCGCCGCCGGCGGCTCCTCGCGCGTGCCGTGGCGGTCCGGGGGCAGCAACCTGGCGTCGCTGCGGAAGAGCAGGTTGCCCTTCTTGACCCAGACCAGGGCGCCCGCCGGACCGGCCGCCGCGCCGTTGGTCTCCTCGTCGACGGTGATCGGTTCCCCTGGCTCGGGGCCGAGGCGCATCGATTTCAAGGACTCCTGCTCGAGGAAGGCGAGTTGCCCCTCGGCCGCGTCCACGGCCAGGGACTGGTCCCGGGCCGAGCCCTCGCCCGGGATGCGCGTCTCCTCGGCGACGATGGCGCCGGTGCGGTCCACCTGCAGGAGGTAGGCCGACGGGCGCTCGCCGCGCATGTCTCGCCAGGCGATGTCGAACGCCTCGCCGTTCCAGGCCATCACCGGCCCGAGGGAGTCCTCCACCGCGTTCGTGATGCGCACGTTTGGCCCCACGGTCGGCTCGAAGCAGGTGCGGCTGTCGGCCACCAACGGGTCGGGCAATGTCACCTGCGCCCCGTCCTGCCTCGGCCCGCACGCGGCGAGCACGACGCACCACGAGAGCCCGAGGACGAAAGTCGCTTTCTTGTCGATCATCGGAAAATCCCTCCGGAAAGCCTTGATGCACAACCGCCCGATCTGTGCACATCCGCCCGCGAATGGCAACACCGGCGCGGTCGAAGCGCGGAGCTCTCCTTCGGGTTCTCCTTTGGCTGGCGTCAGTACGAATGGCAGAGGCTGCACATCTTGTGGGACGTGCGCTCGGAGGCGGGGACAGGAGCCTTCCAGCCCGGCGGGTGCGGGTTGTGCCCGCCGCCGGCCCGGTGACAGCGCAGGCAGTTGGACGCCGGCCCCTGGTCATGACAGGCCGCGCACTCGACGATGTTGCGCCTGGCCGCCCGGCTGTGGGACTCGGCCGTGTTCGGCATCAACCAACTCGCAGGGTGCGGGTTGCGCTGGCCGAGGAGCCCACCCACGCCGCCCTGCTCGTGACACGACGAGCAGAACGAGGTGCCGTGGCACTTCAGGCAGCCCGTGTCGCCGCTGCGGGCCTCGATCACGTGCCGCGAGATCCAGTCGCCCTGGTGCACGAAGCTGCGGTCCACCCGATCCGGGTAGCGTAAGGAAGGCCTCACGGTCATGGTCCGGGCGTGGCAGTCTCCGCAGAACGACTGGTCGTGGCACAGGGCGCAGTGCTCGGCTCCGCCTGCGGCGGCCTGGAGCCCGTGCTTCTCGAAGAACCCCTCGCCGTGTGAGTAGACGGTCTCGGGCTTGCGCTGGTAGAGATCGAGCCGGTCGTGACAGAGCTGGCATCGCCCCGCGTCCATGTCCGGCTGGTGGCAGGTGTTGCACTCCGGGTGCTGCGGGACGAGCCGCTGTCCATCACCGAGTTGCGCGGTGCTCGCAGCGTCGGCGTGGCAGTCCGCGCAATCCGACGTGCGCTCCTGGTGGATCTGGTGCGAGAACACCAGGTGCGTGGACAGCTCCGCCGGGTAGGTCTCGGGGTTGTCCGTGTCGGTGTGGCACGTGCCGCACCCGTCGTCGCTCTCCACGTCGTGGCAGTCGGCGCAGCCCGTCATCCTCGGCACGGCCTGGATCTTCCGCTCGGCGTCCTCGGTGATCTCGCCGTGGCAGTCGGTACAGCCGACGCCCTGTTCGGCATGCAGGTAGTGCGAGAAGACGATGGTGTCCCGCGACTTCGTCGCCACGGTGGAGCAGGCAGCGATCAGCGCCGCGGCGCAAAGCGCGATGATGCGATGGTCTCGTAGAGAGTTCCTCATGACTGTGGCCCCTGCTCGACGAAGCTCACGTCGAACCTGTAGACGAACCGGAGCATGCCCCGGATCTCCTGCTCGGCGAAGGGCGTCAGCCCCGCGGCGACGGAGCCGCCGACATCGAACGGCCCGGAGATCCAGAACAGCCCGACGTCGCCGAGGAACCCTTTGTCCGTGGCGTTCACTTCCTCGTCGTAGAAGTCCAAGTAGGCGTTCGCCGCGGCCTTGAGCCCGGGGACGCCCACCGGCACAACCGCGCCCAGCCGGAGCTGGTGCAGGCCCTGCTCCTCCTGGCCGAGCCGCCGGTAGTCGAGCCGCACGATTCCGCCCTTGGCCTCGCCGAAGCGCGCGTTTCCGCCGGCGACGATCTCGTGGCCCTGGTCCACGACGGCGCCGTACCCCTCGCTGCCGTCCGCGGCGACCTCCTGGTCGATCCAGCTGTAAAACCGGTGGTGATAACCCGCGTGGAACCCCAGCCAGCCGAGCGGCATCAGCCGCACGGTCCCGCCCACCGCGTCGTACTCCTCGGTGGAGAACACCGAGAAGATCGACATCTTCGAGAGGTAGAGCGTGGGGTCGGTGTGGCGGTAGTCCACGCCGAAGGACACGACCTCGTGGGGATAGAAGTCCAGGCCCAGGTTGGCCTCCTGGAGCCTGGCCGAGGGTATGTCCATCACCGCGTTGCCCGTGGCCCCCAACCACTTCACGGGCGTGGCGTCGAGCTCGGCGCCGAAGAGCTGGCGGTCGATCTCGTGGAGCTCGGTGACGTGGAGCAAGGAGAACCCGGCCGAGACCTTGCCCGCCACCCGGTAGAAGATCCGGCCGCCGGCGGCGTAGTCGCCGTCGCGCTCCCAATCGCTGTAGCCGGCTCCGAAGTCGTTGTATCCCAGGTTGGCCGGTTGCTCGCGGTACCACTCCGGGCCGCGGTAGGGCGTGACCACCAACCCGCCGAGGGCCTCCACGCCCAGGTGGATCGGCGTCTCGTACGAGAGGTGGGCACCGTCCAGGTGAAGCCCGCGGGCCGCGCCCGTGTAGACCTGCAGCCGCCCGACCTTGAAGTCCGCGCCATAGTCCCGGAACTGGAGGTAGAGGGTCGTGGGATCCGCCACGAAGCGCTGGTCGAAGTACACCTCGGCCAGATCGAGCCCGGCCCAGCCCTGGAAGTGGATCGACAGGCCCTTGTGGCCGATCTCGTCCGCGCGCAGCTCGAGGGTCTCGTAGAACGGGTAGACGTTCACGGGCCGGACGCCATAGCGCCCGTCCCCGAGGGCGGTCATCCGCGGCCGCTGGGAGAAGAACATCTCGGAGCGGGAGCGCCCGGAGAGCCTTGTCCGCAACTGGTTGGGATTCGCCAGCGGGGCGACCTCGGGCGGGGTCGAGGCCGGATCGGCCGCTTCCGTCGCCTCTTCCGCGGCGGGCTCTGTCGCCTCTTCCGCGGCGGGCTCCGTCGCCTCTTCCGCGGCGGGTTCGACAGCCTCCTCGACCGGGCCGGCGTCCCCTTCGGTGGCAGCCTCCTCTCCGACATCGGCCTCCCCCGAGGCTTCTCCCGCCGCCTCCTCGGGAGGGGGCTCGCCGGCACCCTCCTCCTGGGCCGCGGCCTCACCCGCCACCAGGAGGCCAAGGAGGCTGGAAATGAAGACGGTTGTTCTCACTGTTCTGCTCCTTCAAAATCCAGGGTTCCGTCGATATGCGTGGCCGCGTCGAGGTTGCCGTCGGTGAACGCCGCGCCATGGCACTCCGAGCAGAGTCCGCTGGCCGGGTGGGGCGCAAGGGGCGGCACCCCATGGCACGAGTTGCACTTGACGGTGCCCACGTCGGACCACGCCGGCTCGGTTTCCATCCCGCCGCTCAGGCCCGCGCCGTGGCAGTACACGTCGTTGCAGCGGGCCCCGTCCCACGTGGGCTCCAGGCCGCCGAGGCGGGCCATCACCCCCTCGGGAAACCACAGGATCGACGTCTCGCGGTATCCGTCCTTGTGGGTCACGACGTGGCAATCCACGCAGTTCACGGCCAGCTCGCTGAACAGCCCCGGATCGGCGCCGGTGTGGACGCGGTGGGCCGGCGTGAGCCAGTCGACGTCGTGGCAGTCGCCGCACTCGGAGCGCTCACCGCCATCGACGTCGCCGTCGTCCCGGACCTCGAGGCAACCCCCGGCGAAGGACAAGGACAATGTTGTGAGCAGATACACAATACGAACCCTTCTGCCTAGCATGGACTTTCTCCTCCTACATGAAACCCTCGCGCCTCGCAAGGACGTCGAGGCGCGCACTGGCGACATCGAGATCCATGGGCGACAGCGCGTCACCGTCCTGTTTGATTCGCACCTGTTTCAAGTACCGCCGGCACTCGTCGCAGACCTCTACCGCACGGTCCGGCTCGTCGTTCACGGTGAAGTGCCTGAGCCTGGACTGATCGACGCAGCCGCAGAACGGGCAGCCCACTCTCCGGTAGCGCCACTCGGTGCGGCACATCCCGCATACCAGCCGGCGCCTGCCACCCTCCCCGGAGAGCACCGAGAGCCGCGGGGGATTGCCGCAGGCCGGACAGGTGCCGGAGTCGATGGGATCTTCGGGCAGGTGCTCGCACACGCCCCTCGCCTCCCGCTCCAGCACCGGCCGGGCGAGGTGCTCGCCGAGCAGCAGCAGCGTCGCCGCCGGGATGTCCTCCCGGGCGCCGAGCGCGGCCACGGCCTGGGAGTCCCGGTGGAACATCGCCGGCAGGAGCTCGGCGATGAGCGCGCCGTCGTCCCTGGACAGCGCGCGGTCGATCACCCGGTGCTCGTTCTCGTCGATGACATCGTGGTCGAGGGCGGCTTTGATCATCATCCCGGCCGCCTGGACGAGGCTCTCGATGGACGGCAGGTCCGGATCGAAATCGATCACCGGCACGCCGTGGGCGAGGCGCTCGCGGACCCGCTCGGCGGAAGGCGCGGCCAGGGGCGGCAGCAGCTCGAGATCGGAGATCACGAGATCGCGGGCCGCCGCGAGCCGACCCTGGAACAGGACGTACTCGTCCGCCGGAAACCGGCCGCCGGCGCTCCCGGCGGCTCCCGCCGCTGCTCCCTCGCGGTCCACGGGTCTCAACCCCGCCGCAGGACGTCGAGGGGCTTCAGCAGCCCGGCCAGCGCCTCACGCCG
Organism: uncultured Myxococcales bacterium; assembly: GCA_964476305.1. Lineage (GTDB taxonomy): Bacteria > Myxococcota_A > Polyangia > JAAYKL01 > JAAYKL01 > CAYZAI01. The sequence continues at coordinate 7,265 of CAYZAI010000132.1, forward strand.
GTTCGACTTGGCCGGCGGGGTCGCGTCCGCGGTCGGGGCCGAGACCGGGAGACCCAGCTTGTCCGGCGACTCTGTCAGGAGCCACATGCAGCCGAAGCCCATGCCGGGGTAGATGTTGGCCCCGGGGTATTGCGGCCAGACCGTGGCCAGGCGCTGCTGGGCCTTGGCCATCATGTCCTCGACGGTGCCGAAGCTGATGGCACCCGCCGGGCAGGTCTTGGCGCAGGCCGGGATGCGGTCCGCAGCCGACAGGCCGAGGCTGGCGCCGTCCACCAGATCGGTGTCGTGGAGCCGGTCGACGCAGAGCCGGCACTTGAAGGCGCGGGCGTAGGTGACGCCCGTGAGTTCGCCCGAGGTCGCGTCGATCTCCTGCTCGAGGCGGGGGATGTCGTAGGGGCAGGCCTGGACGCACTCGGCGCAGCAGGCGCCGCAGAGCTCGCTGTGGATCACCACCGCCTTGGTGTCGGGATCGATGGTGATCGCGCCCTCCACCGGGCAGTACTGCTTGCAGAAGGGCTCGGGGCAGTGGCGGCACGAGTCCTTGTTGAACGCCCAGTGCACCGAGCCGTCCGCCTGGGGTACCTCGGTGAAACGCACCAGGTTCCAGGTGTGCCAGTTGAGATCCGGCGGGTTCTGGTACGAGCCGAACTTCAGCCCCTCCTGGGCCGTCACCGCCGGGAGCTGGTTCCATTGCTTGCACGCCACCTGGCAGGCCTTGCACGCCTGGCACAGGGAAGTGTCGATGAGCTTTGCCATCTTGGCCATTGTCTTCCTCCTTCCCTATCAGACCTTGCTCAGGTTGCACAAAAAGGCCTTGAACTCGGGGATCCGGGTGTTGACGTCGCCGACGAGGGGCGTCAGCGAGTTGCCGCTGTCTCCGGTGAACAGGCCGGCGTAGCCCCAGTGCCAGGGCACGCCCACCTGGTGCAGGGTCTTGCCGTCCACCGGCTTCATGCGCCAGGTCACGACCGCGCTGGCCGTGACCGAACCCCGGGGCGTGGTCACGATCACCTCATCGCCGCTGTTGATGCCCTTGGCCTGGGCCAGCTCGTGGCTGATCTCGATGAACATGTAGGGCATCAGCTCGCCGAGCCAGGGGATGCTGCGGGTCATGGCGCCGGCCTGCCAGTGCTCGGTGACCCGGTACGTCGTGCCCACGTAGGGGTAGTCGGCCGGGTCGGCGAACTCGCCAACCTCGCCGGCGTAGATGTAGACCGCCGGCGTGTGGGGGGCGCCGTTGACCACGGAGTTCGAAAGCGGGCTCTCCATGGGCTCGTAGTGCTCGGGCAGCGGCCCGTCGGCCAGGCCCATGCCGAACAGCCGGCTGTGCCCTTCGGGCTTCATGATGAACGGGTGGCGGTAGCCCGCCATGGCAGGGTCGGTGACCCAGCCGCCGTCGGGCACGTCGCCCTGGATCGGCTTCTTGTAGTTGGCCGACGTCGAGTTCTGGTCCACGAGGATCACGGCCCGGGACGGATCCCAGGGCTCCTGGGTGTCGGGCCGCAGCGAGGCGCGATTGTAGATGATCCTGCGGTTGACCGGCCAGCACCACGACCAGTTGGCGTACAGGCCGATGCCGCTGACGTCCGAGGCGTTGGCGTTGTCCCGGCGCCGCATGCGGTTGCCGTCGTAGGCCTCGGCCGAGGGATCGTCCGTCGGGTTGACGTAGGCGCCGCAGTAGAGCCAGTTGCCCGAGGTCGTGCTGCCGTCGAACTTGAGGTTGGAGAAGCTGGTGACCTGGGTGCCGTCCGCCACGTTCTGGCCGTTGACCTCCTTGGCCACCTTCGAGATGTCGATGTGGTCGCCCTCGCCCCAGGTGTCCCAGGTCAGGTTCTGGATCCCCTCGGGGAACTGGGCCGGGGGGCTGGCCTTGAGCGCCTCGACCAGCTTGCTGATGATCCAGGCGTCGTCCCTGGCGTCCCCGGGCGGCTCCACGGCCTTGTAGCGCCACTGGGCCCAGCGCCCGGAGTTGGCGACGGAGCCCTCCTTCTCGTACGAGCCCGCGGCCGGCAGCTGCCAGACCTCGGTGTCGATGGTGGTCGGATCCACCGGGTTGCCGTCGATATCCTTGGGCCGCTTCCAGAAGATCGAGGTCTCGGTCTCCCACAGGTCGACGCAGACCAGCCAGTCGAGCTTGCCGAGGGCCTCGCGCTCGTACTCGGCGTTGGGCCCGCCCACGGCCGGGTTCTGACCGAAGCAGAACAGGCCCTTGACCACGCCGTTCGTCATGGCCTCGAACAGGCTCATGTGCGAGTAGTTGGTCGCCGGATCGATCTTGGGCAGGTTGTGGAACGCGAACTCGTTGGCCGAGGTGGCGTGGTCGCCCCACCAGGCCTTGAGCAGCGAGACCATGTACTTGGGCGTATTGCTCCACCAGTTGGCGCTCTTGGGATCACTGGTCATCGGCGTGGTGCTCCACAGGAACGACGCCGTGGCCGCGGCCTGCTGCTCTGCGGTGAGCGCCCGGAACGACGGCGAGTACTGGTCCTGGTTGTGGACGATGCCCAGCGCCGTTGCCGTGTCGATGCCCAGGGTGGTGTGACTGGCCGTCGGCACCTTCAGGTAGCCCGGGATGATGTGGTAGAGCAGGGCCATGTCCGTGGAGCCCTGCACGTTGGACTCGCCGCGCATGGCGTTGATCCCGCCGCCGGCCAGGCCGATGTTGCCCATCAGCAGCTGCAGGATGGCGTAGGAACGGATGTTCTGCGTGCCGTGGGTGTGCTGGGTCGTGCCCATGGCGTACATGATGGTACCGACCCTGTCTTCGGCGGCCGTGGAGGTGAAGGCCTCGGCCACGGCGTAGAAGTCCTTGGGCGAGCACCCGGTGACCTGGTAGACGGTCTCGGCGTCATAGCGCGCGAAGTGCCGCTTCATGACCTGCAGCACGCAGTTCTCGTCCTCCATGGTCTCGTCGAGCAGGGGCACGCCGGGCAGCACCCACGAGATGTCGCTCTCGTCGGCGGCGGCGGCCAGGCCCGTGAGGTCCACGGTCTGGGCGTCGACCACGGCCGAGATGGCGTAGGTGCCGGCCACGGCGCCGCTGGTCAGGGACAGCTTGCGGCCCACCATCGCGGCGGTGAACTCGGCGGAGGCCGCGTGGAACCGCGCCGGTGTGGCCGCCGCGACCGCGCCGTCCGCGCCGGTGCGCTGGTCGGTCTGGTACTGCCAGCTGCTCTTGTCGGCATAGGCCGTGCCGTTGAAGCCGGCGAACTGGCCCGTGACCGTGTCGAAGTCGAAGTTCGGGTTCACCAGGAACGCGCCGTTGGTGTAGTAGCGCACGTACTCGTGGTTGATCCGGTTCTTGGTCAGGGCGTAATTGATGATCCCGCCGATGAAGGCGATATCAGTGCTCGAACGGATCGGCGCCCAGATGTCGGACTTGGCCGAGGTCCGCGTGTAGCGCGGGTCGACGTTGATGATGATCGTGCCGCGCTCCTCCTTGCCCTTCTGCAGCCACTTGAAGGACATGGGATGGTTCTCCGCCGCGTTCGACCCGATGATCAAGGCCACGTCGGTGTTCTTCAGATCGACCCAGTGGTTCGTCATCGCGCCGCGTCCGAAAGTTTCCGCCAAACTGGCGACAGTGACGCTGTGTCATATCCGTGCCTGGTGCTCCAGGTACACCAGGCCCAGGGCGCGCATGGCCTTGACGAGCAGGTAGCACTCCTCGCTGTCGAGGGCCGCGCCGCCGAGGCAGGCGATGCCCTCGGTGCGGTTCACGACCCGGCCGCTGCCGTCGGTGGTCACGAAGGTCGCATCGCGGGTGGCCTTGACCTTGGCCGCGATGGCGGCGATGGCGTCGGCCCACTCGACCTCCTGCCACTCGGCCGAGCCCGCCGCCCGGTAGCGCGGCTTCACCAACCGGTAGGGGTTGGTGGCGTTGCTTACGCGGTTCAGCTGGTACAGGGACGAGCCCTTGGAGCACAGGGCTCCGCGGTTGACCGGGTGGTCCGGGTCGCCGTCGACGTTGACGACCTCGCCGTCGTTCACCGTGACCAGCAGGCCGCAGCCGCACCCGCAGTACGGGCAGATGGTCGAGGAGACCGTGCCGTACTTCACATGGGTGGCGTCCTCCCACGCCGGTGGCGGGTCGTACTCGCAAGCCCCGGCGTCCGGACCGCCATCGGCCACCGGGTTCCCGTTCTTGTCATCGCAGCCGACGAGATGCCACGCCACCGCGCTGGCTCCGGTCAACTCCAGAAAGAGCCTTCTCGAGAACTTTTTCGACACGTTGCCCTCCTTTTCCGAAGGTCAGTGAAAACGATATTGTGAAAATAATCACAGCATCGATCTCTTGACATGATTTTTGTCACCCAGAGAAACAAATTCGCTTTTATTTGCAATCTGTTATGCTTGCGATGGCATAGCGGTCGCGAGGCTGTCTGCGCCGTCAAATCACCAGGGCCGAAGGAGCTTCGGCACTCCCGCCATCCCGCGGCGCGGCCGGCCACCGGGGGTTGCGCAGCCGCACCCCGGGTTGCCCGGGGTGAGAGTCTGCATCCCGCCGTCGGTGTCCGCGTCGGTGTCCGTGTC
>CAYZAI010000133.1:0-11646 GCA_964476305.1 uncultured Myxococcales bacterium
CCGTCGGTGTCGGAGACCGCGTCCAGGTGCGTGGCGCCGCGGCTGGCGTAGAGCCGCCACTCGGTGCCGTCGAAGCCCAGGAGCAGACCCTCGTCGGTCACGGCCCAGGCCTCGTCGGGCCCGGCGGACCAGACGTCGCGAACGTTGGCGTCCTCCTGGTCCTCGAACCCGTGCCGCGACCACAGGCCGTCCTCCCGCGCCCAGAGCCGGTCGTCCCAGTCCACGACCCACAGCACGTCGCCGCCGCCGCAGACATCGTTCATGTAGACGTGGTCCTCGGTCATGGCGTTGGTCACGGCCACCCAGCCCGAGCCCGTGTTCTGGTACATCGTCCCGTACCAGCCCACGATCCACGCCTCGCCGTCGCCCGTGCCGCCCACGGCCTTGTTGTCCCAGTCCTCGAGGGAGGTGTCCTCGCTCCAGGCCGCGCCGTTCCAGTGGAGCAGCGTGCCGTGCTCGGCCACGGCCCAGATATCGTCGCTGGCCGCGCCCCAGATCGAGAGGATCGTGTCGGAGGTGCCCGTCTCCACCTCGGTCCACGCGCCGCCGTCCCAGTGGAAGACGTCGCTGCTGTAGCCCACGGCCCAGACGTCGTTCGCGGCGAAGCCCCACAGGTCGAAGAGGTCGTAGGCGCCGGCGATGTCCACGGGGGTCCAGGCGTCCCCGTCCCAGTGCGCCGCGTCGCCCTGGTCGCCCACGGTCCAGACGTCGTCCGCCGCGGCTCCCCAGAGCGCGTACAGGTCGTTGGAGGTGCCGCTGGCGGTGGCGGACCAGTCCGCACCGTCGAAGTGCATGGCGGCGCCGTTGTCGCCCGCGGCGAAGGCCTCGTCCCCGATCCCGAACACGGCTGTGAGATCGTTGGTGGTGCCGGTCTGCCCGCAGGTCCAGCTCGTGCCGTCATAGCGGCAGGCCTGGCCGTCCACGCCCACGGCCCAGGCGCCGCCGGCGGCGTCGCCCCACACGGCCAGGGTGCCGGTGGGCGCGCTGACGAACGACTCGGTCCACTGCTCGCCGTCGTGGTGGTAGAAGACCAGACGGTCGTTGCCGTAGTCCGGCCGGTAGCCCCAGATCCCGTCCCCGGTGAACCAGGAGCCGTTCATGGCGTAGGGCGAGTAGTCGGGGTCGAGGCTCCAGCCGCCTGCGCCACGCGCCGCGACGATGCCGTTGTACGAGACGGCGGTCATCCCGTCCGCCCCGCTCCCGCCGACGGCGAAGAGGTTGTCCCAGGTCAGGGACTCGCCGCAGGACCAGGCGCTTCCTTCGCGCTCGCAGACGGCGCCGTAGTAGCCCACCACCCACGGGCCGGCCCCGCTGCGCGCGTGGATGCCGTAGAGGTAGTAGTTCGGGATCGTCGGGGAGACGTCGGTCCAGAACGAGCCGTCCCAGCGCGCCACGATCGCGCCCTGGCCCACCAGCCAGACGTCGTCGGCCGACGTGCCCGCGACCCGCGACCAGCTCGAGGCCAGGCCCGGGGTGATCTGCGAGAACTCCGCGCCGTCCCAGTGCCAGATCGCGCCGCCGGACGAGACCGTGAAGTACACGTCGTCGCTCGACGGGCCCCAGATGTCCGCGAAGTTGACGGTTTCGTCCTGGGAGTGGTCCGTGAAGGAGCTGCCGTCCCAGTGGTAGAGGGCGCCCTGCTGCCCGCCGATCCACACGTCGTTCGAGGCCGTGCCGAACACCGTCGAGAGGTGGTCGTCGGGGAAGTCGTGGGTCTCCCAGCTGACGCCGTTCCAGTGCCGGGCGGCGTTCCAGCCCACGACCCAGAGGTCGTTGGTGGCGAAGCCGAAGACGTCCGCGAGGCCGAACCCGCCGCTCAGGATGACGGACCAGGAGCTGCCGTTGTACCGCAGCAGGCGGGAGGAGCTCATGACGAACATGTTGGTCGTCGCGGTGCCCCAGACCGCGGTGAACATCTCGCCCTGCACGTCCGAGCGCCACTCCCACCAGTCCTCGCCGTCGGTGCGCAGCACGATCCCGCTGTCGCCGCACATCCACACGTCGTCGGCCGCGTTGATCCAGACCGCCCGCAGGGTGAAGCCCTGGGGCGTGGGATTCTCGATGCACCAGCCGCCTTCGTTGCAGAAGTCGGTCAGGGTCATGCCGTCCGTGTCGCCGTCGCCGTCCGCGTCGCCGTCCGAATCGGAGTCGCCGTCGGAGTCGCCGTCGGAATCGCCGTCCGAGTCGGAGTCGGAGTCGGAGTCTGAGTCGGCGTCGGAATCGCCATCGGAGTCGGCGTCGGAGTCGGCGTCGGAGTCGCCGTCCGTATCCCCGTCCCCGGACGATCCGCCCGAGTCGCAGGCAAAGGCGGCGCAGAGCATTGACGCGAGCAGCGCCGCGGCCGCGAGCGCGCTGGATCTTCCGATGATCGTGGACATCCTGTCCTCCTTCGGCCTCCGCGGGCCGGAATAACCCCGAGGGGGAAAGTGCCTTGGGAAATGATAGCATACCCGGGAGTCGCCATGGGTGAATGTTCGCGAGGTCGAGGCTCCGGCTCAGCGCCGCAGGCTCTTCGGGGCCTCGAGCCACAGGCCGGGGCAGCAGTAGCGCTCCTTGTCGCGCCAGCGCCACCCGCCGTGGCTGCCGGACCAGACGTCCTGGCCGCGTGCCTTCTTGAGGTCGACATTGCGGGGCATGACGAGCCAGCCGGCTTTGCAGTCGACGAGCCGGACCGGATCGCCGGCCGCGTCGAACACCACGTCCTCGCAGACGACGTCCGCGACCTGGAAACGGATTCGTTGGCCGCCCTCGTGGGCCTCGAACCGGCAGCCGCGCAGCTTCGTCGTCGAAATCGCCTTGCAGCGGAAGGGCTCTCCGAGCCACGCGGCCCGGCGGCGGGCGGCCTCGTCGTCCAGGTCGGGCTCCGGCGGGAACCCGGGCGGCGGTAGCGTCTCGATTGCCGGCGGGATCGCTGGCGGCATCGGCGGCGGCTCCGTCTCCGGCTGTTCCACCGGCGGAGAGGGGAGGAGAGTCGCAGGACCCAGGAACGGGGCCTCCCCGGGCGTGACGGGCCCGAACGCGGGCGGCTCGCAGGCCGCGGCCAGGGCGATCAGCAGCGCGGCGAGCAGTGATGGCGAGAAGGTGAGACGGATCGACGGTGTCGTTTCGCCGGGCATGTCTCTTTGACGATGCTACCAGGAATCCGTTCTTGGTACAGGGCGGAAAACCGTTCGTTTTCTGCTAGCATCCTCCCATGCCACGGATCAGCGTCCTCATACCTGTCCGCGACGCCGGGGAGCACCTCGGGCCGGCGCTGGATTCGCTGCTTTGCCAGACGTACCGCGACTTCGAGATCGTGGCCGTGGACGACGGCTCCGCGGACGGGAGCCTCGCCGCATTGGAGGCCGCGGCGGAACGGGACGGCCGGATCCGCGTCGAGTCCACTTCGCCCCGGGGGATCGTCCCGGCGCTTTTGCGGTGCGCGGAGCTGGCTTCGGGGGAGCTGCTGGCGCGGATGGACGCGGACGATCTCTGCGAGCCCGAGCGCCTCGCGGCCCAGGTCGAGTTGCTGGACCGCAGCTCCGAGGTGGCCGCGGTCGGCTGCCGGATCCGCTGCTTCCCCGAGGACGAGCTGGCTCTGGGCATGCGCCGCTACGAGGCGTGGCAGAACTCGCTGATCGAACCTTCGGACCACGCCCGGGATGCCTTCGTCGAGAGCCCCCTGTGCCATCCCTCGGTGCTGATGCGCCGGACCGACTTCGAGGCGGTCGGCGGTTACTTCGACGACGATTTCCCCGAGGACTACTCCCTGTGGCTGCGACTGCTTCGCAAGGGCAGGGGACTGGCCAAAGTGCCGCGGGTCCTGTTCCATTGGCGCGACCGGCCCGAGCGCTTGACCCGCACCGATCCCCGCTGCGCGCCGGAGCGCATCGCCGCCCTCAAGCTCGGTTTCCTGCTGGAGGGGCCGCTTCGGGGCCGACCGTCGGTTTCGATCTGGGGCGCGGGCCCCACGGGCCGGGCCTGGCGGCGTCACCTGGAGGCCAGGGGGATCGGCGTCGAACGCTTCATCGACATCGATCCCAGGCGGATCGGCCGGAAGTCCGGGGGAGTACCCATCGCCGGGCCGTCCGCGCTGGAGCGCGGCATCCCCGGCGGACACCTGCTCGTGGCGGTGGGCTCCCACGGCGCCCGGGAGCTGATCCGGCCGGCCCTGGCCGGTCTGAGTTATCGTGAGCCGGAGGACTTCACCGTGTTGGCGTAGGAAAAATGACCAATGATTCCGATTTGATCCGTTCAGCCCCTATGATATTTGCGGATGAGAGAGGAGTGAGGACCATGGACGTAGAATACCCGGAAAAAGGAAACCCCTACGCGCCGCCGCGACAGAATGCCGGCGCCCGGGGCGGCGTGGGACCGCGAGACGCGGACCGGGCCGGCGCCCTGCTCAAGCAGGGCGTCGTCGGCGCGGTCTTCCTCGGCATCTTCCCGGTAGTGAGCTTCGTCCTGGGCATCGCCAACTGGGGCCGGGCCCGCGAAGATCTCGATCTCATGGAGCGCGGCCTGCTGGGAATGGCAGGCGGTGCCCGCGCGAAAACCAAGGCCGGCCTGGCGCTCGCCAAGGTGAACACCATCGTCGCGCCGTTCGCCCTGATCACGCTCGTCCTGTACATCTGGTTCCTGGCCGAGAGCATGTGAGCCGAAAGGAATCGAAAGGCCGGTCCCTTTTGTCCCTTTCCAGCCGCCCCCGTTCTTGCCCGGCAGACCGATGTCTGGTAACAACAAATTGTGACAATCCTGGGAATCACGCCGGTTCCATCTTCGTTGGAACGGCGGACCTCGGGATGACGGGAGCCGAAGCTGTGTCGGAAAGAGCGATGAAAACCCTGGTCGCTGCCCTGGCGATGGCCCTGGCGCTGCCCTTCGCAGCGACCCGCGCCACGGGCCAGGGCACGATCTACGACCAACTCGACGCCGCCCGTATCGCCGAAGAGCTGGGCCTGGGTACTCGCGGCGCCGCGACCCTGCTGCTGAACGGCGGTTTCCCGGGTACGTGGATCGAGGCGGCTGGCGGGATAGTGGAACCGGAATACCTGCAATGGCCGGTTCCCGGACACCGCCTGGGAAGGGGCTTCGGCTCGGACGGAGGCCGGCACCTGGCCGTGGACGTCACTGCGCCGACCGGGACCCCGGCCCTGGCCATGGCGCCCGGGCTGGTGGGCTACGCGGGCAGCGAGATCAAGGGCTACGGCAACACCGTGCTCGTGGTCCATCCCGGGGGCTGGGTCACCCTCTATGCGCACCTCGACCGCTTCAAGGTCGTCCCGGGACAGAGAGTCGAGACCTCGGAGCCCATCGGGCTCATCGGCAACACCGGCATCTCACGGGGGTCTCACCTGCACTTCGCGCTGCTCGTCCGCGGCGTGGCCGTGGACCCGATGAAGCACATGCGCGGTGCCCCGGGCTCCCTCCCCGACGTCTCCTGAGCCGCGGCCCCCCTTCTCACTCGATGGCGAATTCCTTCCACATCACGGGCCGGTCGTCGACGCCGATCACGGCCCGGTAGTCGCCGGGCTCGAAGCCCGCCGCCGGCCGGGGCCAGATCGCGCCCATGGTGCCGGAGCCGCCCCCGGGCACTGCGGTGCGCGTGGTGTGCCACAGGGCGTCCGGGTCGTCCCAATCGCCGCCCCCGGCCAGCCAGCGCACCTCGATCACGGCCCCGGCGGGCAGGTCGAGGAAGCGCACCCCCAGCCGGATGGCGTCCGCGTCCCGGCGGAAGAGGTCGAGCTCGGAGGTCGGCATGTTGTCGTCGTCCAGCTCGAGGCCCAGGGCCGCGCGGTCGATGCCCGGCCCGGCCCCGACGTCGCCCACGGTGAACGCGACGCGGGCGAGATCGTCGCCCCCGATCTCCACCGCCACCTCGTAGCGCCCGTCGGGCAGCCTGCCGGGGGAGGCGACGTTGGCGACGAAGCGGCCGTCGCCATCCAGGTCGACCTCCTGCCGGCTGAACACGTCCTTGCCCCGGATCCAGAGCACCGCGGCCGTGTCCGGATCCTCGAGGTGCTCGACCTCGAAGGTGGCGAAGAGCTCCTCGGTCCCGCGCTTGAACTCGGTGCCCGGGCGCTTGGGGCGCAGCTTGCGGTCCACCGCCGTGGCGACTCGGAGCTTCTTCACGATCGGGCCGCCCGCGGCCGGATCGTCGCCGGTGACGGCGAAGGGCGCGGCGCCCACCTCCCGGTCGTCCACCAGGATGCGCACCGTGTACGAGCCCGATCGCCAGCGCCTTCCCGGCGGGAGCGCGGACGAGACGAAAGAGAAGACGTCCGAGCCGTGGGTCTCGCTTTCCAGGAACGGCTCGGGCCGGGCGTCCCGGTACCAGCGGACCCGGATCCGCGCCTGGGTCGGGACGTCGCGCAGGGTGGCCACCAGGAAGATCTCGGGCTGCTCCGGGGAGAACTCCTTCGCCGGCGGCGCCACGGCCTTCATCCGTTCCCGGTCGGCCTCGGTGGTGAGGGCCGCCCGCACCAGCACCGCGCGGGGCGCCAGGTCCTCGGCGGTCATGCGCGGCCCGTCGTCGTCCAGGGCGGAGCCGGTGCCGCCGCGGGTACCTCCGCCGCATGCGCAGGCCAGCAGGGTGAGGAGCGGGAGGGAGGTGAGCGGGAAACGGAATCGCATGGGGAACCTCCGTGTGTCGAGGGTCATCCGGGCAGGAGCAGGCTCCTTCGCGCGAGATCCTTGGGCGGCGTGTTGGTGAGGTAGAACGGCTGGCCCGTGGAGCCGAGCACCGAGAGCCACAGCTCGCCCTCGGGATCGACCCGCTTGCGGCCCGTGACGAGCTTCGCGAGCGGAATGTGGGTCAGCCGGTCGTGGGAGCGGCCCACGGCCATGGCCGTACGACCCGACATCCCGGCGTGGACCGCGCTCTGGGCCAGGTAGCCGCAGAAGATCGCGTCGTCCGAGTTGGCCGGCGCGGAGCGGATCATGTAGCTCGGGTCGATGTACTTGAGGGTGAAGTCGACACCGTCGAAGCGCTTCTCGATGGTGCCCTTCAGGAACGACCCGATGTCGCCGAGCTTGGCGTTGCCCGAGGCATCCCGCCCCGCGGCGGCTTCGACGTGCTCCTGTCCCGCGCCCTCGGCCACGACGATCACCGTGTGCTTGGCGCGGCGGAAGCGGTCCTCGAGGTAGGTGAAGAGCCCGTGCTCCCCCTCGAGGTCGAAGGGCAGCTCCGGGATCAGGACGAGGTTGGCGGTGCGCACGGCCAGGGCCGCGGTGGCGGCGATGAACCCGGAATGCCGGCCCATCAGCTTCACGAGCCCGATGCCCCGCTCCGCGGAGATCGCCTCGGCACGGGCGGCGCGGATGGCCTCCGCGGCGTGCTCCACGGCGGTGCCGAAGCCGAAGGTGCGGTCCACCAACGGGATGTCGTTGTCGATGGTCTTGGGCACCGCGATCACCGCGATCGGGGCCCGGCGCCGGGCGAGCTCCTGTTGGAGGGCCATGGCGCCGCGAAAGGTGCCGTCGCCGCCCACGGCGAACAGCACGTCCACGCCGAGCTGTTGCAGGTGGTCGGCCATCACCGCCGGTTCCTGTGGGCCGCGGGACGTGCCGAGCACGGTGCCGCCGTCCCGGTGGATGTCGAGCACGAAGTCGTGGGTCAGGTGGACAGGCTCGCCGCCGGCGGGGGTGAGCCCCTTGTAGCCGTAACGGAACCCCAGCACCCTGGGCACGCCATAGCCGTGGCCGAGGGCCATCACCAGGCCGCGGACGATGTTGTTCAGGCCCGGGCACAGGCCGCCGCAGGTGACGATCCCCGCCGTTGTCTGCGCCGGGTCGAAGAAGATCCGCTGGCGTGGCCCGGCGAGCTCGAAGGACGGGGGCGCCTCGCCCCGGCGGTGACAGTCCTCGAGCCGGACGGGATCCAGCTCCGCCAGCACCCGAGCGTCGTCGGGTGTGAAGTCCGCCAGCAGATCCCCGGGCTCCGTGCCGAGGTTGATCGGCGAGTGGAACCGGGGCTCGCCCACCCGTTCGATATCCAGATCGGTCTGCCTCGTCTCGGCGGTCATCGCTGCCTCCTCGGGGAGATCACTCGTCCAGGCACTGGGCCGAACAGCCGTCGCCGCCCTGCGTGTTGCCGTCGTCGCACTCCTCGATGGCGGCGGTGGTGACGATGACGTCGTCGATGTACCAGCGATCCCAGCCGGTGGAGACGCCGTCGTCCTTTGCGTAGCTCCAGGCGAGCACGTGCGGTCCTGGTGTGACGTTGGCGCAGTGCTGGGTCCAGGCCTGGTGGCTGCCCGAGATCTCCAGCAGCGCATCGCTGTCCACGCGGAAGGTGAAGACGTCGAAATCCGTCTCGGACTCGCCGGCGTACCAGAAGCAGACCTGGCCGCCCATGTGCAGCGAGATGCTCAAGCTGGCGGTGGTGTCGTCCTGGGCGTGGTTGTCCGACGCCGCGGAGTGAGACCCGGTATGGACCGGCGCGGACATGATCTTGAACCCCTGGGGCGCGCCCTGCTGCCAGGGCAGGGCGCCGAAGCCGCCGCTCTCGAACCCGTCGCCCACGTCGAGCAGGTGGCCGGTGACACCGTCACCGCAGTACTCGAAGGTGCACGTGGACGAGCAGCCGTCCTTGGACAGGTTGTTCCCGTCGTCGCACTCCTCGCCCGTCTGCCGTACGCCGTTCCCGCACTCGACGCAGATCCCGGCCTCGCAGCCGGAAAGGCAGGTCTCGTCGATGAAGGAATAGGCACAGGCGCCCTGGTGGCAGAAGCCCTCCTCGAGGTAGTCGCGCGCCATGTTCGGCCCGAGGCACTCGTCGACGGGGGGCTGGTCGCACGAGAGGGTCTCGGTGGAGTAGGTGCAGAACCCGCCGATGCAGGTACCCGGGCTCAGGTAGTGCAGCACTGTGGTCGCGTCGAGGCAGACGTCGAAAGGCGGTGTCAGGCACGTCACGCCCTCGCACAGGGAGGTATCGGTGTCGGTGATGGTGTCCGTGTCGGCGTCGGTGTCGGCGTCGGCGTCGGTATCCGTGTCGGCGTCGGCGTCGGCGTCGGCATCGGCGTCGGCGTCCGTGTCGGCATCGGCGTCGGCGTCGGCGTCGGCGTCGGTGTCCGTGTCCGTGTCGGTGTCCGTGTCCGTGTCGGCGTCGGTGTCGGTGTCGGTGTCTGCGTCGGCGTCCGTGTCCGTGTCGGAGTCGGTGCTCGCGTCACCCTTCAGGAAGGTCCTGTCGTCCATTCCCGTGATGACCGTGCAGCCGGCCAGCGCGGCGAGCAGCGGCACGAGGAACGATGGCACCATCCGCGTCACGGCTCAGAACCTCCCTTCGAGGGCGACGCCGCCGCCGCCCGGGGTCGCTACCGGGACCACGATCGCGGTCTCAGGCGACTTCTCCCGGCTGCGCCCCACGAAGAACAGGATCCCGCCCGTCACCAGGGCCGCTGCGGACACGCCGATCAGGACGTCGGTGGTCACGGCCAGGTTCCGCACCCTCTCGGCTTCCGGCATCTCGGACGCCGGGCACGAATAGCCGTCGCAGCTGGCGTCCACGGCGCGGGCGCCGGAGAGGGCGGCCGAACCCGCGGCCACCGCGGCCAGGCCGGCGGCGCCACCCGCGCCGAGCATCACCCAGGTCCAGATCCCGATGGTCGAGGTCGGCGCCGGCTCGGGAGCCGGCGGTGGCGGCAAAGCGGGCTCGGGCTGCGGCTCCGGCTCGGGCTCCGGTTCGGGTTCCATCTCGGGTTCCGGCTCCGGCTCGGGCTCCGGCTCGGGTTCCATCTCGGGTTCCGGCTCCGGTGCGGGATCGGCCATCGGCGCCAGGCCAGCGGCCGCATAGTCGCGCCCTCCCTCGTCGTTCACGACGACCCAGGTGAGTTGCCCGCCGCCGACGCCGAGGTTCTGGCGATGGATCTCCTGGCCGTCCTTGACCAGCACGACCTCGTGATCCCCCGCGTCCACCAGGGCAGGGCCCAGGAGCGGCGTGACGCCCTGCCGCCGCTCGTCGATCAGCACCACCGCGCCCGCCGTCGGGCACTTGACCAGCAGGAACCCCACCAGGCGATCCAGGCGCCTGACGGTCTTCTGCGCGTAACGCCGCTTGGGGCCCGGGACGTCCTCGCCCCCCTCGGCGAGGTAGAGTGTGAAGGCCTCAAGGGCCCGCGCGTGGTTTCCGGCGCCGAGCTCGGCCTCGCCGATGTTGTAGAGCACGCGCCAGTTGGGCTGGATCAGATACGCGGCGCGGAACGCGGTGGCCGCCTCCTGGAACTCGCCCGCCTCGACATGGGCCAGGGCCTCGTCGAAGAGCCGGCGCGCATCGCTGGTGCCTTCGTCCGCGGGGCCGGGCTCCTGGGCCCGGACCGCGCCGGCGGCCAGCAGCGCCGCCAGGCAGCCCGCCGCCGCGAGCACCCGCCGGTTCTTCTTCGTCTCGGCCATGAGGAAAGGAATATCACGTCCCGAGCACGGCGGGCAACGGAGAAACCGGCTGACCCCACTGACGAAACCGGCCAACCCCACCGACGAAACCGACTGACCCGATCGATGAAGTCGGGTAACCGGACCGATGAAGCCGGCTGACCCGATCGATGAAGTCGGATAACCGGACCGACGATGCCGGGTAACCGGACCGACGAAGCCGACCGACCTCACCGACGATGCCGAACAGTCCCACCGACGATGCCGAGTGCGGCCGGTCGAACACGATGGTCGGGTGGTGGTGATCCCCTGGTCGGACGGTCGCGATGGGGTGCTCCAGCACTCGAAAATCGACATTTTTGCACTGCTACTGCACCAGAGTCCGTTCGAGGTGGATTTTCCGTTGATCTCGGTGGGAATTTCCGACCCAGGGCGTCTACGAGACCAAGGGCCGCCTGCTGATGGGGATCGAGGAACTGAACCGCGTGGCGAAGATCGCCTTCTGCTGTTCAACGCCTTGCTGTACGGAGTCCAGCCCGCTGGACGGAGTACAGCGGCGTCGACGGAGCGCGAAGCGCGGAGTCAACAAGGACGTGATCAACCGGGCGCGCAAGAGCCGCAAGCCGGCCCCGGTCGAGGCCGTCTGAGCCCCGAGCCCGAGCCCGCTGGTCTTGTCCTCCGGCCCCGTCGAACGCCGGCCGGCCCGGTTCCCCTGGCCCCTTCTCCCGTGAGGAGAAGGGGGGGGCAGGCACCTCGGACTCCGGCTCCCTCTCCCGCCGGGAGAGGGCTGGGGTGAGGGCTGTCGCGAAACGGGGAGCGAGGCGCCGAACTTCTCCTTGGAGCGGACGTGCGCCAGCACCTTGCGCAGCATCTCGTTGGCCTTGCCGTCGATCATGAGGAAGTCTCTTCCTGAAGGTCCCTGCCGCGTGACGCGCGGCTGACTCGCGCCCAGATTCCGGGCCATGGAAACGCCCCGTCCCTCAGTTCGGAACGCAGCGGTAGACCGCGCCATCGGCGAGGTACTCAGTTTCGTCCCTGCCGCTCCAAATAATCATCTCTTCTCCGGTCCAAACCGCGGTGTGGTTGTGTCTCGCCGATGGTGCACCGGTTGTCGCAGTTGGCATCCACGAATCGGTTGCGGGGTTGTAGTGGCCGCCGTCGTTGAACGCTTCATCGACATCATTCCCTCCCCAAACGATCATCTCCGTGCCCGTCCACACGGCGGAATGACCGCTACGAGCCGAAGGAACATCGCCGCTAGTGGAAGTGGATTCCCAAGTATTCGCCACTGGATCGTAG
>CAYZAI010000134.1:0-11520 GCA_964476305.1 uncultured Myxococcales bacterium
GGAAATCGTGTGTACCGCAAGGTACCTAGGGTTCGAATCCCTATCTCTCCGCCGAGATTCCCCTGCCGAGCATACCGAGCTTCTGTGCGTGTGAGAGCTTCTTGATCTCGTTTTCGAGGCGGCTCGCGGCGCCGCGGTCCGCGACCTCGGTGACGTAGGCGAGATCGACGGGCAGACGCGATCTCGTGTACTTCGCCCCCTGGCCGCGGTTGTGCGAGTCGAGGCGGCGCACCACATCGTTGGTGATGCCCGTGTAGAGCGTTCCGTCCGCACAGCGCAGGATGTAGACGTACCAGGCGGTCACTCAGATCCTCTTGGCGTTTTCTTTGACCACTTCTTTCACCGTACCATGGTGTATACTGTCATTCGACAGTAGGAACCACTTGCCGGGAGGGAGGAACCCAATGTGCAGGAGCCTGGTCGGACTGCTGGTCGCGCTGGCGCTGTGCTGGTCGAGCGGCTGTGAGAAGAACGACGTCGGCTCGGCCGCCGATGGCGACGGCGACAGCGACACCGATGGCGATTCCGACGGCGACGGTGACTCGGACGGCGACACCGACGCCGACAGCGACACCGACAGCGACGCCGACAGCGATTCGGACAGCGACACCGACACGACCTGCGAAGAGGTCACCTCGAGCGCCGAGAATGTCCTGGTGCCGGTGGACATCATCATCGCGATCGACAACTCCGGGTCGATGGACTTCGAGTCGAACTGGGTCCAGCAGAACATGAACGGCTTCTCGGGCCAGATCGTGGCGAGCGGCGTCGATGCCCACATCGTGCTGATCTCCGCCAACACCGCCCAGAGCGACAACGGGATATGCGTGCCGAGCCCGCTGGGCAGCGGCAGCTGCCCGAGCGACAGCAACCTGCCGAACTACAAGCACGTGGAGCAGTCGGTCGATTCGAACAACTCGCTGTACCAGATCCACCAGACCTTCAGCCAGTGGTCCGACATGCTGCGCCCCGGATCGGAGCGCCACTTCATCGTGATGTCCGACGACAACTCCGACGACTCCGCCTCGACCTTCATCGGCTGGATGAGCGGCCACGGGATCGACGAGTTCCGCTTTCACTCGATCGTCGCTTCGGTCGGCCCGATCGAGGCGGTCGCGACCAGCTTCTGCGTCGCGTTCATGGTACCGCTCACGGCGGCCGCGGGCACGGTCTACATGGAGCTGACCGCCCTGACCGGCGGCGTGTACGGCGACCTCTGCCTGCAGGACTTCGCGGGTGTGTTCGACGAGGTCGCGACCGTGGTCAGCGACGTGGGCATCGTCTGCGAGTGGGAGATTCCCGAGCCCCCGGACGACCAGGAGTTCGTCGCCGACCAGGTGAACGTGGACTTCGTCGACGGGGACGACGTGGCCCACACGATCGGCTGGGTCGAGAGCGCCGCCGACTGCGACGACGTCGAGCACGGCTGGTACTACGACGACAACGAAAACCCGACGATGATCTACGTCTGCCCCCAGACCTGCGAGTGGATGCAGGGGGAGGAGAACGCCCAGGTGGTCATCAAGTTCGGCTGCGAGACGATCGTCGCCAACCCCGAGTAGCCCCCGGGTTGACCGCAGGGCGCGGCGCGGCCGCGGGGACCAGCCGCACGGCCGCTATTCGAGAACGAAGTCGTCGTCCAACGGGTTGTCGCTCAGCTTCCCGGATGGTATCCCGGCCGGCTTGCCCTGGGCGCCCTTCCTGACCCTGTCGCTGGCTGTCTTCTGGCGCCTGTTGGCCTTCTCGACGGCCGTCTTGGCCGCGGCGATGGCGGCCTCGTCCTTGGCGTCGATCGCGATCTCGAGCTTCCGGCGGGCCTCGGCCTGGTCCTTTCGGGAGGCCGCCAGCTCGGCCTGCATGGCCGCGAGCGTCTTCATCATCTCGGCCGCCTCCCGCTGCTGCTGTTCCTTTTCGACAAGGCGGGCGCGCTCCCTTGTCTCGCGCTCGGGCACGACAACGCCGCGGTAGTAGCCGAGCCCCCCACCCAGTCCAAGCACGATCACGCTCGCCGCCACGCCGA
Organism: uncultured Myxococcales bacterium; assembly: GCA_964476305.1. Classification (GTDB taxonomy): domain Bacteria; phylum Myxococcota_A; class Polyangia; order JAAYKL01; family JAAYKL01; genus CAYZAI01. Next base: position 2,021 of record CAYZAI010000134.1, read on the forward strand.
AGATCCACCTGGGGACCCCGGCCCTTCCGGCGTCGATGCGCTTCAGCTCCTCCTCGTGGTGCAAGAGCCGCTCCTGCTCGTCGGCCCGGGCCCTGGCCTCGCTCTCGAGGCGGATCTTGAGCCTGCGATCCTCCTCGTCGCGCCGCCTTTTTTCTTTCTCGTCGCGGGCGGCGCGTTCCGCCGCCAGGCGGGCCTGCTCCTCTTCACGGCGCCTGAGGTCCTTCTCCTCCTTCAGCCTGCGTCGCTCCTCGTCGCGCCGCGCCCGCGCCTCTTCCTCGCGGCGCCTCGCCGCCTCCTCCTCGCGGCGCTGCCTGTCGTCCTCCATGCCCATCAGCTCCTGGAGGGCGAAATTCACCGAACTCTCGCTGGTTTGGATTCTCCTCACCATCTCGTCCTCCCGTGGCTGTGCGAAGCGGCCCGGGCACGCGCTCGGGGAGTCTGCTTCTGAGGAGATCTACGCCGCAGGAACCGGGGGGATCTTCGCCGCCGCGCTTCCAGATGTAAAAAGATTGTGCGTCCCGCGTTCTTTCCGGCCGGGCCAGTTTCTTGGAAGTCGGGCGCGGGCGTGGCACGGTCGGGGCATGCGACACGCATTCACCGGGTTCCTCCCCGCGCTGGCACTGGCTCTGGCGGCCATGGGCGCCGGTCCCTGCGAGCTGCTCGACATGCTCGGCGACGTGCCCGACGGCGGCACCGGCGACTGCGAGGAGACCCCGTGCGAGAACCGGCTCGACGTGCGCATCATCCGCGCCGACAACGACGGGTTCTGGTCGGGCCAGTACCGGTTCGCCATCGGCCTGCCGGACGGCAGTGTCTACTCGGTGGACTGCTTCCTGCCCTACGAGGAGGCGGGCTTCGAGTGCGATCTCGGTGACACGGAGGTGCTGTTCCCCGTCCTCGACGGCGGCGGCGCGGTCATCCGCCTTGAGGTGGCCGGCGCCCCCGAACGGCTGGTGTTGGCCGTGGAGCATTCGGGTGCCCTGATCGGCGAGCGCGAGCTGGTTCCGGCCTACGAGGAGATCAACCCCGGCGGCGACGGGTGTCCGGTCTGCCTCGTGGGGGAGGACAGCATGGCCGTCACTGCGTGGTAGTGTCCGGGGCGCTGGCGAAGCGGGTCGGGATCGGCACGTCGGAGGCCGGCTCGGCGCGGCGCAGAGCCTGCCAGACGACATAGACCCCGGTCAGGAAAAACGGGATCGACATCAGCTGCCCCATCGAAAGCGGGGCTTCCCCGGGCATGATCTGACGCTCCTTCAGCAGCTCCACCAGGAACCGCAGGCCGAAGTAGGCCGCGCCGAAGACGCCGGTGATCAGGCCCACGGGGCGCCGCTCGCGACCGAAGCGCCGATCGACGAGGAACAGCACCGCCAGCACGAGCAGACCCATCAGGAACTCGTAGATCTGGGTCGGGTGGCGCGCGGGCGTGGCTTCGAGGAGCCGCTGCCAGCGCGGGTCCGAGGCGTGGGGCACGGTCCCGAAGACGTCGCACAGGCCGGCGGCCTTGCAGTCGAACCGCACGAAGCGAAGGCCCCACGGCAGGTCCGTCGGCACGCCGACGATCTCGGAGTTCATCAGGTTGCCCAGCCGGACCAGGGCCGCGGCCACGGCGGCAGACGGGCTGAACCGGTCCACGACGTCGAGGAAGCGCAGACCGTGGCGCCGGCAGAACAGGTACAGGCCGGCGAGCAGGCCAACGGTGGCGCCGTGGCTCGACAGGCCGCCCTTCCAGAAGCGCAGGATCTCCAGCGGCCGGGAGAGGTACTCCCCGGGCTCGTAGAACAGGCAGTGGCCGAGGCGAGCGCCGACGAGCAGCGAGACCAGGAACCAGGGCGCGAAGGCTACCGACGTGTCGCGGTTGTAGCCCCCTCGGTGCAGGTTGCGGTACCAGAGGTAGAAGCCGACCCAGAACATCACCGCGAAGATCGTCCCGTACCAGCGAAGCTCGAGGGGCCCCAATCGGGTGATGGAGGGATCGAAATCGAAAATCAGACCCGCAGGCACGGTGCTTGCTCCTCGAAAAGCCGCCCGGCAACCGGCCTGGCCGCTGTCGGATGCTTACCACTCCGCGGCTCGCCGTCGCAAGGCAGCGATCTCGGGCGGTGACCAGGGGGTGGCAGGGTACCAGCCCGAGGGGAGCGGGAGGGGTGTCATGGGGTGCCCGGACCCCGATGGATCTGGCTGGCGATGTTCGGGTCGGAAAACGAAAACGATAATGATGATCGATAGTTGCAGATAGTGCATTTTCATGAGGACAAATGAAGTATCATGGCAGGGGCCTTGCAACGGATCGAAAAAGAACCAGGGGAGGGCGGAAACCTCCCCGACAACCCGCGCTTGGCATGTGGCGTCATGCGCGTGAAAGGTCAGGAGGAGGTGCAATCATGAGAAAGGCATTACTGCTCGCGGCCGCCGCGCTGTTGGTGCTGGGGTGTTCCACTGCCAGGCGCGCGCCGGTGCTGACGGGCCACCAGAACGCCGACCCGGCCGTGGCGCCGATGCCGGTGGCCTCGGTTCATGCCGAGCCGGGTGTGTCCACCGCGCCGACGCGCGACTTCCAGTTGTCGTCCAGGCCGTCCCAGCACGCGAAGGACGTCCACGCCTACTGGGATCAGCGCAAGGCCGACACGCTCAAGGCCAACACCGAGGGCTTCGGCAAGGTCGATTTCAACGCCAAGCAGAATCGTGAAGCGCGCGAGATGATCGAGAAGAAGAAGCAGGCCACGATCATGGGCGACCTGGACTCTCCGGGCATGACCAACATCATGAGCGAAAAGATGAAGCGCGAGGCCCGGCAGATGATCAAGGGCATGCGGCAGGCGGTGATGAACTCCCTGGACGAGCCCCACGGTACGGACACGCACCGGGTCGACCTGACGATGGCGGACGTGAACATGTCCCGGATGAACGGCGCCGGCCTGGTCGGCATGCAGGCGCACGATCACTACATCACCAACGAAGAGTGCCCCGGGAACCGCTGCCTCAACAGCGCGGCCGGCAACTCGGGCCGGGCCCGCTCCCTGGCCAACGAGCTCGATCCCTGAACCTCCCAGACGAGCCGTCCTTTCTGACTACCCGCTCGACATCCAGTTGATCCGCCTGCCTGGCGGTTGCCAATCGGCACCTGTCAATCGGTGGATCGGCCGGTACTCCTCGTGGAACAGGCGCTCGAAGAGCTCGCGGGCGAGGTGGCGGAGATCTTCCGGGTCCAGCGCGCGCAAATCCGAATAGGCTCCGTGGATCCGGGAGTACGAGAGCCAGCCCGGGCTGTCCCTGTCGATGGCCAGGAGCACCTGGCGCGGGCCGTCGGGACCGTCGCGCTCGGCCACGGTCGGGCGGCGGACGGGCTCGCCCCAAAGGCCTTCGAGCAGCACCACGCCGGCGAAGAAATAGGCGTTGGCCCGTGCCTCCTCGCCGGCGACGTGCTCGAGAACCCCGGCCAGGGCGAAGCGAGGCCCCAGCGGGCCGTCGACGATCTCGGCGATGAACGCGCGGATCTCCGCCGCCGCCGTGGGTGCCAGGGCCCCGGCGGAGAGGTCGTCGAGATCCGGAAGACCGTCCTCCCAGTTGTCGTCGAGGGCGTGACGCGCCTCGTGGACCGCGGTCTGCCCGGCGAGCTCGTCCGCGAGGGCATCGAACGCGGCCAGGGCCGCCGCGTCGAGCCGGCTTCGAAGCAGCGAGGGATCCCGTGCCGCGCGGAATCTCACCGCGGTCCCGCCCAGTCGTCGCAGCGTATCCTCGCGATGACCCCGGGCAACGAGACGGGAGAGCAGGGCCGTGTGCCGATCGGTGCGCAGCAGGCTCCGAGTGGCGGAGAACCGGCCGTCCTCCGGGCGCGGATCGATGGCCCCGGCGGCGAACAGCGGCGCATGGACCTCGAGGGCGGAGAGATCGACGTGGTCGAGCAGCACGGTCGCGACCTCGCCGTGGGACAGGCCGGTGTACGGCGTGTCCACCGGCATTCCGTCGGTCCGCCGCAGGTCCAGCACCGGCACCGAGCCGTCGCCCCCCAGCCCGTACCGCCTCGCCGCGGTCACCCGATAGCGCAGGACCAGTCGGACCGGGCGCGCGACCCCCTGCTCTATGACGTGAGGTTCGAGGAACAGGTCTCTTCCCAGGTCCATCAGCCGCCGGTCGACGGCGCGGACGGCGTCGCGAAACGCGGTTAGGGAGGACGTTCCGGGTTCCGGCCGCTCGATGGTGTCGAGCATCCTTCCCGTGAGCCCGCCGAGCGTCGCGTCGAAGCCCGCGGCTCCGACGAGCGCCCGGCGGGCGCGATCCAGCTCGGTGTGGAGCCCGGGATAGACCAGTCGTTCCTCCTCGGCGCGGTAGAGGTTGGACAGGGCCAGGAAGTAGGCATCGAGCCGCGGTCCGAAGGCCCGGTCGTCATCGTGGGACAGGGCGATCACGTGCAGCGCGCCGGACACCGCGGCGGCCGCGAGCCACAGCCCGGCCAGCGGTACGGCAGCCGGCAGCGGGAACACGGGCCAGAAGGCGATCGCTCCCCCGGCGGGACGGGAGCCGAGGAAGCTCCCGGCGAGGATGCCGGCTACGGCACCGGACGCGGCATGGATCAGCACGCGGGAGCCCAGCCAGAGCGAGGCACCGTGGGTCCCCTCCACGATCGCCAGCGTCCCGAACCACAGCAACTGACCCGTCGCTCCGGCCGCGGACCCGAGGATGACGTGTGTCAAAGTGCCAAGCCGCCTCACGGAGCGGGCCGCGAGCAGCCCTGCGGGCACGGCGAAGGCTCCGAAAAACGCACCGGACGCCGCCAGCAGGGTCGTCCGGTGGGGAGCGTCGCCGGCGTCCAGGTCGAAGGCGATCAACTGCGCGACACCGCCGTGGAGAGCGAGGGCGGCCCCGCCCAGAGCCGCCAGGGTCACGGCGAGCCAGCGCTCGAGACCGGAGGCCGCCCGGGCGCAGAGCACGAGCAGCGGCGCGGCAAAGCCCGCGGCCAGGATCAGGGTGCCGCCCGCGCCACCGGTGATGCCGGGCCAGTTCGGCCTGGCGAGGAAGGTCAGCCCGGTGAAGGCCAGCGCGGGAGCGATGGCGGCGGAGAGTGGCAGGGCGCGGCGATCAGCGGGCACCTTGCGGTTTCAGGGTGGCGCAGTAGTGGCAGTCCCAGAGCATCTCGTAGGTGCGTTCGGTCATCGCCCCCTCCTCGGCTCACCAGGCGTGGATGGAATAGGTGTACGCCAGAGTTTCGCCGGTCTTGTCTGCCAGGTTGGCGTCGGCGTTCACGTGCAGGAACCAGTTCGGATCCTCGGCGCGCGAGTCCCCCTCGGCATTATAAAGGACGGCGGCCATCCCGCCGGAGGCCGTGGCCGTGGCCAGGGTCTTCCCGCGGTGGGGACAGATCCCCACGCCCACGTCGACCTTGATGTCCTTCCAGCTGTTGTCCTGCCAGTGCACGACGGCCATGACGTTGCGCTTGCCCTCGGGCATCGTCCACGGGTGGCGCGTGTGGGTCTCGGAGGCACTCTCCAACCCGGGCATGGGCAGGGTGAGCGTGCCGGGCTGGTCCACCGCGAGGGGCACGGCGCCAGGGGGCAGATCGGGACCCGAGGACGATGCCGCGAGCGGAGCCGCTGCGGGTGGGCTTTCGGGCGTCGCTGGCGCGTGGGCCGCTTGGGCGGCGCCGGCCGGAGCTTCCGGCGGCTGCCGGGGTTGCTCTTTTTCGCAGCTGGCGGCGAGCGAGAGCACGAGTACGATGCCGACGAGGAGCGCGCGCATGGGTCTCACCTCCGTGGATTTCGGTGCTTCGGGACTAGCCGAGGATGCGTCCGAAGTCCAGCGCGAACCCCCGAACCCGGTCCCAGTCGGTGTAGACGAAGTCGCGCGACGTGTCGGTGTCGCCGCCGTCCTTCTCGTTTATCGAGCGCATCAGTCGCCTCGTGACGAAGCCGTACTTCGTGTAGGGCACGGCCCCGGCGAAGGAAGCCAGCAGGTCTGGCTTCCACCCGGTGAGGCCGGGCAGCTCCTCGAGGTAGCGTCGGGCGTCCGCCTGGCGGCCGGGATCGCTCGACTTGGTGGAAAGGTTGACCGAGAAGAACGCCGACGGACGGGAGGCGAGGACATCGCGGTGGCGCTCGACGAACTTCAGCGCCCTGGCGTGGTGCCTGCCCATGTGGATCGACGCGCCCACGACGAAGCCGTCCGCGCCTTCGAGGTCGGCTTCTGACGCTTCGCGGCAACGCGTCACACGGACGTCGTGTCCCTCGGCGGCGAGCGTTTCACGGATGCGATCGGCCACCACTCGGGTATGGCCCTCGGCGGTCTCGTAGAAGATGGCGACGCGGCGGCTGGGCATGAGGGGTGAGGCAGACTCAGGGCAGCTTCACGAAGCCCTGCTCCTGGCGCATGGCCATCTCGGCCCGGGCGCGCTTGATCATCGCCGCGGCGAGGTGCATGGCCGTCACCTGGCAACCCTCGATGTGGTGCGTGGCATCACTGCTCCTTCACATCACCGGCACGTCACAGGCCGCAGCGGGCACCTCGTCGTCGCCGATGTTCTCGTCATTGCTGTAGCCGAGCTGGCCCGAACCGCCATCTCCCCAGCAACGAATCCTACCCGTTTCCAGGATGGCGCACGTGTGGGACATGCCGGCACTCACCGCGGTGACCGATCCTCCGATTTCGATGGGATCGACGTCGGCCGGCATCTCGTCGTCGCCAATCGCATCCTCATTGCCGTAGCCCAGACGTCCATACCAACCAGAACCCCAGCACTTGAGGTCGCCGCCCTCGAGAATTGTGCAGGTGTGACTCTTGCCGGCGGCGAGTTTGGTCACCGGGCCTCCGATGTCGACTGCTCCTATGTCGGCGGGCAATTCGTCGTCGCCCACGTTGTCGGTGTTGCCGTAGCCGAGTTGGCCCCAACCGCCCTGGCCCCAGCAAGCGACGTCGCCGCCCTCGAGGATGGCGCAGGTGTGGAAGCCGCCGGCCGAGACCTGCACCGCCGGTCCGCCGAGATCGACGGGCCCGACCCCGCCCGGAATCTGGTCCGCTGCCACGAAATCCGTGTGCCCGTACCCGAGCTGCCCGTACTCGTTGAACCCCCAACAGTAGACATCGCCGGCCTGAGTCAGGGCGCAATGGTGCTCCGAACCGGTCGATGATTGCACGGCCTGTCCCCCGAAGTCGATAAAGTCGTTTTCCTGTTCGGCCCCGTATTCGTACGGGCAGCTGCAGCCCCAGACCCGGACGTCTCCGTCCGCCAACAACACGGACGCATGGGTCCCGGCAGCAGAGATCTCGATCGCTGTTCCTCCGAGGTCCAAGACGCCCCAGTCCGTCGGCACCTGGCAGTCCCCACAGTCGTATCCATATGGGTAGCCCAGCACGCCGATACACGGAGAAAGGCCGGGACCCGCGTTGTAGCCCCAGCACTTCACTTCTCCGCCGTCCAGCAAGGCACAGGTGTGAGCCCAGCCGGCGCCGACCAGAGCCGACGAAGAGCCCACCTCGACGAACGGGCACGTATCCGGAGTGGGCCCGGTGCAGACCTGCTCGGGGTACGGCGGATAGCCGAGTTGGCCGAACTGGCTGGAACCCCAGCACTTGACGTCGCCACCATCGAGGACCACGCAAGTGTGGTTGTCTCCGACCGCGACATCAATGACCTGGTAGTCGAGAACTGGACATGTATCGCTGTCGCCATCGGTGTCCGAATCGGTATCGGAATCCGCGTCCGTGTCGCCGTCCGCGTCGGAATCGGTGTCGGAGTCCGTATCCGCATCGATGTCAGAGTCAGAGTCAGAGTCCGTTCCCGCGTCTTGGGCGGGATCCACATCCCCACCGGTGTTGCAGGCGGCGGCGAGAAGAGCACTGAGCACCGCGAGAGCTGCTGTTCGAACTACCACGGGATCAACTCCTTGCCGGAGTAGACACCGTATGGTCCGAAACCCCAGACTGATGACGTGTGCCAGAGGACGATTTCATCCTCGTCCCCGCTGCCGGGATAGGTATCGTCGCTGTAGGCGTCGATGATGTACCGCCCGTAGCCGCTGGTCTTCGTCTCCGCCGGTGTCCCGTCGGAGAAATCTCCGTACCAGGGGTCGTGCAGCGACGTCTTCCAATAGTAGGTCCACAAATCCTGATTCCAGGGGTTGGCTCCAAGAAGAACGATTCCCGGTTCGACATTGGGATCGTTCGACCCGATCAATCGGGCAGAGATTTCGCCGAAGACGAGATCGGATTCCCAGAGCGGCGGCAGGTTTGGCCAGCATCCGCTGTATGTCAAAGTCTCGGGGTCGAGGATCGGTGGATAATCCGGTGCCCTGTAGACGTCGCACGGCGGCTCGTCCGGCGCATGGGTGATCGAGACCGCGTCGGACTCGTCGACGGACCAACCCGGTCCGGTCCAGTAGTGGACGAGCGGCCTGCCGCCGGCTCCGACCTCGCCGATCTCGTCGCGCCGGATGAAGGCGACGAACAGCCCGCTCTTCCGGTAAGGCCGGCCGTTGCCGAACAGAAGCAGGCCGCCCTTGTGCGAGTCATCGTAGAGATCGGGATGGCACAACCAACTCAAGGGCATCGTCTGGCAGAGGCTTTCGTGCTCCCAGGACTGGAGGTCCATCGCCGCGACCTGGACGAACCGCGCCGGCGCACCCGGATCGTCGCACGGCTGACCCTCGCCCTGGTTGCACCCGGTCGGGCTGTCGTCCACGGAGAACGGCACGACCTCGCCGACCGCGTCCTCGTATGCTGGGTAGAACCGGATGCCGTCGAAGGAGAACGCGGCCCAGGAGGTCGGCCGGGCCCGCGGGTCGGAGTCGTCCAGTGGAATGGGCTGTGTCGGGTTCGAGATGTCGGTCGGCTTGATTCCGGTGCCGTACCAGACCATCACCATCGGCATGGACAGGACCAACGGGTTGCCCATGAACACCACATGGTGGTCCTTGTGGGTCGTCACCGCTCCGGCCGGGACCGAGTACGTCGGCTCCCGGAAAACGGTGTACCAGTACTCGTCCAAGTCGGGCGAGATTTCCTCGTGCACACCGGGGATGACGAGCGGCTTCCAGCCGAGCTTCTGAGGTTCTTCGGGAAGCAGGGGATTGACGAACCACTCCAACACCGGGCTCACGTCGATGCCGTTGCTCGGATTGAAATCGTTTGAAACGACGATCATGTCGTCGCAGCGCACGCCGTTTTCGACTTCGCAGTCCGCGAACGACCACCTGGGCTGAGGGTCGTATGGAAACCCGTAGTCCCAGGTGTCACCCATGTAGAAGATGTTCCGGCCGTTGATCCACGTGCTGATGCCCAGGCCGAGATCCGTCCCGGAGTGGTAGGCTTCCCAGAAGAACGGCTCATCTACCGGTTCGAGAGTCTGCTCATCCCAATACTGCCCGAGGAACCAGTGCTCGGTCTCGCCCGCGGGGATGCCGCCCTGCTGGGCGGAAAAGTTGGGACTGATGTTCGGTCGCAGCGGATGGTCGTAGGTGATGCTGAACTCCGGGAAGCTCGGCTGGATGTCGAAGATGTCCGCGAGCTGGTAC
>CAYZAI010000135.1:0-11511 GCA_964476305.1 uncultured Myxococcales bacterium
CCACGGATCTGATCATCTACGTCGACGGCGCGGTAGCCCACACATCCGTGGTCTCCGTCGGCGGCCAGCACCTCACCAACGACATCGCCTTGGGGCTCAGGACGCCCAAGGTCGAGGCCGAGCGCATCAAGCAGCGCCACGGGTGTGCACTGGTCAAGCTCGTCGACCCGGACGAGACGATCATGGTGCCCTGCGTCGGTGGCAGACCGCCGACGGAGCAACCGCGCCAGCTGCTGGCGCACATCATCGAGCCGCGGGTCGAGGAGATCTTTGCGCTGGTCCAACGGGCGATCCTCGACACCGGTTACGCGGATCTGCTGGCCTCGGGGCTGGTGATCACGGGCGGTGCCACGTTGCTCGAGGGCATGCCCGAGGCGGCGGAGCAGGTGATAGGGATGCCGGTCAGGCGCGGGATCCCGTTCGGTTTCGGCGGAATGGAGGACATGGTCGCCAATCCGATCTACGCCACCGGGGCGGGGCTCGTGAACTACGCACGGCACTCCGGGGATGATCGGTCGGCGCGGATGATCAAGGTACGGGACGAGAAGGTCTACCAGAAAGTCTTCGGCAGGATGACCGACTGGTTCAGAGAGATTTTCTGATCCGGGAACGCGAGGCTTAAGGCCCGCTTCCCTGGAAGCGGGTCGGCGGATTCGGATCGCGAGCAGAATCGAAACGGGCCGAGCAAACGGGAGGGCTCCCATGCAATTCGAATTCGACGACACTGAGCAGCAAGCCAGGATTCGCGTGGTCGGAGTGGGCGGCGGCGGAGGCAACGCCGTGGCGAACATGATCGCCGCTCAGATGGAGGGGGTGGACTTCATCGCGGTGAACACGGACCACCAGGCACTCGGCGCCAATCCGGCGAAGATCAAGCTGCAGATCGGGGGGAACCTCACCAAGGGCCTGGGTGCGGGTGGCGTGCCGGAGGTGGGGCGCAAGGCGGCCCTCGAGGACGTCGGCCGGATCGAGGAGACCCTGCGTGGATCGGACATGGTCTTCGTAGCGTGTGGCATGGGTGGCGGCACGGGGACCGGAGCGGCGCCGATCGTGGCCCAGGTGGCCCGGGACGTGGAGGCCTTGACCGTCGGCGTGGTGACAAGGCCCTTCCGCTTCGAGGGGCGCAAGCGCGGAAACCTGGCCGACGAGGGCATCCTGGCCCTGGCCCAGGAGGTCGATACGCTGATCGTCATTCCCAACGAGCGGCTGCTGTCGCTCGAAGAGGTGCTGCCGATCAACGAGGCCTTCGTCTTCGCCGACAAGGTTCTCAGCAACGCCGTGCGCGGCATTTCGGACCTGATCACGATCCGCGGAAACATCAACGTGGACTTCGCCGACGTGCGGACGATCATGACAAACCGCGGCCGCGCCCTTATGGGAACCGGATACGGCCGGGGCGAGCGTCGGGCCGTCGACGCCGCCGAGATGGCGATCAACAGCCCGCTGCTCGAGGACGTCAGCATCGACGGAGCGACTGGCATCCTGATCAACATCACCGGTGGCACGGATCTGACGATGCCGGAGGTGGCCGAGGCGGTGAACATGATCGAGGACGCGGCGGACACGGACGCCCACATCATCTTCGGATATGTCAGTCTCGAGGAACCCTGCGACGAGGTCAAGGTGACTGTCATCGCGACCGGATTCGCCGGCGAGAGCCAGCAACCGCAGACAGGTGCCGCCCGGGCAACGGCCCAGACAGGCGCGTCCTGGCAACGGCCGGCTTTCTACAGCACGCGGCAGCCGGCTCCCGTGGAACGTGTCAGCCGTGTCTCTCACCAGGTTTCAGCCCCGCCGATGATGGCGAGCGGCCGCTCGAGCGACGCACCCGAGCAGGTGCAGATCCCGGCCGGGCGCACCTCGGGGATCCGAGCATCGATGGCCAGCGAGAACGACCTCGACATTCCCGCCTTCATCCGGCGCCAGAGCGAGTAACGGAAAACGGGGGAAGGTTCTACTGGACGGTGACGTTGCGGTCGAAGCCCTCGTCGGTTTCGAACCAGTCGTTGTCGAGGACCGACATCGTTGCGGAGTAGTCGCCGCCCGTGTAGAGCGATACGTCCATCACTTGATTGTAGAAGCTCACGATGAGCGTGAGGCGATCACTGCCCATGGTGAGGTAGTAGTCGCCGGGTTCGGTGAGAGTGTCAGAGTATGAGCCGTCGGCGGCCAAGTTGAAGTTCACGCCGGTCACGTCATTGTTGACCACGAGGTCGATGGTGCCGTCGGTGATCAGCGCGAGCAGCGCCGTGTCGTCATCCACCGAGCCGGGCAGGGGCTCGAGGAACGAGAGCGTGAGCGAGGCGGTATCACCGGTCAGAGCAACCGCAATGTCGGTGGTCAGGTTCTCGTCCAGGGAATACAGTTCGTCATCCGGGGCCGAGAAGTCCGTGACCAGCGAGCAGGCTGGGAGGGCGACCGAGAGCAACAGGGTACAAGCGAGGTATCTCATCATTTTTCTCCTCCCTACTAGAACAACACCGAGGTGCTGACGCCGACGAGGTTGTCCGTGGCAATCGGTTGAACGTTGAAGCGGGCCTTGGCCATATCGGCCGCGGCCTCGACCTCCCCACCGCTATTGTCGGTTATCAGGATCACGGCGCCCACGATCGCCGCTGCAGCAGCGACTCCGAACGACACGTCGGCGATAATCGCGTTGCGCTCGCCGCTGGTCTTGATGTCGTCCGTGGGGGTCTTCTGATAGTCATCCTCGTCGCCGAGGGCCATTGTGCCGAAGACCGTGCCGCTGATTAGGCCCACGCCGGCCACCGCCGCCGCGATCCAGAATGCGGTCGGCGGGCCGTCGTTCTCGACCTCGTCTTCGATTTCTGTCTCGCTTTCCCCTTCGCTGCCCTCATCCTCGAACTCTGTTTCACTTTCCTCATCGCCGCCCTCTTCCCCGAACGGGTCGATCAGCGAGCCACCGCCGGCCTCAGTCGAGACGCCCTCGGCCGAGAAGTCCACCGCGAGCTGTCCCGCCTCGCCATTGGCGAGCGTGATCGTCTTGACCAGCGGTTCGTAGCCCTCCAGATTGAACGCGACCTCGTGATCGCCGGGATTGAGCTCGATGGTGGCGGGTGTGACCTGGTCCGTCACGGAGCCGTCCACCGTGAGCCCGGCGCCGGTGGGCTCGCTCGTAGCCTCGACCGAGGGCAGGGCCTGCCGGAAGACCGCCAACCGCTGCTCCAGCTCGGGCTTGTCCGTGGGGCCGGGATCCGCGAGGTACTTCTCAAGGGTCGCGATAGCCGCCTTGACGTCGAGCAACTGGAACTGGCACTCCGCGATGCTCTTCAGCACCACTGGATGGGGCTTGGCGTCGTAGGCGGTCTGGAAGGCGGCGAGGGATTCTGTGAACTTGCCCGCCTCGTAGAGGTCCTTGCCCTGTTGATAGAATTCGCGGGCCTTGACCTGTGGATCATCCTGAGCCGCAGAGACCAGCGATGCTGTGCAGATCGTTCCCAGCACCGCGAAGACCAGCAGCCGAGAAATGAAACGCCTCATGGACACTCCCATCGGATCACCTCCGGTTACACTAGGGTTTCTCGAATTTGATGAATACTATATTCATAAAAAATCTAAGTCAACAACAATCATCAATGGAATCCAGGAACATCAGCTACGAAATCGGGGCAGCTTTGACGGATCCGCGACGGTCGGGCACAATCGGCGACGATGGTGAATTCCGACAGGCCCGTGGTGCTGTGCGTCGGGGGGCTCGATCCCTCGGGTGGCGCGGGCCTGCTCGTGGACGCGGCGGCGGTCAGGGCTGCGGGCGTGCATCCGGCGGCCGTGGTCGCGGTCATCACTGTCCAGAACGGTACCGGGTTCACGGGGGCGGATCCCTGCGAGCCGGGGAAGGTTGCGGCGGCCATGGAGAGCGTCCTGGCATGGGGAGCTGTGGCCGCGGTCAAGACCGGCGCTCTGGGGGGCGAGGGTGTGGTGCGGGCCGTGGCACGGGTCCTCGGAGCCGTGCCTGGGGTTCCGCTCGTGGTGGATCCGGTTCTCCGCAGCAGCTCTGGTGGCGAACTGCTCGACGGACCCGGGGAGAAGGCCCTGCTGGATCTCCTCGTGCCCAGGGCCGCGCTGGTCACGCCCAACCGCGGAGAGGCCGCGGCCCTGACCGGATTCTCGGTGGACAAGACCGAGGAGATGGTGCGGGCGGCGCGGGAATTGGGCCGGCGTGGCGCCGGGGCCGTGCTGGTGAAGGGCGGCCACTTGGCAGGGAGCCGGGTTGTGGACGTGCTTTGGACACCGGCCGGGGAAACGACCGCCGGTGCGGACAGGCTGTCGATGGGCGACGTGCGCGGCACCGGCTGTGCGCTCGCGGCCGCTGCTGCGGCGGGGCTCGCCCTGGGGCATCCCGTGGAGCGCTCGGTGGAACGCGCCCGGGCGCTGGTGCGGGCGGCCATAGCGAGCGCCGTACGCGCCGGTGAAGGACCCCCTGTGCTGGTCTTCGGTTGAATCGGTGGCCGGGATTCCCCGTCCTATTGTCATCGGGGCGCTCGCTCGCGGCGGGTCGCCAGAAGGGTGGAACATGAAGAAACGAGCATCGCTGACGGTGGCGGTTGTTTCGTTGGTCGCGCTGGGAGCCGCGGCGACCAAGGCGCACGAGTTCGTCTTCGAAGAGGCCGGTCTGGCTTTCACCTGGGACAAGGCCGCGAAACCGACCCTGCGCCATGCGGGCGAGGATCTGGTGGTCGAGGGCTCCTACGGCGGAATCGCGCTCAATGCCGTGGTGCGCAAAGGGGAGCGCATTCCCGAGGCCCAGCACCAGTTCCGACTGATGAGCTACTTTTCGGGCGAGTGGAGACAGACGCCGGACGACTGCCGAGGCCTGGGTTGGGATGGTTGCAACTCGTGGGCCTGGACCGCCGAGCGGACCGGCGACCGGGGCCTGGGGATGGCGGGCTTCGGCCCGGGCGGCACGTACCTGGTTGTGCTGTCGTGCGCGGGCTCGGATTTCGAGCGCCTGCGCCCCGCGATGCGCCAGATCCAGTCCGGCTTGCGGCTCAGGTAGCCGTCTCCCCCCGAACACGGTATGTTCCCCCCGGTCACGGGCGACCGCACCGGGTGCCCACAGCGGAAGGTCTGGCAGGATGGCGATTCGCATTCACAACGTGCTCACGCGCCGGAAGGAGCCGTTCACGCCCGTGAAGGATGGCGAGGTGAGGATCTATGTCTGCGGTGTCACGGTCTACGGCCGGTGTCACGTGGGGCACTTGCGCTGCTACCTCTCGTTCGACGCGATCCTGCGGTACTTCCGCTACCGGGGCTTCGATGTCCGGTACGTGCGCAACTTCACCGACATCGACGACAAGATCATCGGCAGGGCCCGCGAGATCGCCGATGGTCCTGATGGATCGTGGCGCGGCGACGCCGCCTACCAGGGATGGGAGGAGGAGCAGTGGGCGGAGCGCCTGGCCGAGGACGAGCGGATTCGCGATCGTGCCGTGGGGCGGGAGCGGCACCTGGCCGAGGTCGTGGCGGACCACTTCATCGAGGTCTTCCGCGACGAGGACTTCGGGCCCTTCGACCTGCTCCCACCGATGGCCGAGCCCCGGGTCTCCGAGAAGATCCCCGAGGTCGTGGCGCTCATCGAGAGGATCATCGAACGCGGGTTCGGCTATGCTGTGGAGGGTGACGTGTACTTCGACGTACCGGCCTACCATGCGGCCACGGGCGCGTACGGCGAGCTCTCGGGACGGGACTTCGGGCAGATGATGGAGGGCGCCCGGGTGGCGCCCACCGAGAGCAAGCGGAACGGGGCCGACTTCGCCCTGTGGAAGCGCTCAGGGGAAGGCGAGCCGGTGTGGCCGTCGCCCTGGGGGCCGGGCCGGCCCGGCTGGCACATCGAGTGCTCGGCGATGAGCCTCGATGCCCTGGGCCAACCCTTCGACATCCACGGCGGCGGCAAGGACCTGATCTTCCCGCACCACGAGAACGAGATCGCCCAGGCCCGGGCCGCCACGGGCGGCGCCTACTGCAACGCCTGGATGCACAACGGCTTCGTCACGGTGGACGGCGTCAAGATGTCCAAGAGCCTGGGCAACTTCATCTCGATCCGCGAGGCCCTGGGCCTGGCCGTGCCCGAGGTCTGGCGGCTGCTGGTGCTCGGGACCCATTACGCCCACCCCATCGACTTCTCGCGGACCAGGGAGCGCGCCGCCGGGGAGGGCGAGGGGTGCGAGATGGTGCGCGGCACCATCGACGTGGCCTGCGCGCGGCTCGAGTACTTCTACGATACGTTGCGGCGGGCACGCCGGGCCATGGGCGACGGGGAGCCGGTGGCGGGTGCCCTGCTGCTGGACGACCCCCGCGCGGCCGGGGTCGTCGAGCGCTTCGTCGAGGCGATGGACGACGACTTCAATACCGCCCGGGCACTGGCCGGCATCGGCGAGACGATGAAATACGTGAACGAGCTGTGCGATCTGAAGCCCAAGCAGGTGGCCAGGCTCGCCGGAGGTCGAGACTCCTGGCTCGCGACGCTGGTGCGGGTCACCGACGACCTGCGGGATGTCTGCGGGGTGCTCGGGCTGTGCGGCCGGGATCCGGATCTGGCCCTCGCCGAGCAGCGCGACTTCGCGGTGCGCTGCCGCGGCCTCGATCGCGGGACGATCGAGACCAAGCTGGCCGAGCGTGCCGCCGCGCGACAGGCGAAGGACTGGGCCCGCTCCGACGCCCTGCGGGACGAGCTTCTGGCCATGGGCGTCGAGGTCCGCGACGGGTCCGAAGGCACGGACTGGAAGGTCGTGCGCTAGCGCTGGGGCGCCGCCTGGACGCGCGTGCGGACGATGAAGCTGCCCGAACTGCCAATTCTCTACGAGGACAACCACCTGCTGGTCGTGGACAAGCCGGCGGGGCTGCTGTCCCAGGCGGATCTCGGCGGCGATCTCGACCTTCTGACCCTGGCCCGGGAGGTCATCAAGCAGCGCGACGGCAAGCCCGGCAACGTCTACCTGGGCCTCGTGCACCGCCTCGATCGTCCTGTGGCCGGTGCGATGGTGCTGGCCAAGACGTCCAAGGCCGCGGGGCGACTCTCCCGCGGGTTCCGGGAGCGGGCCGCGCGCAAGATCTACCTGGCCGTGGTGCGGGGGCTGCCCGAGCCGCCTTCCGCCGCGCTCACGCATTCCCTGGTCAGGGACCGTTCACGGCGCCTGACGCGCATCGCCGCCGGGGATGAGGACGGCCGCGAGGCGCGTCTCGAGTACCGGGTGATCGAGACGCGGGCCGGCCGCAGCCTGGTCGAGGTCGTCCTCGGGACGGGGCTGCAGCACCAGATCCGGTCACAGCTCGCCGCCATCGGCCACCCCGTCGAGGGAGACCGGAAGTACGGCGCCTCGGAGTACCTCGCGGGTGGGCCCGGCGCGATCGCGCTGTTCTCTCGCGAACTGGGCTTCGAGCATCCGGTGAGGCGGACCCCGCTGCTCGTCGTGGCGCCGCCCCCGCCGCATTTTCCCTGGGTTTTGTGCTAGAATGGCTCTGATGACGAGATCCCTTGGCATCCCGGCGTTGTTCGTATCGCTGATCGCGTGTGCTTCTGGCGGCGGCGCCGACGCGGGCGCCGACACCGGCAGTGACGCTGACACGGACGCGGACGCGGACGCGGACGCCGACGCGGACGCGGATACGGATCCGGACGGCGTCTGTGCGGGCGAGCCCATGCCCTGCGGGGGCCTCGGCTGGTACTGGTGCGAGGGCCAGCAGGGATGTGACCTGTCCACGACCTGTTCGGGGCAGTCCTGGCCCTGCGAGTCGGTTCCGGTCTCCGACTGCGGCACCCAGCTGGGGTGTTCGTTCACCGGGAGCTGCGCGGGCATGGTGACCCCCTGCAGCATGTTCCTCGGCGCGGTCCAGTGCGCGTCGCAGCTGGGTTGCATCTGGGTGTGGGACGACGACTGGTGCGCGGGCACGGCGACATCTTGCGGCAGCCTGGGCGCGGCGAGCTGCTCGGGGCAGCAGGGTTGCAGCCTGGTCGGCGGCTCGTGCGACGGGACCGCCACCGGCTGCGCCGGTCTCGACGGCACACAATGCGCCTGGCAGCTCGGCTGCGAGCCCGTCGACGAGTGTCTGGGCACCCCGACACCGTGCGCGGGGTTCGACAGCAGCCAGGCGTGCTGGGATCAGCTGGGCTGCCAGTGGGTCCCGGCGGGAGAGGACGCCGGGCCCGACGGTGACGCGGATTCCGACGGTGACGCGGACGGCGATGCCGACGCCGGTGAGAGCGACGGAGGATGAAGATGCCGAAAGGGTGTCCGCGGGTGATTCTGGTGGACGACGACCAGGACGTGCTGGATCTGCTCAGGTTGGTGGTCGGCAGGCTCGGCGTGAGCTGCGAGACCGCGTCCACCGGTGAGGCCGCGCTGGAGCTGGTGCGCGAGGGTTCGGTGGAC
Organism: uncultured Myxococcales bacterium; assembly: GCA_964476305.1. Taxonomy (GTDB): domain Bacteria; phylum Myxococcota_A; class Polyangia; order JAAYKL01; family JAAYKL01; genus CAYZAI01. The sequence goes on from CAYZAI010000135.1 coordinate 8,391, forward strand.
CTGCTCATCCTGGACAAGAACCTGCCCGGGATCGACGGCCTGGAGGCGGCCAGGCGCGCACGGGAGATGCAGCCGGGGATCCCCATCGCCCTGGTCACGGGCTACGAATCGGACGAGTCCCGCCACGCCGCGGCCGAGATCGGCATCGACGACTACATCCGCAAGCCCGTCGACATCGACGACTTCCGCACCCGAATCGTCGCCCTGCTGCCCGCGGCGTGATTCCCTCCGCCGCGCTCACTCCTCGGCGCAATTCGCCTCGGGGACGGCTGTAGAACACCTCGTTGCCGAGTGTCGCGTGGTCCTGCATCAGGACGTCGGACGGCAGGGCCTAGTAGATCGGGTACTCGTCGCAGGCCACGGTCATCTTCTCGAGGGCTTCCTGCAGCGCGTCGGTCATGGTGTTGGCGCAGATGTCCGAGAACAGGCCGTTGTCGTCGGTTTCCGTGCCGATGTAGTTGTTCATGAAGTCCTGGAGCCGCTCGGCCTCCATCGCGCCGGCATAGCTCGAGTCCTCGTCGCAGGTCGTGGGGTAGCCGCTGGCGTCGCAGCCGTTCAGGCCGGCGACGGTCACCACCACGTAGCGATCCTCGCCGCCGAACCGGTCGTCGAGATAGTCCTTGTACTCCTGCAGATCGACGAGGTTGTGGGCCACCGGATCCGACATGCAGTGATCGTCCGGGATGGTGAAGTCGTTGTCCGTGCGCGAGCAGTCGTCCTCATCGGTGATCAGCACCGTGATGAACAGCGACTCCTCCCTGAGGAACCCCTCGTTGGCCTCGCCGGGCTGGTCCTTGGCCAGGGCCAGGGCCAGGCACTGGAGCGGCATCTCGTAGGATGTGCCGCCCGTGCCCACGGAGGCGGCCTCGGTGAACCACGATACGATCTCGGACTGGTTGCCCGGGCCGTCGATCCAGTTGAGCCCCGAGGCCTCGACGAGCTCGCCGTTCAGGCCCGTCTCGTTCATCGGCATGTCCGGGAGCCCGAGCGGCATGTCGATGATGTAGTGCAGCGTGCGGCTCGTGGCCGTCACGCCCAGGCGGTAGCTCAGGTCGTTGCCCTGGTCCTGGTTGTACTGTTCGATGACCTCGATGAACTGCGGGAACGCCTGGGTCAGCATCGACTGCTCGCAGCCCATCGATCCCGAGTCGTCGATCACGAACAGGATGTCCATCTTGGTGCAGCCCTGGTTGGGCGGGCCGGTGTAGCTGTCCGTGTCGGCGTCGCCGTCGGTGTCGCCGTCGGTGTCGCCGTCGGTGTCGCCGTCGGCGCCGTCGCCGTCGCGGTCGCTGTCGGCGGAGCAGGCCTGCGCCAGCGCGAAGAGCAGCGCCACCATCATGGCCAGGAATGTCATCGTCCGCATTTCCATCCTCCAAATCTCCGGGGGCGGGAAGACAGGACTCGAACGGGCGCCCCGGTGGAGCCATGATAGCAGAAATCGGCCTGTCGGGGGCAAACAGTTCGCTCCCGACGATTCGATTGCCTCGATGTGCCGCGAACGGTTAGACTGGAGAGAACGATGCGCGGCGCCGGGAACCGCGGCGCCCGACAGGAGGATCCAATGGAAACACGCGATTCCATGGCTCGAGGCCTCACCCTGGCCTCGGTGCTGGCCCTGGCCCTGGCGCTCGCGCCCGGCTGCGGAGGCGGAAGCCGGGAGGGTGACGACGACGGCGCCGACGACGACACCGACACCGAGTACGACGGGCCGGCCGGCTCGCTGGGCGGCACGGTGCTCGCACCCTCGGGCGCTTTCCCCATTTCCGGGGCGCTGGTCTACCTCTCGGTGAACGACGCCCCGGAGATCCCGGACTCGACCTACTGCTACGAGTGCGAGGACATGACCGGGAAGTGGTGGACCCTCACCAACCCCGACGGCACCTGGTTCCTCGACAACGTCCCCAGCGGGAACTGGAACATCGTGGTGCGCAAGGGGTTCTTCCAGCGCCAGCGGGAGGTGACCGTCGCCGCTGACGAGCACCTGGACGTTCCCGTCGAGCTGACGACGCTTCCCGGCGAGAACAGCGCGGACGGCAAGGACCAGATCCCCAACTACGCGGTGCTGCTGTCCTACCCGGACGAGTCGTACAAGCTGCTCGGCAAGTTCGGCATGGCCCAGATGAGCGGCAGCACCATCGCCTGGGGCACCGAGACCTTCGATCCCTACAGCGACGACGTGGTCCAGGCCGGCTATCCGCCCTCCACCGAGCTGTTCTCGGACCAGGAGACGCTGGACCACTACCACATGATCTTCCTGCCCTGCTATGCCAGCGCCGTGGGCCTCTCGTTCGCGGACAGCCGCAGGGACATGATCCGGGCCTACCTCTCCGGCGGCGGGAAGATCTACAACTCGTGCTGCGTCGCCTACTGGATGGAGCCGACGCTGCCGGAGTACATCGACTTCTACGGCGACGACAACGCCAACTCCTGGGACGTCGGCCGGTTGTTCAGCTCGCCCCACGCCACCGCGGGGCTGGTCAACGACCCGGGCCTCCGGGAGTGGCTGCAGGTCGTGGCCCCGTCCGCGGATCCGGACGCCTTCCCGTTCCAGAACGGCTACACCAAGATCGACGCCCTGGTGCCCACGGACGACGGCCACGGCCTCGAGGACGACGGGTACTGGGTCGTGCCCTACTCGTGGGTCGACGGCAGCGGCAGCGACGAGTACCAGGGCTCGCCGCTGATGACCACGTACACCTACGATTGCGGCAAGGTCTTCTACTCGGTCTACGAAACGTCCCCGGACAGCGGCACCAGCATCACGCCCCAGGAGTACGTGCTGCTCTATATCATCCTCGAGGTCGGAGTCTGCGAGGGCGAGTACGTCGTCGAGTAGGCGCCACTCTCAAATCACCAGCCACGCGACCAGCACGACGAGCGCAACCGCGGCCCCCACGGCCAGCAGGCCGACCAGCTTCGCCCGGGCCAGGGTGTCCGGGTCGTAGGCGACGAGGGCGCGGTCGAGCAGATCGAGGCGCCGGGCCGCGGCGTGCTCGCGGGCCTGGGCGTCCAGCGCCGCCGGCCGGAGATCGTCGAGCCCGTCCGGCGGGTTCCCGGCCAGCAGGGCAGCGCCGACCTCGGCCCAGGCGTCGCGGGCGCGGGTCTCGCCGCCCGTCAGCTC
>CAYZAI010000136.1:0-11484 GCA_964476305.1 uncultured Myxococcales bacterium
GTGGGCCGTGCTGGTCCTGATCGGGGGGGGGTGCTCCGAGGGCGTGTCGCCAGCTTCGAGGCCGGCCGCGGTCGCGGGCGAGGCCGGGGCCGTGCCCGCACCTTCGGGAGAGTGGGCCCTGGCCGGCGGCGCGGAGCTCGCCCTGGCGGAGCGGGCGCTGGAGATCCGCGGCCCGTCGGGCGCCATCCCGATCGCCGCAGGCGTGATCGGGAGACCGGCGGTGTCGGCGGACGGCGCGCGCTTCGTCTTCGCTCGCGAACCCGCCGGGGAGCTGCGCACCGAGGTGCTGGCGGTCGAGCTGCGAGGCGGCGCGTGGAGCGCCCCGCGGCTCCTGGCGGCCGACGGCACTCCGGACCTCGTCTCCATTTCCCCGGACGGCCGCCGGGTCGCCTTCGTCGCCGGCGCCGGAGGAATCGCCGCTCTCTGGGTCGTGCCGTTCGATGGCGGGCCTCCGGTCCAGCTGACGAACGCCGGGCTGCGGCGGGAGGGGGCCGGGCCGCCTCCCGGGTTCGTCCCGATCCCGCTGCGCGACCCGCCGCTCTTCGAGGGCGACAGGCTCGTGTGGACCGCTCGGGACGGCGAGCACGAGGCGGTGCTGCCGTGAGGGTCGCCCTGCTCGCCCCCGCGGCGCTGCTCCTGCTCCCGGCGCCGGGAGCGGCCCAGCTCAGCTTCCCGACGAGCGTCGAGGACTACCCCGAGTTCTACGTCACGGCCTACTTCGATCACGGCGACCTGACCGACTGGAACTGCGGCTCGGACACCTACAGCGGCCATGCCGGCAGCGACTTCGGCGGCGGCAGCTGGGCCGGCATGGAGGAGGGCCGGGACATCCGCGCGGCCGCGGCCGGGATCGTCTACGCCACCAACGACGGCGTGGACGACCAGTGCTCCACCGGGGACTGCGGCGGCGGCGGCGGCTACGGCAACTACGTGCAGATCGACCAGGCCGACGGGTACCGCGTGACCTACGCCCACATGGCGATCTGGAGCGTGGCGATCGAGGCCGGCGAGGTCGTCGAGTGCGGCGATCTCCTCGGGCTGATGGGATCGTCGGGCAACTCCACCGGGCCCCACCTGCACTTCGACATCCGCGTCCCGGGCGAGGACCGGTTCGACCCGTTCGCCGGCCCGTGCTCCGGGACCGCGGAGTCCCTCTGGGCCGTCCAGGGACCCTACGACGGGCTCCCGGCCATCCAGTGCGGCGGGCCGGTGGACTGCGAGCCCGTGGCACTGCTGACCTGCGGCGCCCAGGTGACGGCGGGCAACGACGCGGCCGGGTCCACCACGGGCAACTTCTTCTACGGATGCCCCGAGGGGTGGACGTACAGCGGGCCGGAGATGGCGTACTCCTTCGCCACCGATCTCGACGAGACCGTGGACGTCCACCTCACCGGCCTGACCGCGGATCTCGACCTGTTCGTCCTCGCGGGCACGGCCTGCGATGGCGAGGACTGCATCGCGGAGTCGGCCGAGGGCGAGACCGCGGACGAGGTGCTCTCCTTCGACGCCGCGGCCGGGGTCGAGGTCGTCATCGTCGTCGACGGCTGGCAGGGTGCGGTGAGCGGCTTCACCCTGGGCATCGCGTGCGACGGCGGGCTCCCGCAGGATCAGGACGCGGGCCCCGACGGCGGCCCGGACGCCGACGCGGACTCGGACGCCGACTCGGATTCGGACTCGGACGGCGACTCGGACGCAGACGGTGATGATGATGACGACGATGACGGCGACGGCGGGGATGAGGAGCAGGGCACCGCGGCGGACTCCGGCTGCGGCTGCCGCCTCGGGGGAGCGCGCGCCGCCGGTCTCCTGCGCGCGCTGTGGAATTGCCGGTGAGGAGGGACGAATCGTGATTCGCGCAGCTGCCATCGCCGCCCTGCCGTCGCCCTGCGAGAAGGACGCTACTTGCGTCTGCTACCCCGGCGGGATCGAGGCGGTCACGGGTTGCGGCGGCGAGAGCGACCTGGACACCTCGCGCCGGATATCGGAGCTGATGCGCGAGAAGGAAAGATCACGGCCACGATCCTCGACCAGGACGGCAGGCCCATGGCCGACGGCCCGGGCTCCACTCAGCTCCCGACCCTGAAAACCACGACATGCCCCGAAGCCTGCCCCGAAGCCTGCGGTGGCCTGCGTCGCGCACATGGGCTAGGATGCCGGGCGATGGAGCAATCCGCAGACATCCGCGTGCTCGGCCTCGACGTGGGCACGGACCGCATCGGCGTGGCGCTCTCGGACGGTCTGGGTCTGACCGCGCAGCCGCTTGCCACCCTCGAAGTGCGTGGCCGCGATCCCCTGCCGGTCGTCATCGACCTCTGTCGCGAGCACGAGGTGACTCTGGTCGTGCTGGGCCTGCCATTGTCGCTCGGCGGCGGTGACCGGGGCGAGGGGAGCAGGCGGGCGCGGGCGCTCGGGCAGCGGATCCGCGAGTCCATTGGCGTCGAGGTCGTCTACCGCGACGAGCGCTTCACAACGGCCGAGGCCGAGCGGGTGCTGATATCGGCCGGCGTGAGGCGCGGCAAGAGGCGGACGGTGGTGGACAAGCTGGCCGCGGCGCTGATCCTGCAGGGGTACCTTGATGGCCGGGCGAACGAAGCCTCCTAGCCGGGTCCGCACGCGGCTCCTCTTGCTGGCGTTGCTGGCGGTCCTGGCCGTGGCGGGCACCGCCCTCGACGTGCTCGTAGTCTTCCCAACAGCACGGGGGCCGGGGGGCGACGTGCCACGGGAGATCGAGATCCCGCCAGGGGCGGGACCGAAGCAGCTGGCCGCGCTGCTGGCCGAGGCCGGGGCCGTGAACAGCCCCGGGCGGTTCGCCCTGTGGTTGCGCCTGTCCGGGCGCCTGCCCGAAATCCGGGCGGGGAGGTTCTCGCTGGAGCCGGGCCTGAACGCGGCACGGATCGTCGACACCCTGGCCGGCCGTGGCGGGGCTCCGGGAACGCGCGTGACCATCCCCGAGGGGTTCACCCTGTCGCGGATCGCCGAGACGCTGGAGCGGGCCGGCGTGTGCCCGTCCGCGGAATTCCTGTCCGCGGCCATGGACTCAGGTCTGCTCGACGAGCTGGGCATTCCCGGGGCGAGCGCCGAGGGCTTCCTGTTCCCGGATACCTACTTCCTCGATCCCGGCGCCGCAGCCGCGGACGTCATCCGGCGGATGCACGGTGACTTCGCCCGGCGCTTCTCCGCCCTCGCTCCCGGGGACGCGGATCCCGGGCGGACCGTCACGCTGGCCTCCATCGTCCAGCTCGAGGCTGCCGTGGCGGAAGAGCTGCCTGTCATCGCCGGTGTGTACGCGAACCGCCTCGAGAGCCCGGCTTTCCCCTCACGGCTGCTGAACGCGGATCCGACCGTGGCCTACGGCTGCGAGTCCTGGATCTCGCCTCGGGCGCCGTCCTGCGAGGGGTTCACCGGGGTGCTGTCGCGCCGGCAGCTCGACGACGCGGCCAATCCCTACAACACATACCGCCACCCCGGATTGCCGCCTGGGCCGATCTCCGCTCCCGGGAGCGCGGCACTCGAGGCGGCCCTGCGACCGGCGCGAGTCCCGTATTTCTATTTCGTCGCCTGCGGAGGGAAGGGTCGTCACGCATTTTCGGTGACGTACGAGGAACACCGCCGCGCCGTGGAGCGCTGCAGTGACCCGGGAGGAACAGGCCCGGCCCCGAATCCGCTGCCCGGCCGACCAGCGCCTTGACACTTCGTTTTCGCTCTTCTATAATGCGCCCTGCTTGTCAATATTGTAACAGCTTGATTTTTCACGTGTTTACGTCAAACGCGCGCGGGCCGCGCAGAAAGACGGAGGTGGGATCATGAGACGGTTGCCGCTGGTCCTGTTCGTCGCCGTGTTCGTGGCGGCGAGTGTCCTCGCCGGGTGCCGCGACGAGACGGACCCCGAGTACAATCTCGACCTGATGTACGACCGGCCCTGGCGCGAGCACGCGCTGAAGAATCTCAACGAGATCTTCAGCAACGCGATGCAGGAGCACAAGAGCGACCTGACCAAGCCCGAGATGAAGCAGCTCGTGGACATCCTGGTGCCGGGCCTGATCAAGGGCTACAAGGAGTTCAACCGCGACAAGTTCAACCGGCTCGAGATCATCAAGCTGCTGGCCCAGCTCAACGATCCCCGCTCGGTCGAGGTCTTCACGGATGCTCTCGAGTTGGAGGACACGTCCGACTCCGCCGGGTTCCTCGTTGCGGCGACCGCCGTGCAGCGCCAGAAGGTCGAGGCGGCGCTGCCCAAGCTGCTGGAGGGATACAAGAAGTGCGTAGCCGCGCGGGATCGCCGGCCCGGCGCGCCGTTCACCAACTCCGAGAACGAGATCACCCAGGCGATGATCGGCTCCGCGGTGCCGATCATCAAGACCCACACGAACAGCAGCCACAGGGACGCCGTGGTCCAGGCGCTGATACAGATCACCGACACGCCCGACACGCTGCAGGAGCTGCGACTCAACATGCGGGCGATGAAGGGGCTGGGGGTCCTCGCGGACCCGGCCGCGATCCCGGTGCTGGTGCGCGGCATCGCGATGAAGGGCAAGCGCCAGCCCGTTGGCCTGGGTCAGATCGCCTTCGCCGCCCTGCAACAGATCCACGATAGGGACGCCGTGGTCGATGCCGTCATCCGCTTCGGCAAGCTCGAGGACGAGGAGTTCAAGAAATACTACGCGACAGAGATGAAGAACGAACCGATCATGGCCAATCCCCACTGGTACACCCAGCAGGCCATCACCTTCCTGGGCGACCTGGGCTACGCGTCGCCGAGGGTGATCTCGTACCTCGAGAGCGAGCTCAACCACGATACTCCGGACGCGGTGGACGAGGCCGCGGCCAAGACCGAGGGCCTGCCGGTCAACTTCGCGCCCGACGGCTGGGCCACCATGCGCCGCAACTGGGCCGCGGCGGCTCTGGGGCAGCTCGCCCACAAGCCGTTGATGGACGCCATCAAGAAGCGCGTGGTGTTCAAGACCGAGGGCAAGGCCAAGGTGCTCCAGATCCAGGCCGAGGAGGCCGTGGGCTACGTCCGCGCCATGGGCCTGCTTCAGCTCCCCAAGGAGTCGTGCCCGCTGCTGCTGGAGATGGGCCGCGCCGGCGACGACTCGATGCGCGACAAGACCTACTACAACGCCTCGCTGATGTGCGGCGAGGAGTTCCTGCCGGACATGAAGAAGTCTCTCAAGAAGATCGACTGCGACGCGATCGTCTCCGAGCGGTTTCCCGACGGGGCCAGCGAGGACGAGGAGAAGCAGACGAAGAACGAGTGCGAGGTGCTGAAGAAGCGCATCGAGGGCTACATGGACCGCATCAAGTTCGGTACGAAGTGCGGCCAGGATCTCGACTGCTACCTCAAGGAGATCGCCAACCACCAGAGCAAGGAGATCGAGCGCGCGATCTGGACTGCCTACCGCTTTGCCAGGGACGACGAGACGAAGCGCGACATCGTGCTGAAGACCCTGATCGACAACCTTCAGAATCCCAACAAGGTGGCCCTCGACACGGCGATCACCGTGCTCGACCGCATCACGCCCCAGGGCAGCAAGGAGCTGGTCGACAAGATCGAGGTCGTGTTCCGCGACTTCTCGCGGCAGGCCACGTACAAGGACCGCGCGCGCCTGCTCGAGGCGTTCATCGGCCACGTGCGCAATCGCATGCAGTGACTGTCTGACCGGCCTCCGCCCTCCCGCGCTTTGACCAGAGCCATGAGCACCGAGGAGACGCTGCGGCGCGCCCGGGGTCTCGCCCGCGAGCTGGGCGGCTTCGGCGCGGTGGGCGTCGTCTGCCTCTCGCGCGGCGGCGAGGTCCCAGGAAGGGTGATAGCCGAGGTGCTGGGCCTGCCGCTCTTCCCGCTGGACGTGCGCTACCCGATCTCGCGCCTGCTGGAACGGGTGCCGGCCTGGCAGCGGCCCCTCCTGTTCCTGTTCAAGGAGGCCTGCTATCGCCTCGGCCACCCGGCGTCGGCGCCGGACGCGGGCAGCTCGCTGCCGACACCGGGCCCGGCGGATCGGCTGCTGCTCGTCGACGACTCGGCCAGCAGCGGCCGGACGCTGCGGGAGGCCCTTCTCGTCCTCGCGGGACGGGGTTGGCCGCGCGATCGGATCCGCGTCACGGTGCTGCGCTGCGGATCGCGCGCCAGGTCGCTGGTGGATGCTGTCTGGGACCGGCGCTAGGCCGAGCGCCGGAGGAACCGCCGGGCGATGAAGTCGCGCAGATCCTGGCGCAAGCCGGCGTCGAGATCTCGGAAGGCCACGCCCATGCCAGCAGGCTGCTGCTCGTCGCCGACCTGGGCCCTGACCACGCGGCCGGATACCTCGACGGCCCGCGGCGAGAACGGCAGGCGGATGAGAAGGCTGATGTCGTCCCCTTCGGTCAGCAGGAAGTCGGAGTAGAGGTAGACGCCGACCGCGCTGAGGTCGAAGCAATCGAAGGGGACCGAGTGGCCCGCCCCGAGCAGCAGCTCGAGGTACACGTCGTCCATGCGGTCACGGCGTGCGCATTCGGCGATGCGCCCGCGCCGGCTGGTCTTGCCCGTACCGCGGCGCTCGACGGACAGGTCCCGCGCTTCGTCCATGACCGAGGTATCCCACGGGCGCGGGAGTCGAGTCAAAAAAGCGGCGTCGCCGCAGCGGTTGTTGGCTCCACCGGTGGTTGCTATCATGGGGCGGGCAGCCACGAAGGAGCTTTCATGAACGCGCGACAGGTGGGGGCGGTGTTCCTGGCGGCGGTTCTGGGCCCGTCCTGCTACCGCTCGTCCGGGCTCGGTTCTGACGCCGACACGGACGCCGACATCGACGCGGACGCGGACGGGGACACGGACACCGGCTCGGACACGGACGGCGTACCGTTCATCGTGCCGGACACGAACCAGCTGGACTGCCTCCATCCACCCGCCGGGAACATCGACCCATATTACGGCATCGTCTGCGAGTGCGGGACCATCCCCGAGGGCGACCCCCTGTTCGGGCAGGACGGCCACTACCTGTCGCCGCCGCGCCAGCCGGATTTCCACGACAACGGGGACGGCACGGTGACCGACAACGTCACCGGGCTGGTGTGGCAGCGATGCGCGGCGGGCCTCGAGGGAGCGGACTGCGGCGAAGGCGAGTTGCAAGAGGACATCTGGAGCTGGGCCGAGGGTTTCTGCGCGGATCTCGTGCTGGCCGGGTGGGACGACTGGCGGCTGCCGAGCCGGCTCGAGCTGGCCCACCTCGTGGACGCCTCGCGCCAGGACCCGGCCATCGATCCCGAGGCGTTCCCGAACACGCCGCCCGCGAGGTTCTGGACCGCCACGACCATCGGCACGGGCTCTTTCCGCGCGCCGGTGGATTTCGAGACCGGCAGGCTCGGTTCGGGCATGAACTCCTTCGAAACGCACCCCGTTCGGTGCGTGCGCGGTGCGCCGCTGGTCCCCGGACCGTTCACGGCCGCGGTCGTCGACGGGGATCGGCTCGTCGAGGACGCGGCCACTGGCCTGGTGTGGCAGGGGTGCCTGCCCGGGATGTCCGGCGACGACTGCGGCGAAGGGTCCATGCTGGAGTTCGGCTGGTGGGGCGCGCTGGCCTACTGCGAGTCCCTGGTGCTCGGCGGCCACGATGACTGGCGGGTCCCCGACCGCAACGAGATCCAGACCCTGTTCGATTTTTCGGGGGACACGCCTTTTGTCAACAAGGAGGCATTCCACCGCAATCACGGAAATCCGATGTGGACTTCGAGCTTCGTTGCCGGAAACCAGGATGTGGACGCCGCGTGGAGCGCCGCATTCGACAGCGGCGTGCTTCAGTACGCTTCCCCGCTCAACGACTCGCCACCCACCGTGCAGGTCCGCTGCGTCCGCGGCGGGCCCTGAACCACCGCGTTCCGCGGTCGAAGCCGCGTGAGAACAGCCGTGCGCGAACCAGTTGCCACGGCGCGCGAAGCGCGATAGGCACGGCACGTGGGAACGGACCGGGACGCCGATTTCGCCGATCTGAAAAGCGCCGTGGACGCGTGCGCCTTCCCGGCCTGCCGGGGCCAGGTGACGCGGGTCGAGGGGCTGAGGATCGAGGCGCTGCTGCCCGGCGCCAGGGTGGGCCAGCGGGTCGAGGTGCGGCCGGCGGCCGGCGCGCCGGTGGCCGCGGAGGTGGCCCTGTGCGACGGGCCGCGTGCCGGGCTCGTGCCCCTCGGTCCGACGGACGGCCTCGGCCCCGGCGATCCGGTTCGCGTCGTGCGCTCCGTCGCGACGCTTCCGTGCGGACCCGGGATGCTCGGCCGGGTGATCGATCCCTTCGGCCTGCCCCTGGACGGGGAGCCGTTCGTGGGCAACGCGGTGCCGTGGCCGCTCGCACGCCCGGCTCCCGATCCGTTGGCGAGGCCGCCCGTGGAGCGCCAGCTCGTCACCGGCATTCGGGTCGTCGACGGCTGCCTGGCCCTCGGCCGGGGTCAGCGCGTGGGGCTGATGGCCGGCCCCGGTCTGGGCAAGACCACGCTCCTCGGTTCCCTGGCCAGGCGCGCGGATTGCGACGCCTGCGTGGTGTGCCTCGTGGGCGAGCGCGGCCGCGAGGTCCGCGATTTCCTCGACCGGGCGCTGGGACCGGAAGGCCTCTCACGCTCGGTGGTCGTGCTGGCCGGACCGGACGCACCGGCGCCGCTTCGGGCGCGCGCCCTGGAAGCGGCCACGGCCGTGGCCGAGTGGCTGCGCGACCAGGGATTGTCCGTGCTGCTGCTGGTGGACTCCTTGACCCGGGTGGCTCGCGCCAGACGCGACGTGGCCCTGTCTCTGGGAGAGCTACCGACCCGGGGCGGATATCCGTCGTCGGTCTTCGCCGCCCTTCCGGGGCTCGTGGAGCGCGCCGGCACGAGCAGGCGCGGCTCCATCACCGCGATCTACGCCGTGCTGACAGAGGGGCCCGAGGACCGCGGCGACGACCCCCTGGCCGAGGAGGCCCGCTCCCTGTTCGACGGGCACCTCGTGCTCTCGGCGCGGCTGGCCCGGGCGGGCTTCTGGCCGGCGATAGACCTGCTGGCGTCCGTGTCGCGAGTGGCCGACCGCGTCGTACCTCCCGGGCAGTCGAGGCACGTCGCCTCGCTCCGTCGCATGATCGCGGCCCACCGGGACAACGAGGACCTGATCCTGATGGGCGCATACCGGACCGGCAGCTCACCGGACACGGATCGCTTCCTCGCCCGCCGCCGTGAAATCGAGTCGTTCCTGGCCCAGGATCTGGACCGCCCGAGCGCCATCGAAGACACCCGCGCGGCCCTGGCGGCCCTGGTCGCCAATCGGTAGGTTGACCCGGGACCGAAAAGGCAAAAGAATCCCTCTGTGGTTCCACTGCTGAGGAAAAGACCACGGCCGTCCGAGATGCCGGTGCCGGCCGTGGCCGACGAGGAGTGGGCTCCCTACTGCCGCTTCCCGGGCAGGATGGCCGGCGGCAACTCGGTCACGCTGTTGGTGGACGGGGAGCAGGCGTTCCCGGCGATGCTCGAGGCCATCGATCGTGCCGAACGCACGGTGCTGATGGAGAGCTACATCTTTCACGACGACCGGGCCGGGCGGATGTTCGCCGAGGCCCTGGCACGGGCCGCGGATCGTGGCGTCACGGTGCACCTGTCGGTGGACGGGGTGGGCACGATGCACGTCCCTGCGGCGCTGTTCGAGGGCCTTTCGCTGGGCGGCGTGCGGGTGCTCGAGTACCGGCCGCCCTCGCCGTGGCGTCGCCACTGGGGGCTGTTTCGCCGCAACCACCGGAAACTGCTGGTGGTGGACAACGCGGTGGGCTTCACGGGCGGGCTCAACATCGGCGACGAGTGGCTGCCTCGCGAACAGGGCGGCCTCGGGTGGCACGACATCCACGTCCGGCTGGAGGGGCCGGCGGTGAGGGAGCTTTCCCTCCTCTCGATGGCGACCTGGAAGGCCCACGGCGAAATCGACCTGCCCACCCACGAATTCCTGATCCCCGCCCCGCCCGCGGGCGACACGTGGGCCATGGTGGTAGGCTCGCGCGAGCACACAAGGCGCAGGGCGATCCGGCAATCGTACCTCCACGCCATCAATCGCGCCCGCGACTACATCTACATCGCCAACGCCTACTTCCTGCCGGACCGTGCCTACCGGCGGGCCCTCGGCAACGCCGTGGCCCGGGACGTCGACGTGCGCGTCATGGTCCCGGCGCGGGGCGACATCCTGGCGTTGCAGCTTGCGAGCCAGTCGCTCTACTCGCGGTTGATGCGTCGGGGGATCCGCTTGTTCCTGTGGAACGACGCGGTGCTGCACGCCAAGACCGCGGTGATCGACGACCAGTGGGCCACAGTGGGCAGCTTCAACATCGATCACCGATCCTGGGCGATGAACCTCGAGGTCAACGCCAACATGGTCGGGCGGCAATTCGCCACGCGGATGCGCGACCAGTTCGAGCGGGACGAGGAGCACTGCACCGAGCTCGATCTCGACGTCTGGCATCGGCGGCCGGTACTGCTTCGTCTTCTCGAGCGCTTCTTCGGCATGTTCAGGAGCTGGATGTAGCCCCGGGATGGACGCATGGCATCCGTGCGAAACGCGCACGGTCCGCTTCCGGCTCACCCCGGAGAGTGCTATGATCATCGTCGGCTGCGGGCACGAGCCCGGGAAGGATTTGGAAGATCATGCGAACAGAGACTCGGACCGTTCTTGGTTTCGCGGCGGCCTTCGCCCTCGTGGCCTGCGGCAGTCCGTCCCGGGAGTTCCGGGAGGTGGCCGAGGCCTCGGACATGGTCGTGGATCTGCCGGCCGCGACACCGGGGTCGGCCGGGGACGCCGGGGCCGACGCCGGGGCCGACGCCGGGGCCGGTGATGATCTCGGCGGGGGCTTCATACCGATCGCCGTGGGCCTGACCACGGTACCGGCGATGCCCATTTCCCAGCTGCTGGGCATGACCCGTTCTGACATCGAGACGCTGCTTCGGCCCGTGGGCGCGGACGAGCAGGAGCGGGCCGCGGGTTGGGTGAGGTACAGCCAGCACCTCCGCGTGCGATACGACGGCGAGACCGCGGTCGAGATCGTGCAGAAGACGCCGGCGGGTCTGTCCTGTGCCGAAGCCGCCACCTGGATCGGGTTCGACGCTGCGAACCGGGCCGTCGAGGGCGGGGACCGCTGCACGTGGGCCGCAGGTGACGCTGCCCTGGCCGACGGCGTCTCGGGCGAGTTGGACCGCCGCGGGTGCCTGTTCACCGCCCGCCGCCCGGTGTCAGACCCGCTGCCGCCGGGGGAATGATCCGCCCCGCTTTCCAAGCCGATGCCGTCGACTCCCCCAACCCTGACCGTCGTGCTGCTGATGTACGACGAAGAGCCCACCGCCGACGCGGTCCTCGACGAGCACGTCGCCTTCCTCGAGGGCGCGGACCTCGACTGGGAGATCGTCGTGGTGGACGACGGCAGCACGGACCGAGGCCCGGAGATCGTCTCCGGGCGTGCCGCGCGCGACCCCCGGATCCGCCTCGTGCGCCATGGCCGCAACTACGGGATGGGCGCCGGCCTG
>CAYZAI010000137.1:0-8686 GCA_964476305.1 uncultured Myxococcales bacterium
GATGTGGTCGCCGATCCGGCGGTTGCCCACGACGCGGTTAAGGTAGTTGGCTACGATGGAGAACACCAGCCCGGCCACGATGTCCTCGCGGGTGGCGCCCTGCTGGATCGCCTTGCGGATGTCCGAGTTGATGAACGCCGAACAGTGCTCGCCGAACTTGAGTGGTGCCCGCGCCCGCATGGCCACCGGGCCAATCTCGGGGGCGGAATCGATGTTCAGGTCCCCCCGCGCCGACTCCTCGAGGAACGACCCGGTCCCGGCGGAGCAGGCCTCGTTCATCGCGTAGTCGATGGGAACCGAGTTGTTCAGGCTGACGTACTTGGCGTCCTGGCCTCCTATCTCGAAAATCGTGTCGGTCCCTGGCGCGAAATAGGTCGTTCCCCATGTGTGGGCTATGATCTCGTTGTAGACGGCCGGGGTGGCCAGGAACACGCCGAGCAACTCGCGGGACGAGCCGGTGGTGGCCGCCAGGGTGATCCGCGGCTTGACGCCGCCCAGTTGCCCGAGCACCTCGACCAGGCAATTCTTGAGCGCGGACACCGGATCGCCGTGGGTGCGGCCGTAGTGTTCGGCCACGATGCGGTGGGTCACCGCGTCGACCAGCGCGACCTTGGTGGTCGTCGAGCCGCCGTCGACGCCGAGGATGTATTCGGCGCCGGGGTCGAACTCGCCGCGGAGCGAGGGAACGAACGTCACCCGGTCTTCGTACTCGGTGAGTGGCGGGAAGGTGGCGAAGGACAGGGTGCCACCCTCCCGGAAGCGCTCGTCCGGAGGCGGCAGCGGGGCTCCGTGCTTGCCCGCGAGCAGGGCCGCGCCGAAGGCTTCGAAGTACGGCGCCTCGGTCGGGACGACGAACTCCAGGTCCGGCCAGGACTCGGCGAGGAAGCCCAGCATGCGGCGGTTGTGGGTCACGCCGCCGACGAGAACCACCTGGCCTTCGCGCAGCCGGGCCTTGGTGAGGAACTCGGAGACCTTTTCCGCCATCACCTTGCTCAGTGACAGGGCGATGTCTCCCACCGTGCATTCCCCCTTGTTCAGTCGGTGGGTGCAGTCGGATTTCATGAACACCGAGCAGCGGGCGGACAGGCGATGCGCCGTCGCGCCGGCGGTCACGCGGTCCAGATCGGCCAGATCGAGGTCCATCCGGCCGAGTTGCTGGCGAAAGAACTCGCCCGTGCCCGACGCGCACTTGTTGCCGGCGTAGGTGCTCACGATCCGGCCGCGTTCATCCAGCACGTAGACGACGAGATCCTCCCCGCCGAGGGAGACCACGGCCCGGGGTCGCAGGTCCAGCGCCTCGAGCCCGCTTTCGACGGCCAGCGGCGCGATCACATCCGGCAGGGCGACGCGTTGTCTGCCTTCCGTGCCCGTGGCGACGCCGCGAAGGCCATCGGCCCCGTCCCCCGGTGCCAGATCCTCGAGCAGGCGCCGCAGCGCATCGCCGACGTTGCCCTCGTGGGCCAGCACGCCATGCCCGGACACGGTGCGCTCCTCCAGCAGGCAGACCTTGACTGTCGTGGAGCCGATATCGATGCCCAGGTACTTGTTTCTCATCGTTCCTGCCGAGAGCTTGTGGCCGCCGGCGTCGGGTCGTTCGGACCGGGGCGCCTGCGGGTCGGAAAACGCAGGTTTATTAACCCCGGCCGGTTGGGGCGGCAACGGTTTTTCGGAAAAAGCTTCCGGCAGTCGGTCAGGGCTGGTCGCCGCCGAGCTGGTCGATGACGTGGAGCTCTTCGAAAGCGCGCTCCCTCCAGGCGGGGTAGCGGGCCAGATCCACGAGGCGGCGCCGGGCCTCCGCCAGGTCGCCGAGACGTCGATGGCACGCTGCGGACTCCCACAGGGCTTCCGGGCGCCGTCCGTAGCCGGGGTAGCCGTCGAGCAGCGCGTCGTAGTGCCCCACGGCCTGGCTGCAGCGCCCTGCGCGCTTGTCGCACAGCGCCAGGTGGTGAAGGGCGGACGCGCGGGTTCCCGCGGCGACGTCCGGGTCGGCGATGACCCGCTCCAGGAGCGGCATCGCGGTGGCGCAATCGCCGCGTTGGTAGGCCGCGAGAGCGGACTGGTACGTCGTCTCGCCACCGCTGGCGAACCCGCCTCCTCCCGAGGCGCCGCTCACGGGGGACTGTTCCGCGGCCGCCGCGGTCGCAGCCTTGGACTTCACCGCGGGCAGGGCGTCCAGGTCGGCGGAATCGTCCCGCGCTTCCGGCCAGGAATCGGCGACGACATCCTCTTTCTTGACCGCCCGGGCGGGCAAGGGCTGCGGAGGGGCCGGAGCGGCCGTGGCCACGGGCTCGGGTCCGAGGGTGCCGAGACCCGGTCCGTCCGGGGAGGACTTGCCGCCGCCGGCCCGGCCGGTTCCGAGCAGGCCGGTGGTGCGGCTGACCGGTGTCTTGGCTCGCGGCCCTGGCAGCCCGGCTCCGGCCGCCTCTTCGGCTCCGGATCTCTGGTCCGATGCCGCCGCCGGAGCGGCGTGATCCCGTGCTGCGAGTGGAGGCGGTGGAACGCCGACCGGGCCGAGGAACGGCGCCCCGCTCTCAACCTCGGTGGTGTCGAGCGGACCTACGCCCCGCTGGTACAGTACGAGGGTCACCGCGAGCACCAGGCCCGCGGCCGCCGCCGTGGCGAACGCCGGGCGTAGAAGGGCGGCCCGCAGGCGGTCGATCAGTCCAGGCCCGCGATCCACGAAGCCCGGCGGGATCGCGACGCTATCCGCTTCCGGCCGGGAGGCGCGGTCGGCGGCGAAGCCGGCCGCGGCGCTGCGGGCCATCGCGATCAGCTCATCCCGGCCACTGTCCTCGTCAGCGACCGGTGGGATCTCTGCCACCAGTCTGCGGGTGAGCAGCAGGCTCTCGAGGGACTCACGGCAGGACGGACAACCAGCTGCGTGCTCGCGCAGGTGGTCCGCTTCCGGGCCGCTGATCTCACCGTAGACGAGATCGAGCACCGATTCGTTGAACTCGTCGCAACCGCGGGTCATGACAGCGTCCTCGCGTAGTCGGCGTATTCGTCGAGGCTGCGCCGCAAGGCCTCGAGAGCGTATCGCATCCGGCTCTTGACGGTACCGACCTTGGCTCCGACGACCTCGGCTATCTCGATGAACGGCAACCCGTGATATTCCCGCAGCAAGAACACTTCGCGCTGGTCCACGGGCAAGGACTCGATGGCCGTCGTCAACTCCCCCCGAAGGCGATCGGCTATGGCCGAGCGGTCGGGCTTCGGACCGCTGTCGCACAGCCGTTCCTCCAGCCGTGGCCCGCTGTCGCGCGCCCTCTCCTCCAGCGACCTGTGCCTGCGGTGCGCCGCGCGCCGGGCGGCATCGACGGCGGCGTTGCGTGCGATGGTGTAGATCCAGGTCGAGAACCTGGACTGGTGCTGGAACGAGAGAGCGCCTGTCACCACCCTCGTGAAGACCTCCTGCCGGAGGTCGGCTGCTGTCTCCCGGTCGCCGGTCTGGCGGAAGAGGAAAGCGAAAATCGGCCCGTGGAAGCGCTGGAAGAGCGTTTCGAAGGCGGCAGCGTCTCCCTGCTGGAAGCGGGTCATCAACTCCTCGTCCGTGGCACGCGGGGTGTTCAAGGAGCTTCCTCCCGACGGGGCCGGCTCTCCCTTTCATCCCCGCAGGCGGCTTCGCCACCGCCAGCGATGATCTCGACGCACGAGGAGTCAAACGGATCTTTCATGGTTGCGCCCATCGATTAGCCTTTGCCGTCCATTGTGTAAAGACTGGGGATATTCAAATAGCGATATAAATGCAGAGCGAAGGAAAACAGTCACATTGACTTTTCGACTGTTGTTCATTAGCAATAGGCACCTTCTGGTGAAGAACATGGCTACCGCGGCAGGGGGTGCAATCCCGCCAGAACACAAGCGAGGCTTGACAATGAGACGATCTTCATGGGCTGTCTTGGCGCTCGGGGTGTTTTTCTGGAGCCAGGGCGTGTCGGCGCAGGACGAGGATGCGGGCGTGCCCGCCGCCGGCTCGGAGGCCGATCCGGGCACGGCCGCTTCGGGACAGGCGGAAACGGACAAGGGCACCTACACCGTGCGCCTGCGCGATCTCGAGGACCGGGTCAACCGGCTGAAAGAGCAGATTTTCCGCTCCAAGGCCCGGCTGAGCCTGCTGGCCGAGACCGTGCTCGACCGCAAGATCGCCGGTGCCAAGGCCACCATCTCCTTCCGCAACGAAATGGGAAGCTCTTTCAAGCTGAACAAGGCGACCTTCCTGCTCGATGGGGGACCGGTTTTCAACAAGGCCGACGAGGGCGGCAGCTTGTCCGACCGTGAGGTGATTGACCTCTTCGATGGCCCGGTGATGCCCGGTGACCACACGATCAGTGTCGTCCTGCTCTACCAGGGGCACGGCTACGGTATTTTTTCCTATCTGAAGGGGTATTCGTTCAAGGTGCGGTCGAGTCGGACCTTCACGGTGAGCGAAGGCAAGGCGGTCAAGCTGGAGATCGTGGGTTACGAGAAGGGCGGCGTGACCACGCCCCTCGAGGAACGGCCCGCGGTGCGCTACGTCGAGAATTTCGTCGACTACGAGAGCAAGGCGGCCGCCACGACCGAAAAACCGGCCGCCGCGAACACCGGGGAGTAGCAGGATTGCACGCTCTGGCCCGCGGATGTCTGGCGTCGGTCGCAGCGTGCTCGCTGCTGTCGCTGGCGTCGCCCTCGCCCTCGCTGGCGGACAAGGTTCGCGACCTCGCCAGCGAGGTCAAGGAGATCAGACAGCGGGCAAGCATCCTTTCGTCCCAGTTTCTCGGCAAGGACGGCTTCCGCAGCGCGAACTACCCGGCCGAGCGCCTGATTGACGGTGAGAATTTCTACCGCCTGAAGGACTACCAGCGCGCCTCGGTCATCTTTCTCGATATCATCGAGTCCTACCCGCAGTCGCCGGTCTACCCCGACGCGCTGTTCCTCTTCGCGGATTCGCAGTTCCTGAGCCGCGACTACTTCGGCGCCAGGGACTGGTTCAAGCGCCTGCTCGACGATATCGGCAGGCCCGGCATGAGCCGATTCCGGCAGAAGGCCATCGAAAGACTCATCGAAATCGCCATTCATGTTGATGACTACGAGGGTATCGACGTCTATTTCCAGCAGCTCGGCCAGACCCCGGATGCCGAAGCGCGTTACGTGAAGGGCAAGTACCTCTTCTTCCGCGGCGATTCGGACGGCGCCCTGCGCGAGTTCGCCGGAGTGACCGGGGATCGAGCCCTCGAGCTCAAGGCCAGCTACTTCATTGCCGTGATTCACACGAGCAAGGGGCGCTACGACGAGGCTGTCGAGGTCTTCACCAAGGGTGCGCAGGCGGAGGCCGAGACCGCGGAAGAGCGCGAGCTCGTGGACCTGATGAACCTGGGCGTTGGGCGCCTGTGCTTCGAAAAGGAACTCCTCGATCCCGCCATGGAGGCCTACCAGAAGGTCGAGCAGCATTCGAAACACTTCGATGCCGCGCTCTACGAGGCTGCTTCGGTGATGATCCGCGCCGGTGACACCGTCCGCGCCGAGCGCGTGCTCGAGGTGCTGACCCTGGCCGTGCCGGGCAGCCGCTACATTCCACGCGCGCGCCTGCTGCGTGGCAACCTCCTGCTTCGCGCCGGGCGTTTCGACGAGGCCGAGCGGGTCTTCGAGGAGACCATCGACCAGTTCACGCCGGTCAAGGACCAGCTCGACACGGTGATGGCCGAACAGTCTGACGCGAGCGGGTTCTTTGCCGGGATGATCGACAGAAGCCTCGGGGTCTTCGATACCTCCGGGTTGCTGCCGCCGCTGGTCATCAAGTGGGTGAGCGAGGAGCCGGACGTCCAGCGGGCCCTGGACCTCGTTTCCGACCTTGGAGTCGCGCGGGAGAATACGCTGGAGACCGAGCGGCTGATTCGCCTGCTCGGCGCGGTGATCGACGGTCCGAGCCGCGTCAATGCCATCCCGAACCTGAGGTCGGCGATGCGGCGTTCCCAGCAACTGGGCAACCGGCTGGGGCAGATGCGCTCGGAACTGCTGGCAATCGAGGAGGGGAAGGCGGGGAAGCTGGGCTCCGAGATCGCGAGGCTGCGGGACGAACGGCGCGGCCTCCAGGAGAAGCTCGCTGCCCTGCCGACCAGCGATCGGGACTACGAGCGCCGCGAGCAGCAGGCCCGGGAGATCCACCAGCGCATGAGCCATGAGTTGGCGCGAAACACGATCCGCATCGACAATCTTTCGGCGGTCATCGTGGCGGTCGAGCGGTTCATCGAGGATGCCCGCTATTTCGAGGGCGTACCGGCCGAGAGCATCAAGGCCGTGGGCGACGAGCTCGCCCGGCACCGGGAGAGCGTAGCGCGGATGCGGGAGGAAATGACCGTGCTCAAGGAGGAGGTCGAGGCGCAACGATACCAGGTAGGGGTCGGCGACGTGAAAGATCGCGAGGATCGCGAGCTTCGCCGACGAATCAAGGAGATCGTGCAGAAAGAGCGTGCGCTGCTTCGCGGCAGGAGTGGCAGCCTCGGGTCCAGGCTGGACAAGGTCCACGCCGCCATCAACGGCGCCGAAGCCACCGTCGTCGAGTTTCAACGCAAGGTAGCGCTCGAGGCGGACCGTGTCATCGAGGATATCCGCCGGCAGGTGAACTTCGAGCGCGATCAGGTGGCTGGCTATCATCGGGAGTTGGGGACCATCGGTGACGAAGCCGAACAGGTCGTGGGCAGCGTGACCTTCGCCAACTTCAGCAACGTGCGCAAGCGGTTCCACGAGCTCCTGCTCAAGGCGGACGTGGGCATCATCGATGTCGCGTGGTCGCGCAAGGAAGGGCACAGCGAGCGCATCCGGGGCCTGACCAAGGCCCGGCTGAACGAGATCAACTGGCTCGACGATGAGTTCCGGGAGGTTCAGTCCCAGGAGAAGCCGCAGAAGTGATGCTGCCGCAATTCGGACCCGGGACGGATCTGTTTGGAAAGAGGCTTGTGTTGAAGACAGACTTCTACCATCGCGCTGCTCGGGTGATCCTCCTGGGCATGCTGCTGCTCGCGCCGTCCGCGGTCGCATCCGCCGGGGCCAAACAGGGCGAGACCGCGCCGGCCAGGTCGAAGCCGCTTGCTCCCTCCATCGCCCACGGCATCGTTCGGGAGCCGACCCCCGAGGAGGTCCGCGCTCTCGAAGAATTGCGCAAGGAAGATCTCGAGCTGATGATTCGCCGGACGCGCGACTTCTCGGACGTCGTGGATGGGATGGTGCGCCACGTCTACGACATGCGGCGGAGCTTCATCGACGAATCGTACCAGGGAAAAATCCAAGAGGAGGAGGATCTCGCCACCCTGGCCCGCGAGGAGGCGATCGCCTATTTCGAGGCCTTCCTCAAGAAATATCCCGACGACCCGCCCTACACACCGGATGCGATGTTCCGCTTGGCCGAGCTCTATTACGACGATTCCTACATCGGCTATCTGGACGCGCTGTCGGCATTCAACGAAGCCGCCGACCGGGGTACGGCGGGTGACATGGCGATGCCGGAGAGGGACTTCTCGAGGACAATCGGGTTGTTCAGGGATCTCGTCGCGCGCTATCCCGACTACCGGAATATCGACGGAGCCTACTACCTGCTCGGCTACACGCTGAACGACACGGGACACGAGGAGGAGGCCCGGCTGGCTTGGCTGAACCTGGTCTGCGCGAACAAGTTCACTTACCGACCCGGCGAGAAGGGGCTCAAACCCAATGCCGGTCCGATATCGGATCGGCCGGCAGCCAGCCTCGACACGGGCACTCTGTCGGCGGCGACCGAGCCGTTCGTTGATCCGTTCGATGGTTGCGTGCCCGTCACGACGGAGAGCCGGTTCTTCTTCGAGAGCTGGTGGTTGATCGGCAACTACCACTTCGACTACGACACGAGCAGGTATGGCGTCGAGACCGCCATCGCTGCGTACCGCAAGTTGATCGAGGATCCGACACACCGTTTCTACGACCGAGGCCTGTACAAGCTGGCCTGGAGCTACTTCAAGGCCGATCGCTATCCCGAGGCGATCCGGGAATTCTCGGCTGTGGTCGAGTTCTCGGACGCCCAGGTGGGCACCAAGGGCAGCGGCATGCGACCCGAGGCGATCCAGTATCTGGCGGTGTGCTTCTTCACCGACGACTGGGATGGTGATCTCTCCCCCGATGCGGAGACCGGCATCGAGCGCTTGCAGGACCCGTCCCTGATGGCCCAGGATCGCAAGTGGACCCAGGAAGTCTACGCGCGGCTCGGTGATATTTTTTCCGAGAACGAAAAGCACGAGGACGCCATCACTGTCTGGAAGCTGTTCCTCGCCAAGTGGCCCCTCGACGTCCAGGCTCCGTTCGTGCAGGACAAGATCGCCGACGCCTACAACCTTCTGCGCCAGTTCGATACCGAGATCCAAGAGCGCAGCAAGTTGGACAGCTACAGCCGCGACAGTGAGTGGTGGCGAGCCAACGAGGAGCACCCGGACGCTCAGAACGCCGTGGCGCTGATGGCCAGGGATGCGCTCATCAACTCCGCGCTGATCCACCACCGCAACGCCCAGGCCCTGCGCCAACGAGGGCTCACGGCCCAGGACGAGGATATCCTGAGGATGGCCCTCGACGAGTACAATCTCGCCGCCGAGGCCTACCGCAAGTTCATCGAACTCTACCCCGACACTCCGGACGCCTACGACCTGAACTTCCAGATGGCGGACGCGCTGTTCTGGTCGGGTCAATA
>CAYZAI010000137.1:8696-11484 GCA_964476305.1 uncultured Myxococcales bacterium
TATCAGAAGGCCAAGGAGGAGTACGCGAAGGTCAGAGATTCCAACCTGGATGACAAGCACCGGGCCGATGCGGGGAACATGGTCATCATCTGCCTCGAGAAGATGCTGGAGGCCGAGGTTGAAAAGGGCAGCATCGTTTTGCGCGAGAAACCTCCGGAGCTGGTTGGCGAGCCACCGGCGCCCGAGCCTGAGGCGCTCCCTTCACTGCTGCTCGAGTTGATGGGCGAGCGCGCCGCGTTCCTTTCGGCGACGCCGAAGGCCAAGGAAGCCGCGACCTACGAGTACCATGCGGCGCAGACGTATTACCGGTACGGCCACTGGGACGAGGCCTTGCCTCGGTTTGAGGCGATCTACAGCAAGTACTGTCAGAAGGACGAAGTGTCCCTGATCAGCTGGAAGACGCTGCTCAACGTGGCCGCGGAACAGAACAACCTGTCAGAGCGCGAGCGGCTTGCGCTGATGGAACAGGAGAAGCAGTGCGCCGTGGCGGGCATGTCGAAAGATGAAGCCATCGATCTCGGCAGCCTGCTCGGCGACGTGGCGATGCAGCGAGCCATGGAACGTTTCAAGGAATGCCAGGACGGCAAGGACGCCGGCGTCTGTTCCGACGCCGGAGAGCAGCTCCAGGCCGCGGTAGCCAAGGCGCCGCAGCACCAGAGCGCGGATGCCGCCCTGCACAACGCCGCACTGGCCTATGAGAACGCCCAGCGGTTCGAGACTGCGATGCAGCTCTATGGCAGGATCATCGCCGAGTACCCGGAGAGCCGCTGGGTCGACAAGTGCCTGTTCAAGCAGGCCTATACCGCCAACGCCTTTTTCGAGTACGAGAAGGCGCTGGCCAACTACAAGATCCTGGCGGACGAGAAGCGCTTCAAGGAATCCGACTACCGCCTCGACGCGACGTACAACGTCGCGTTCATCCTGACCAATCTCCAGTCCTACCGGGATGCCGTTCCCTACTGGGAGCGCTACGCCGCCGGAACCGATGATCCGAAGAAGAGCATCGAGGCTCGCTTCAACGCCGCGGACATGTTGTTCCGCGCCGGCAAGTGGAAGGAAGCGATCAAGGCCTACGAAGGGTTTCTCAAGCGCTACGATCGCAACCGCGAGGCAGGTCCCCTCGTGGTCAAGGCGGCCTACCGGGTTTCCGTTTGCACGATCAAGACATCAAAGAAGCGCAGGGACATCGTGGCGGCCTGGAACCGTACGGTTGACTTGTACAAGCGGCTGGTCGGAGAGCCAGGCTCGATGTCCGCGGAGTTCGCCGCCGAGAGCCACTTCCTTGCGATCGAAGAGGACATGCGGCAGTTCGAGAAGCTCGAGATCAAGGGCAGCCAGAAGCAGATCGACACCAAGCTCCGGGATGGTGCCGAGCGGGTCAAGATTCTCGAGGAACGCTATCGGCAGATCCAGCAATACCGCCGCCCCGTCTGGTCGCTCGCCGCGGAGTTCCGGATCGGCTACGCGTTCGAGGTGTATGCCAAGGCAATCTTGAAAATTCCGCCACCGCCTCTTGATAACGAACTACAGAAGGCGCTCAAGCAGCTGCCACCGGAGGACCGGGAATTGGTGATGTTGGAGTACGAGGACAAGTTCCGCGCCGCGATGGAGCAGAAGGTCGTACCGATGGAGGAGCGGGCGCAGGAGGAGTACAAAGTCGCGATCAACCTTGCACGCGAAGGCAACATCAGCAACGAGTGGACGTTGCTGGCTCTCGAGCGGATGAACGCCTACGATCCAGACAACTACCCGCGCCAGCACAACGGGATCGTCGAACTCCGGTCCGACACGGTGGCGGCGCCGCCGTTCGCGGAGACGGTGGAGTGATGAGGTACAGGGGCAGAGCAGCGTTCGTTCTCATTTGGGCACTGGCGGTGGCCTGCGCTCAGGGGTGCGGCGGGAAGCAGGAAAAGAAGACGGCCGCCGAACCCGGCGCGGAGGAGGGTGCCGGGGGAGATGTCTACGGGGTACCCGCTGACGACGTCGGCGGCGATCAAAGCACGGGCAACGCGCTGCCGGACTGGCCCGGAGAGGCCGCGCCGGAAGAGCACGTCATCACGGCCAACGCCAAGGGACTCTATAATGATGGTGTCGAGGCTGCCAACGCGGGGAGACTCGACCAAGCAGAGCAGGCGTTCATCCGAGCCTTGCAGATCGATCCCAGGGCGCACCAGGCGGCCTACAACCTCGGTGTGATCGCCGATCGTCGCGGCAGAAGTGACGAGGCCAAGAGCCACTACGCCAAGGCGATGGGACTGCAGCCCAACTACCTGCCAGCGATCTCGGCGCGGGCCAACCTCGAGATACGTGCGGGCAATATCGAGGCAGCGCTCGGGTTGCTGCGGGAGAAGGCGGGCAACTACCCGAAGGAACTGGGTATCCTCATTCGCTACGCGGACGCGCTGATCATCGCCCGACGGTTCAACGACGCTATCGATGTGGCCAAGCAGGCACTGCGAGTCGACGAGCGCAACGCCGATGCCATGCTGTACGTCGGGAAGGCCAACCTGCGGCTCGGGAGGGTTGAGCTCGCCCAGGCGGTCTTCGAACAGGTTCTGGCGATCAATCCGAACGAGGCCGAGGTCTTTTTTCTGCGGTCCTTCATCAATCTCGACGAGGGCAACCGGGCCGAGGCGATCACCAACCTCAAGACCGCCATCGAGAAGCGGCCGACTCACGTCGAGGCGATGAACAACTTGGCCACGCAGTATCTCGTCTCGGGCAACTACGCCGCCGCCATCGAGCAGATAGAGACGGCGCTCAAGCTCGCTCCGAGCTGGGGAGTCCT
>CAYZAI010000138.1:0-11483 GCA_964476305.1 uncultured Myxococcales bacterium
CATCTACGTGCTGGTCGTGCTGGCGCTGATCGGGGTCGGGCTGCTGGTTTCCAGCGTCATCGTGGACGGCGACCCGGGTGGTCCGTCGATCGCGGGCGGCGGCGAGGTGGCCTTGGTGCCGCTGCCCGAGCCGGTCGAACCGGTGGTTGAGGAACCGGTCGAGGCCGACGCGGGAGCAGTGCGGCCCGGGGTCCGGGTGCTCGGCATCCTGGGTCGGGCCGAGCGCCTGACCGAAGACCGCGAAGAGTGGTCCGAGATGGAGGAAGGCGATCTTCTCGCCGAGGACGACTCCGTGAGGACCGGAGAGGGTGGCGGCCTGACCCTCGGCC
Organism: uncultured Myxococcales bacterium; assembly: GCA_964476305.1. Classification (GTDB taxonomy): domain Bacteria; phylum Myxococcota_A; class Polyangia; order JAAYKL01; family JAAYKL01; genus CAYZAI01. Next base: position 330 of record CAYZAI010000138.1, read on the forward strand.
TGGGCGCCGCCTCGACCGTGGATCTCGGCGGTGGTGCCCAGGTGCGGGTGCGCGAGGTCTCGGAATCGGTACAGCGCCTGGGCCTCGTCCGCGGCCGGGTCTCCGTCAAGGTCAAGGAGGACGGAGCCCGCGTGCTCAGGATCGAGAACGAGGACGGCAGCGCCGTGGCCGAGGCCAGGGAGGGCGTGTTCACGGTGCTGGGCTCCGGCAGGACCGTGACCGTCGCCACCGAGACCGGCGAGGTGGACCTGACCGCGGCCGGCGAGCGGGTCACGGTCGAGGCGGGCAAGCAGTCGGCGGCCATCGACGGCGCGCGGCCGATGCGGCCCGCGGCGATTCCGGTGGACCTGCTGCTCAAGGTCACGGACCCGGGCTGCCGGGTGCAGCGCGAGCCGTTCATCGTGATCCGCGGCCGGACCGCGGCGGGCTCGCTGGTCCGGGTCAACGACACTCCCGGCGTCGCCGGGGCGGACGGGCGCTTCGCGGTGCGGGTGCCGCTCCAGGTAGGGCGGAACACGATCGTGGTGGCCATCGAGGACGTGCTCGGCCGGGTCCAGCGCCGCACCTTCCCCTGCGTCACAGTGGATCCGAGCGCGGCCATCGAGAAGATCGACATCCAATGGGGCGCACCGCCCGGAGGCGGGACGTGATCGTCCGCGGGGCCGCCGTCATCTGGGCCGCGCTGCTGCTGTTCCCGCTGGTCGCCGCTGGCGAGAAAGACGAGGCGCTCGAGCGCTTCGATCTGCCGCGGTCGGTCGCGGGAGGAGAGGTCCCCGTGAGCGTCGCGCCTTCCCGGCTGCTGCTGGGCAAGGACGTGGAGTGCGCATTGAGCGCCTCGCTGCCGACGGGAGCACGGAACGTCAGGGTGCTCGCCGCCCGCGGCTCGGTCGAAGGAGTGGTCGTGGAGGGCGGCGAGGTGCGAGCGCGCTATCGGCCGCCCGGGATCTACCTGCCGGGGCTGGACGTGGTCGCGGTGCTTGCCGAGGAGGGCGGCGTGACCCGCTTCGGCTTCGCGGCGGTGCAGCTCGTGGGGCAGGGGCAGGCCGTGATCCGCACGCGGCCCCTGGCCGAGGCCGTGATCGACATCCGGGGCGTGCGCTTCGGCCCGGTGAAGGCCAATCGACACGGAGAGGCGACGATCCGGGTGATGGTGCCGCCGGGAACCGTCGCCGGCATGGATGGCGAGGGGAGCGAGGTCGATCTGAAGGTCCCGGCCACGGGTCGGCTCTTCGCTTTCACCGCCGCCGCGGAGCTGGTCGCCGGAGGAAGCGGGACCGACGTCTTCTCGGTGGTGCTCGCCGCGGACGGCAGCGAGGCCGGCGCCGATGTCCGGCCGGCGATCGAGGCGTCCCGCGGCTCGCTGGCGGAGCAGGAGCCCTCTCGAGCGGTGGTCCAGCGCTGGCACTACCTCCTGCCGCCCGATGACGATGCCTCGTCCGGGGACGTGGAGATCCGGCTGGCCCTGGAGGGCGAGGACGCGTCCCTGGCGCGAATCGCTCTCCCCGTGGTTCCCCCGGTCTTGGAGCCCGAGCCCGAGCCTGAGCCCGAGCCGGCACCCGAGCCCGTTCCCGAGCCGGTTCCTGCTGCGACGTCTTCGCTCTCGCTCGCACCCAAGGCCGGCTGGGTGACGAACCTGGGGGCGCTGCACGCTCTGGCAGTGTCGCTGGAGATCGGCGTGAGGCTGCCCGTGCCGGGCGTCGATCTCGGTGTCGTGCTCGAGCCGGGCTTCGCCTGGAGCCGGACGAGCGGCGTGGCCGCGGCGGGTGGCGATGTCGATCTGGACGCGAACACGTGGGTCGTGCCGATCACCCTGGGTGTCGCCTGGCGGGTGCCCCTCGGCGATGGATTCGGGCTCTCGATCGCGGCGGTGGGCGGTGGCGCGCTGGCGGTGAACACCGTCGCCGGCGGCGATCTCGATTCCCTGGAGCGGGCGTTTCTCCCCGCGGCGGGCGGGTCGCTGGCCGCGGATCGGCGGCTGGGGCCGGGTGCGCTGCTGCTCGAAGCCCGCTACCTCTGGATCGGCGGCGAGCTCGAGAGCATGCGCGGCCGCCTTTCCATCCTGTCGATCAGCCTGGGCTATCGCTTCGATCTTCAGTGAGGGGCAGCCGCAGGGAGAAGGTCGTCCCGGCCCCGATCCTGCTTCGAACCTCGATGGTCCCGCGGTGCTCGGCGACCACCTCCTTCACGATGGAGAGCCCGATGCCCGAGCCACTGCCTTCCCCCGGTGCCGACTGCGTGAAGAAGCGGGTGAAGATGTGCTCGATGTTCTGGGGCGGGATGCCGTGGCCCGTGTCCGTGACCTCGATCACCGCCTGGCCGCCGTCCTTCCACCCGCGGATCGTCACGCGGTTGTGCTCGATATCGCCGTTGGCGATGGCCCTTGCCGCATTGGTCAGCAGGTTGATGAAGACCTGGATCAGGCGGTTCTCCAGGCCGAGGATCACGATGTCCGGAGCGATGTCGACCTCGACGCGCGTCTTGTACTTGAGCTTGTGATGCGACAGGCGCAGGGCCGAGGCGACGACTGCCGCGATGGCCACGGGCCGGGGCTCGGCCGGGGTCGTGCGGCCGAGGGTGTGGAGGTCCCTCGAGATGGAGGTCAGAAGGTCGAGGGCGTCCTGGGTCGGCGCCATCAGCCGGGCGATCCGTGCCAGCGCCGGGAGCAGCTCGGCGGCGTCGCGCTCGCCGCTCTCGACAAGGGACGTGAGCGAGGCGCAGGCCGGCGGGACCGTCATCGAGAGCACGGCCAGCGGGTTGTTCAGCTCGTGGGCCACTCCCGCGGCGATGTAGCCCAGCGTGGCGAGGCGCTCGGCCTGCACGCGGCGCGCATCCGCCTCCCGCGCGCGGCCGAGGGCTTCCATCAGCTCGGCGTTGCGATCCTCGATCTCCCTTGTGCGGGCCGCGAGCTCGCGCCGTATGTGGGCCGACTCCAGCGCCCGCTGCACGTCGACGTCGAACGTCGCGAGATCGAACGGCTTTTTCAGGTAGCGGAACACCCCCAGGTCGACGGCGCGGATCGCCGAGTCCGTGTCCGAGTACCCGGTGACGACGATGGCCTCGGCGATGTCCCCGCGCTGCCTGAGCCGCTCGATGACCTCCAGGCCCGAGCCGTCGGGCAGGTTCTTGTCGACGATGACGAGGTCGAAGGCGTGCTCTTCCAGATGTTCGAGCGCGTCGGCGATGGTTCCGGTCGCCACCACCGTGTAGTCTCCCCTGGAGAGCACCTTGAACACGAGCTGGCGGATGGCCGCGTCGTCGTCGAGCAGCAGGATCGAGCCGCTAGCGCTGCCGAAAGGTGCAGATTCCATTCCAAGAGCATTATTCCTTTCCGATGAGCATGACAAGCGGCTCACCCAAGCTCGTGCGGCGAGGGTAGGAACGGGGCGCGGGGATCAACGCCCACGGAAGGTCGGGGCCCGCTTTTCGGCGAACGCGGCCAGGGCCTCCCTGAGGTCTGCTGACCTCCAGGCCCGAAGCCGTCGGTCGGCGATCGCCTGCTTCTTCGCGGCATCGAGATCGCCACTTCCGGCGGCGCGGAGGACCGCGAGGTTTCCGCAGACCGCGAGCGGGGCGTTTCGCGCGATGGACGAGGCGAGCTCACGGGCCGCGTCGAACACCCGATCCTTTTCGGCAAGAAAGTCCACGGCCCCCAGCCGATGGGCCTCCTCGCCCGTGATCGGCGTGGCCAGCAGGAACAGGCGTCGCGCCAGGGACGGGCCGAACCTGCCGGCGATGCGGGCAACGCCGTCCAGGTTGTAGACCAGGCCGAGGCGGGCCGGCGTCATCGCGAGCTTGATGGCCGGGGCGGCCACCCTGAGGTCGCAGGCCGCGGCGAGATCGAGGCCGCCGCCGAAAGCGTCGCCGGCCATGGCCGCTACCGCCGGGCAACCGATGGCCTCGAGGGCCCCGATCACCCGCGCGAACCGCTCGTCCGGCAGCGGGCGCCCGTCGTCCCGGTCGGGGTCGATGCCCGCGATGTCGTAGCCCGCGCAGAACACGTCGTCCCCGGCTCCGCGCAGGATCACCGCGGCCGGTTCCAGGTCCGCGATCTCCGAAGCGGCCTCTTCGAACGCCCCGATGGCGTCGTCGTCCAGGGCGTTTCGCCGCTCCGGGCGGTTCAGGGTCAGGACGCAGACGCGGTCCTCCCAGTCGACGAGCACGCTCCCATGGGTCTTGGCAGGGTCGCTGATCAAGGCACACCTCCTGTCGGGCGCCATGATAGACCGATGTCGGCGTTCGCCTCGCAGCTTTTTTGTGCCGTTTTCCGATCTGCGTTTTCGGGAATGGACGGCAGGCCGCGGTTTGGGTAGACTGTTCCGTATCCAGGCAGTCGCCAGCGGCACAACGGCCGCGTCGGGAGGACGAGGAAGATGCGAAGGACAACGAAATTCGTCGCCTGTCTGATCGCCGCTCTCGGCTTTGTTGCGCTCGCGGGGTGCGACTTCGAGGAGGGCTACGCCCGCAAGTACACGGACGCCAGCTTCACCCCGTACGATGCAGGCCCGGACGCCGACACCGACACCGACACGGATACCGACACCGACACCGACACGGATACCGACACGGATACCGACACGGATACCGGCACCGTCACGGACACCGGAACCTGAGCACTCCTGACGGGGCTACTTCCTGAAATACCGCCAGATCCTCGGGCCGAACCAGGCCAGCGCCAGGATCAGCCCGACGACGGCCAGGGTTCGCGGGTTGCGGAAGACGCGCAGCAGCAGCGGAAGCGCGACGATCAGCGCCAGCACCACGAGCAGGCCGGTCCACGACTGGAGCGGTGCGCTCCGGGACGGAGCCCGGCCCGGGGCCTGCGCGGCGCTCGCGGTCACCGGATCGCCGGCCGGGCCGAAGCCTCCGCGAGTCGTGTCGTAGGCGCGCCGGAGGTCGGGGTTCTCGAGCACGCGGTAGGCCTCGTTGGCCTGGGCGAGCTTCTCCCGGGCCAGCTCCTCGAGGGGGTTGCCCTGGTGCCTGTCCGGGTGGTAGCGGGCCGCCAGGGTGTGGTAGGCCTTCTTGATCTCGGCCTGGGATGCTCGCCGCCCGACCCCGAGCACCGCGTAGTAGTCGGCCTGGGGATCGAAGTCTCTCAGCGCGAACTCCCGCCCATGGAGCTGATGCGCTTCGCGTAGTCCGAGTCCGTGGTCAGGAGCAGCCAGGTGTTCTCGTCGACGGTCTGCTGGTAGCTCTCCATGGTCTTGGTGAACTCGTAGAACTCGGGATCCCTGCGGTAGGCCTCGGCGTAGATCCGCGCCGCCTCCGCGTCCGCCCGGCCTCGGATCTCCTCCGAGATGCGGTAGGCCGCGGACTGGATGCGCTTGAGCTCCCGGTCCTTGCGGCCGAGGATCTCGGCGGACAGCCCCTGGCCCTCGGAACGGAAACGCTCGGCCACCTTGCGCCGCTCTGAGATCATCCGCTCGAAGACCTTGGCCTGCACGCTCTCGATGTAGTCGATGCGCTTGATCTGGACGTCCTTGAGCTCGATGCCGAGGTCGGCGGCCTTGGGCGCGGCGCCCTCGAGGATCAGCCGGATCAGCTCCTCGCGCCCGGCCTCGATGCGGTACATGTCGTCGGAGACCGCGCCAGCCAGCGGCGGGGCGGCGAGGGCCCGGGTCAGGGCGGCCGACGGTGGTTCGTCGACGGGTCCGGCGTCCGCGTCGATGTCCGCCAGTGCCTCGGCGACACCGGCGTCCGCGCCGCTCTCCTCCGCGGCGGCGGGCTCCGGGGGGAGTTTTGGCAGGGCGGGAGAGGTCGGAACGCCGAGGGCGTCCTCCCAGGCCTCGAAATCGCGGTTGGTCGAGCGGATCGCCTCGATCAGGTTGTGGTTGGCGATCACGTTGCGCGTGCCGTTGTCCAGGATATCGTCGAGCCTTCCCTGGGCGCTGGTCTCGTCGCGCAGCTTCTCGATGAAGACCAGGGGATCACTGATGCGCCAGCGGGCGAAGACATCGATGTAGATGTAGCGCTTGTCGAGCGTGGTGATCTGGCTCGGCTCCCCGTCCCATTCGAGCCAGCGCTTCTCGAAGCGCCGGTCGTCCTGCCACGGCAGCTTGAGGTGGAGCCCGGGTTCGGTGACCGCGTCGCCCACCACCTTGCCGAACTCCACGATCACGACCTGGTCGGCCTCGCCCACCGTGTAGAGGCTGGTGGAGAGCAGGATGAGCACGAGCACCGCGACTATCGCGGCGATGACGGCTTGCTTCTTCACTTGGCACCTCCGCGCAGCGCGGCCGGCAGCGGCCCTTCGCTCATCGGCAGCAGCATCGGCACCATGCCCCTCACCGCCTCGTCTACGAAGATCCTGCGGCCGGCCAGCGGGACCACCTTGGTCATCGTCTCGAGGTAGATCCGCGCCCGGGTGACCCGGGGCGAGGCGGCGTACTCCTTCTGGAGGGCCGCGAACCGGGCCACGTCGCCCCGGGCCCGGTTGACGCGCTCGATGGCGTAGCCCTCGGCCTCCTCGAGGATCTGCTTGGCCTGGCCCTTGGCGCGGGGGATCTCTGCGTTGTACTGGGCCTCGGCCTCGTTGAGCAGCCGGTCGCGCTCCTGCTCGGCCTGGTTGACCTCGTTGAACGAGGGCTTGACCGGGTCCGGCGGCGCCGAGTCCTTGAGCTCGATGCGCTGGATCGAGATGCCGGTCTCGTAGCGCACACACAGCTCCTGCAGCACGACCTGCGCCTTCTCCAGCACCTCCTCGCGGCCGCTGGTCAGCACCTCGGTGACCGAGTAGTCACCCACGATCTTGCGGGTGGTGGCCTCGGCCAGGGCACGCAGCGTGGCGTCCTGGTTGCGGACCTTGAAAACGAACTTGTAGGGATCGGAGATCTGGTAGTGGACGATCCACTCGACCACGGCCACGTTCAGGTCGCCGGTGAGCATCGACGACTCCCTGAGGGTCTGAAGATCCCGCCGGAAGGACGACTTGACGCCGGCGAACTCGGTGCGGAAGCCGAACTCGGTCTTCAACTGCATCTTGGAGGGCACCAGGTGCACCCGCTCCACCATCGGGATACGGAACCTGAGGCCCGAGTTCTCGATGCGGTCGAAGCGCCCGAAGCGCGTGACCACGGCCACCTCCTCGGGCTCGACCTGGTAGAACGCCAGCGTCGCCACGACGATCAGCACGCCGATCACCAGCAGGCCGACGATCAGCTTGCGGTGGCGACGCAGGCCGCGGCCGAAGTCTCCGAAGTCGGGCGGGCTGCCGCCGCCGAAGGGATTGTAGGACTGTTGTGCCATCGCCTGTCGGCTCCTCGTCTGTCGGTTCGGTGTTGAACGAAAGGGACCATACCACAGGACGGCTTGCGGTAAAGCCGCGGGCGGGGCGAGGGCCTCCGATCCCGAAACGGGGTTGAGCTTCACCGGCGGGCTTGTTTAGAATCGCCCCTGATGACCGGCACCCTCCACGGCCACTCGGTGCACTTCCTGGAGCGGCTGAGCCGCGCCACGGGGGAGTCGTCCGAGCTGGCCCTGGAGCTGTACCACACCCCCGAGATCCTGCGCTGGGTGCTTCGCCGCGTCCGCATCCCCGCGGAGCGCGAGCGGGTGGCGATCTCCCTCGACTCGGAGGACCAGGGGCCGTTCCTGGTGGCCACCCGCGAGGGGGCGTTCGTCACCTGCCTCGGCCGGGACATGGCCACGACCGACCTGCACGTCGTGCCTCACGGGCAGGCCCTGGCCCACCGCCGGGACTGGCTGCGGAACCAGGAACGCGTCGCCATCCGCGAGGAGCTGCGGGAAACGGATCGCCGCTTCGACCAGGCGTTCGTGGCGATCATGCGCAAGGGGAACAAGATCTGCCGCGAGGAGTTCCTGGCGGCGGCGGCCTTCCAGATCGCGCTGAAGAGGGACTACGCGATCTACCTCGGGGAGTTCCAGAACGAGGCACTGGACATCTTCCAGCAGCTGATGCGCAGCAAGGCGCCCCACAAGTTCAAGGACAGCATCCTGCGCGCCTTCTGGGAGGCGTACTGGACCCTCGGCCACCTGGCGCTGCTGGCGACCATGGACGGCCCGCGCGGGCTCTCCGACCCGGTCCTGTCGGTGTTGACCCGGAACCTGCTGTACCTGGTGCGCTGGGGCGACTGCTCGCACTGCATGCGGGCGCTGTGGGGCATCGGACGCCTGGGACGGGCCGCGCTGCCCCACTGCCGCAAGCGGCTGGAGACGGCCGCCGTGGACATGGACTGGCTGGCCGCGGTGTTCGGGATCGTCGTGATCGCCCTGCGGCACGAGAGGCTGAGACGGGAGGTGCTGCGGATCCTGGCATCGAAGAAGCCGCCGGCCGACCCGAAGAGCAGCGCCGCGGAGTACTTCGCGATCCAGGGCCAGGGTGTCCTGGACCTCGCCCGGGCGGTGATCGAGCGTCCCGCCGATTTCAGCAGGTGCCACGCCGACATCGCCAGGGACGTGGTCTTCGGGACCATCGAGGATCTGGCCCCCGGGCCGCCCTACGACTTCGCTGCCGCCGACGCGATCCCCGAGGAGCTGGCGCGCTCCGTGTCGGCGAGCTGGGAGTTCGACGTGCGCCGGATGGAGCAACGGCTGACCCTGCTCGCCGCGCCCCTGCCCTGGCTCGCCCGGTGCGAGGCGGAGGACCTCCACCCGCCGAAGAGCTGGCTCGATTTCACCCGCTGCGGTTGGACACGCGACCAGTCCCTGGTCCTGATCGAGAACGGCGTGGCCTATTGGGGCAAGTCCCGGCCCCTCGTCGCCGAACCCCGGACCGGCCGCAACGACCCCTGCCCCTGCGGCAGCGGGAAGAAGTACAAGAAGTGCTGCATGGGGACTGGCGGGCCGCCGTCATCCGCCGGGACCTGATCCCCCGGGATGCGGGCCGGTCGAAGACGTTCCGGGACCTCACGGGGTAGGGATCGGGGCCGGTCCGGGATGTCCGGGGAGCTACGGGACTCGAATCGAAAAGAGCGCCATCCCGAATAGCTGTGCGATTACGGAGACTTGCCCCGTATCTTCCCGGAAACACGACGGAATCGTCGTTGCGCCTCGTGCCGTTGAATGTCGCCGAGTCCGTCTCAAGGCCGCGAGTTACGGCGACATAGCGGCGACTTATTATCGGCAGGCGAACCGGAACGGTCGTTCCTTTTTTACTCCGTTAGCAGGTCGAGTAGATGCCGATATCGGCGAGAGTCGTCTCCTCGCAGCATGAGATCCGCGAGTTGCCCAGCGAGGGTCGCTGCCAGTCGATAAGCTCGATCCATAATTATAGTCTCCACCGATACTTTACTTTAACGCGATCCCCTGAAGAATGTACATTTGTTCGATCTGCTCTGTGAAGCTCTGGCATTTGTCCTCCACGAAAGTGTCACTCGCCGCCTTTCCACGGCTCGCCGGGGAGAAGCGGGAGGATCTCGCGCTGCACGTATCCGGCCGCATCGGCAGTGCTCCAGTCGATATCCGGGGCGATGAGGGGCTCGGCATCCGTGAGGAAGGTGTCGTCAGTGAGCTTCTCTTGGAGGTTCATCTCGAGCTCCGCGCGTGTGACACGCTTTCCCTCGTGTTCGAGGTAGCGCGAAAAGCACTCGACCACACGCGCGGGACTGACCTTCGCCCGCTTGCTCGCGATGAACAGGTCGAAGAGGTCGCGCCCCTTCTTGCGCTGGTACAACGCGCGCAGCTTCGTGCCGAGTAGCTCGTCGAGCTGGTACGTCTTCACCGTCGCGGCTCCCGTGAACCACCTTGATCGCACGGCGAACTCACGGTCTTCGATTCCGAACACCGAAAAGTGCTCGCGGGAGTTGATCTCGACCTTGAGGCGCATCGGGACCGGAGGCTGCCCCTCGGAGGTCATGCGGTAGACCATGACGATACGACCTTCCTTGGTCGTGCGCCGCGGCACTCCGAGCCACGGATCGAGCGTGCGGCGGATCGCGTCGAGGACGCCGCCGATCGGCCCGGACGTGACCTGCACGAGATCGATGTCCTCGGAGTAGCGCGCAGCCGGCCGAAGATGGAGCTTGTAGAGCGCGGTTCCGCCTCGGAAAGCGAGCAGCTGCCTGACCTCGGGCTCGGCGAACATGCTGACAACGGCGCGGGAGAGGATCAGGTCCTGCTCGACCTGCGCCTCCATTGTCCACGGCGCTTCGGCGCGCCACTCCGTGATGTAGTCGAACGGGATCACAGGTCCGCCTCCACCGCTTCGTTCACGAGCAACCGCCATCGAGCGTCGCGTGAGGCGCGCGCGACGGGCTTCCTCGTCCTCAGCGGCACGTACTCCTTCGCCCGGGCCGCGACAAGCTCTAAGAGTGGTGCCGCGAGGCTCGCGGCTTCCACACGCTCGAGGAGATAGCCGAGACGCTGCGTCCAGGGGAGCGGCGAGCGTTCGGTCTCGGCGAGCAGCTTTGCCGCATCCATGTCTTCAGCAAGCTCGGAGAGGATCGTCGCGACGTTGGACAGACCACCCGCGTGGCCGGGATACCCGACGAGGTCGAACGCGGTCGCCTCCGGCGTCGAGACACGCAGAACGCCCCGCAACGTGTTCTTCTCCACGGTCGGGACTTCGCTGACGTTGCCGCGCGCCACGAACGCGACGCGCACTCGGCCGCAGCGGATATTGGGACGGCTGTCAGCGACGATTGCCTGAAAGACCATGGGCGCCTGGTGCGCTGCGCCGTGCAAGCTCGCAGCAGAGAGCAGACCTGCGTAGTAGGCCAGTCCAAGGTGCTCCATGAGCTGCGGCACGAACTGGTCCGCCGGCAAACACCCGAGGGAGCGGTACTCAGGTGGGACGATCAGGTGAAAGCCGCGAAACGGCATCGCCAAGCGGGCTTTCTCCCGCAGCCGTCGGATCGCCGCGCGAGCTGCGACAGGCGACGAGCCCAAGGCTGCGACAGCCTCTGCCGTCGTGAAGTGGTACCGCCCCCTGGCGGCCAGACTATCGATGTAGCTGCTGATGTCCACGCGAAGTCCTCCAGAACTACCTGTCCAAAGTAACGCATTACGTTTTCTTTATCAATCAATTCCGGGAAGCATTTCGAGCTTGGAGGGGAGAGCGTCCGCGAGAAATCTACGGCGACATAGCGGCGATTTCTCGATTTCCGCCTTGCCACATTTCTAGTAACATTCTGTTATTATTGATGAATTCAGGACTGGTTGTCACCGAGGGAACTGTACTCGAACCGCTTCCTGCCGGGA
>CAYZAI010000139.1:0-11451 GCA_964476305.1 uncultured Myxococcales bacterium
GAGCCGAAGAAGCCGTGGGTCTGAAGCGTGAGCTTGCCGCCGAGCTCGGGCTTGTCATCGACCACGAGCACGTCGACCCCCAGGCGCCCGAGCTCCACGGCGGCGCTGAGGCCAGCGGGGCCGCCGCCGAGCACCAGCACCGTGGCGGTGTCGTCGGCCGGACGGCCGGGTGACGCCGGCCGGTCGTCCGCGGGAAGGGGCGGGTGCCCCTCGGCGCGCTCGACGCGCATCCCGGGCTCTACGGCGGTCATGCACGATTTCACCGGGCGGCCGTCCGCCAACACCGTGCACTGGGAGCACTGGCCATTGGCGCAGAAGATGCCCTGGGGCCCGCCGTCCCTCTGGTGGTGGCCGAACACGGAGATCCCGCTGGCGAACAGGGCCGAGGCGATCATCTCACCAGGTCGCGCCAGCAGCGGCTCGCCGTCGAAAGTGAACTCCACCGTGGCAGGGCCGAGATCGGCGAGGATCGGGTGGCCGTTGATGCGCCGCTGGGCTCTCATCCGTCGCTCCTTCGCCACGCGCCGCGCCTCCCGGAAAGCATGCTCCCGAAAAGACGATACGCATCCCCCGGCGTCGGCGGGGCCTCAAGCCGTTCCGAGAACCGCGCGGGAGCCAGCCACTCCTCGAGCAGGAGATCGAGAGCGGAAGACAGGCCCTCACCCCTGCCCTGTTCCGCCAGCCGGAAAGCCAGATCCACGGCGCTGCGCAGGTCGTCGTCGACCGGATCCGCAGGCGCCGGTTCTGCCAAGAAACCGGCTCCCAGCGCCAGACTCCCCCCATCCCCCCCGGCCCCCTTCCCTGCGAGGGAAGGGGGAGACTGATTCCGCTCGGAGCCCCCCTTCCTCGCAGGAAGGGGGGTTGGGGGGGAGGGCGGCCTGGGCAGGCGGGTTTCGTCCTTTGGGGTTCGCTCGAATGGCGGTTGTGTGACTGAGAAGGGCAACGCCGCGAGATCCTCGAGGGCGTCCCGCGCCGCGTTGGCCGGTCCCTCGCGGCCGGGCATGGGCTCGGTGAACTGCACGCGGCCCGGACCCAGGCCCAGCAGGACCGCCAGGCGCTCGATGCGCGACACGACGTCACGGGCGTGATCCTCGGCGCCGTCCAGGCGGCAGGTCTCCTGGTGGCGGCCGAGGACGAGCACGCCGTGGTAGCCCAGGGCCAGGGCGGACAGCAGCATGCCGGGCCCGACGCCGCCGGCGCAGGGCAGCTCCATCGCCCGGGTCCCCTCGGGCAGGGCCGGCGCCGTGGGGTCGAGCAACCCCGAGCGGGGGCAGCCGATCACCAGCAGGCGGGCGCCGTCCGGGGCGGGGACCTCCCGCTGCGCCCTTGGCGACGAGATGGCGCCGGATGGGCAAGCCGCGATGCACACGCCGCAGCCCCGGCAGGCGTCCACGCGGATCTCGGCGGCGGCGCCGCCGTCCCGTCGCAGCACCACCCGGGGCACCGAGAAGGGGCAGGCCTCCTCGCAGGCGCCGCAGGCCACGCAGCGGGACGGATCCACCGCGCAGACCGCCAGGGGAAACTCCCGGTTCCAGACGGAGTAGCTGCCCGGCGAGCGCGCGGCGGCGATGTGACCGGTGGGACAGACCAGGGCGCAGCCGCCGCAGCCCACGCACGTCGGCGGCGGGCCGTCTCCGATGGCGCCCACCTGCTTGCGGTCGCCCCGATGGGTCAGGGAAATCGCCGCGGTGGCGTAGGATTCGCAGACCCGGGTGCACAGGCCGCAGAGGATACAGGTGTCGTCGTCCGGTGCGAACCTCGGTTCGGCCACTCCCAGGCCGCGGGCCAGCTCGCGCACGGCCGGCACCTGCGGGCAGCGGGCCAGCAGCAGCTCGGCGATCATCCTGCGATGGCGCCGTACGGCCTCGGAGTCCGTGCGGAAGGCCATCCCGTCCTCGACAGGGAAGGTGCAGGAGGCCACGAACCGGCTGCGGCCGTGGTGCACGTGCTCGACCACGCACAGTCGGCAGGCGCCGAGGGGCTCGAGGGCCGGGTGGTGGCACAGGCCGGGGATCGGGATGTCGAGCCGCCGGGCCACGTCGAGCAGGGGCTCGTGGCGGCGGGCGGTGACTGGACGGCCGTCGATCTCGATGGTGACGGTGTCGCAGGAGAGTGGCTCGGTCATGCTCTTGCCGCTCCTCGATGCCGCTCCGCGGGCGAAGCGCGACAAGTGCTATAGCACCGCCCTCCGGCCCTTCAAAGGCGTTTCGGGCCTCGCCGCTTTGTCGATGGACCACCGCCGCCTCGGCTGCTAGAAATCGCTTCCGGTGCAACCACCGACGCGGAGGTTCCCCGTGGCGCTTTCCGGACACGTCAAGCTGCTTCTCGGTTTCCTCGTCGCCGCGACCGGCGGGTGCGCCCGGCGCTGCGACGGCGGTGAGGAGCCCGACCGGGAGAACGTCGCCGCCCGGGACGGGAGCGGATCCGGGTCGCCCCTCGAAGCCGAATGGATCTTCCCCGACACGCCGCTGGGCCCGATCCCGGTCGTGATCTCGGCGCCGCTGCCGTCGCGAGAGGGCGAGCGCTTCCCGCTGCTGGTGGCGCTCCACGGCCAGGGCGAGTCCCGGCGCGAGCCGGCGCGGGGCGCCCGGGGTTGGCTCGACGATTACCAGATGAGAGAGGCTCTCGCGCGCCTTCACCACCCGCCGCTTCGGGAAACGGACTTCCAGGGGATGGTCTCCCCCGAGCGGCTCTCGGAAATCAACCGCTCCCTCGAGCGGCGGCCCTACCGGGGGCTCGTCGTGCTCTGCCCGTACCTGCCGGACCGCTTCCGCGGCGAGGACCAGGCTGCGGACGCCCGGGCCTTCGGCGAGATCATCGCCGGAAGGCTGCTGCCCCGAGCCAGGCGCGAGCTCGCGGTCGCCGGGGAGGCCGTTGGCATCGACGGGGTGAGCCTCGGCGGACGCGCCGCGCTGCTGGTGGGGCTCTCGCTGCCGAGGACTTTCGGCGCGGTGGGCGCGCTGCAGCCCGCCATCGGGGCGCGGGACACCGCGTTGCTGGTGGATCTGGCGCGTCGGGCCCGCGCCGCCAGGCCCGGGATCGCCCTGCGCCTCTTGAGCAGCGACGAGGACCGGTTCCTCGGGGCGACGAAACGGCTCTCCTCGGCGTGGCACGCGGCCGCCATCGAGCACCGGCTGGACGTGGTCGGCGGGGATCACAGCTACGAGTTCAACCGCGGTCCGGGGGTGATCGAGATGCTCCTGTTCCACGACCGCGCCCTGCGCGGCGAGCCCTACCTGCAGTGATTCCAGGAACGAGCGGAGCCGCTCAGGCCATGCCCATGATCAGCATCTTCTTGCTCTCGGCGAACAGGACCTCCATCTTCCTGCCTTCCGCGCTGAGCACGAGGCCCTTGCCGAAGGTCGGGTGACTGAGCAGCGTCCCCTCGGCGAAGTTCCCTTTCGCGGTGTAGGCGACGAACGCGGCATCGGTCGTGTCGGCCATCGCCTCCTGCCAGGTCGGTTCCTTCTTCCGTGTCGTCGAAGCGCCGAAACCCTTGGCCGATCCGTCGCCCGACCCGCGCCGATCCGTCTTTGGCTTGGTTCTCTTGATTGACATGCGCGCATCATAACACGGGCGCCGGTCTCTTCGCGATGGCGATTTTCGACAATCGATACGCTAGTCCGGGAGTATGGCGTACTCGCGGCCGCAGCGCGGGCACTCGATCCGGATCTCTCCCTCCTCGGCGAGGAGGGCGGCCCGCTGCGCGTCGGGAATGGACGCGATCATCGCCCGGATCAGGTCCTCGTTGCAGCGGCACTCGTAGAACACCACGACCTCGTGCATCGGCTCGAGGTCACCCGCGGCGATCCCGCCGTCGACCCGGGAGAGCAGCTCCCCGACCGCCAGCGCGCTCACGGGGGCGAGGTCACCGCCGGGCAGGACCTGGACCAGCGCGCTCTCCCAGTCGTCCGAGACGGCGACTCGCGTCGGGATCTGCTCGACCTTGAGGTAGTAGTCCTGGAAAACGTCGATCACGTCGGCACCGGGCGGTTCGTAGGTGCTCTGGACCAGCGGCCCCCCGGGCTTCTGGCGCTGCAGCATCGTCAGGCCGCGCTCCCGCTCGGCGGGTCCGGTCCGGCCGCAGATCATGCCCTCCGCCTCCAACCCCACGAACAGGCCGAAGTCCCGGCCGGGAAGGGTGATGCTCCAGCCCCAGGACTCCCGATCCACCAGGGCCACACCGGAAAGCGCCGCGGCGGCCATGGCCCGGTCCAGCTCGGCGGCCGCGAGGCCGGTCACGACAGGGATCCCATGGCGCAGAAAATAGAGATCCCTGCTGACCCGGGCCTCGGCGAAGCTCCCGCGCACGACGAGCAGGCCGTGCTCGTGCCACAGGAAGCGGCGGTAGTGGGACAGGTGCAGCTCAGGGGTCACGGCGTGTTCCTTCGCGGGCTTGCCCGGCGCCGTTCGAAGTATGATACCTTGCAGCTGACGGCAAGGGCGATCCGACCGCCCGGCGCCGGGGAGGACGTGATGCGAGCGCGGCTCGGGAGCGGAGACTGCCTGCTGGCGGTGGACGTGCAGCGGGACTTCTGTCCCGGAGGCGCCCTGGCCGTGGACGAAGGCGACGCCGTGGTCCCGGCGCTCAACCGCTGGATCCGCGAGGCGGTGGCGGGTGGAAGCAGGGTGGTGGCCTCCCGTGACTGGCACCCGCCGGGCCACGTCAGCTTCGCCCCGCAGGGCGGACCGTGGCCGGCCCACTGTGTCCGCGGCACGGTCGGCGCCGGGTTCCACGACGACCTCGATCTTCCCCCGGATGCGCTGATTGTCTCCAAGGCCGAAGCCGATGGTCGGGACAGCTACTCCGCCTTCGATGGTACGGATCTGGCCGAGCGGTTGCGCGCCTGGGGCATCCGCCGCGTGTTCGTCGGTGGCCTGGCCCTGGACTACTGCGTCCGGGCCACGGCCCTGGACGCCCTGCGGGAGGGGTTCGCGGTGCACGTGATCGAGGCCGCCACCCGCCCCGTCGACATCAACCCCGGCGACGGCGTCCGCGCCCTCGCCGAGCTCGCGGCGTCCGGCGCCGTGCTGGAGCGGTGATGAACGACAGCCACAGGTGGTCCGAGATCGAGGACCGGGCCCTGCTCGTCGATCTCTACGAGCTGACAATGGCCCAGTCGTACCACGCCGAGGGGATGAACGACACCGCGGTGTTCGAGCTGACCTTCCGCTCGCTGCCGGAGAGCCGCAACTACCTGGTGGCCTGCGGCCTGGACCCGGTGCTCGACTATCTCGAAAGTCTCTCGTTCAACGAGCGGGCGATCAACTACCTGGCCAGCCTGGCCCAGTTCACGCCGTCGTTCCTCGACTGGCTCTCCGGCCTGCGCTTCACCGGTGACGTCCACGCCGTGCCCGAGGGCACAGTGGCCTTCGCCGGCGAGCCGGTGGTGCAGATCGTGGCGCCGCTGATCGAGGCGCAGCTCGTCGAGACCTTCGCCCTGAACCACCTTCACTACGAGACTCTGGTGGCCTCCAAGGCCGCGCGGGTGGTCACGGCCGCAGCGGGGCGATCGGTGGTGGACTTCGGCATGCGCCGAACCCACGGCGCCTCGGCGGCGATGATGTCCGCCCGCGCCGGGTATGTCGCCGGGCTCGAGGGCACGTCCAACGTGCTGGCCGGCAAGGTCTACGGCATCCCGCTCGCCGGCACGATGGCCCACAGCTACGTGCAGACCCACGACGACGAGGAGGCCGCCTTCCGTGATTTCATGCGGCTGTACCCGGAGACGACGCTGGTCGTGGACACCTACGACACGCTGGAGGGCGTCCGCAAGGTGATCGATCTGGCGCGCGTCGCGGGCCCCGATTTCAAGCTGCGCGCCGTGCGCCTCGACTCGGGCGATCTCGAGGATCTCTCCGAGCGCGTACGAAGACTGCTCGACGACGCGGGGCTGCACCGGGTGCGGATAATCGCCTCGGGAAACCTCGACGAGCACAGCATCGCCAGACTGGTGGCGGCGGGCGCGCCCATCGACGGCTTCGGCGTGGGCACACGGCTGGGCACGAGCCAGGACGCGCCGTCCCTGGACGCTGCCTACAAGCTCGTCGAGTACGGCGGCGAGGGCCGGATGAAGCTCTCCCTGCACAAGGCCACCGTGCCCTGGCGCAAGCAGATCTACCGCCAGGAGCTGAACGGGGTCCCGATCGGAGACGTGGTCGGCCGTGTCGGCGAGTCTATCCCGGGACGACCCCTGCTGGTGCCGGTGATGCAGGGCGGCAGGCGCCTGCCCGAGGGGCTCTGCGACCTGGAGCTGGTCCGGGGCCGGGCGCGGAGCCAGCTCGACATGCTGCCGGACCAGCTTCGCGCCCTCGAGCCGGCGAACCCCGGCTACCCGGTGCGGCTCAGCGAAGAGCTGGAGCGGGCCCGCGACCTCCTGTCCCAGCGCTTCTCGTGGGTTCCCGGCGAGGAGCCGGCGTCTTGAACCAGACGGTTCCGAAGGAGCGCCCTTTTCCCGTCGCGATCAAACGTCGGCGTCGGACGCGAGCACCTCTTCCGCCCGGCGCCTGAGATCGTCGTCCGCGAGGAACGAAGCCAGCTCGGAGAGGACTCCGAGGACCATCCGGCGATCGAGGCGATCCCCCTGGCGCAGAACCACCGAGGCCGCATCCTCGACGTCCCGCGGCCTGCCAGCGAGGATCTTGTGGATCAGCAGGTCCTCCGGGGAGATGACCGGCAGATCGGACCCGCCTATCGCGACCGACCGCGCACGGCCGATGGCTTCGAGCTCGTACGGGCTCCCGGCGAAGACGAGGTCCACGTCCCAGCCATCCTCCACCCGCCGCAACGGAAGGACCCTCGTTCGCCGCACGAACGGCTCGGGATCCTCGATCCGCGGGGTGAAGCCGCACCTCGATGCGGCTGCGACAACCCGGGGCAGCTCGCCAATGTCCAGGGAGATCGTGACGTCGGCGTCGAGTGTCGTGCGTGGCCGACCGTGGACCGACACCGCGAGGCCGCCGATGATCATTGCGGGGGAGCCGATGTCCCGCAGCAACCCCGCGAGGGAGCGGAGGCGCTCGGGGCTCACGTCGCACCCGGTGCGATCGTACCCGACTTTGCCTCCGCGAGGCGGCGAAAAGCCGTCTGCCGCCTGACGACGATGTCCCTGCGCTCGCGCTCGTCCCGCTCGAGGAGCGGCAGGAGATCGGCCGGCGGCCTCGCGCCGAACGTGCCCAGGAGCGCTGCGAACTCGGCGCAGCTCTCCTCTATCGTGAGTACGCGCAACCGGTCCCGCGCCTCGCGGCGCTCCCAAGCGGCGAATGCACCGTGGTCCCGCCTGGCGAAGCCGTCGAACCGAATCAGGCTGTCCGTTTTCCGCGTCATCGCCGCGAGTGTAGCATGGGCAGGTTCCTACCGCATGTACTCCGCCACGGCCTCGGCGAGGGCCGCGCAGTCCGCGGCGTCGACCCGCGAGCTGGTGACCAGGCGGATGCCCCACAGGAGCGGCGGATAGACCGCGAAGCCGCGGCCGTTCAGGAAGTCCACCAGGCCCTCCTCGCTGCGGCCAGGCGCCCCGACCCGCAGGAAGACCATGTTGGTCTGCACCTTGCCCAAGTCGACCCGGATCCCGGGGATCGCGGCCAGGGCCTCGGCCAGCAGCCGGGCGTTCTGGTGGTCCTCGGCCAGGCGCGCCACGCCCTCGGTCAGCGCCAGGATCCCGGGCGCCGCGATGATCCCTGCCTGGCGCATCCCGCCGCCCATCTGCTTGCGTCTCCGCCTCGCTGCCTCGACGAACTCCCGGCTCCCGGCGAGCACGCTGCCCACGGGCGCCCCCAACCCCTTGGACAGGCAGACCGTCACGCTGTGCACGCAGGCGGCGACCTCTTGCGGCTCGACACCGAGGCTGAGAGCCGCGTTGAACAGCCGCGCGCCGTCCAGGTGGATCCGGAACCCGTGTCCGTCGGCCAGGGCTCGCACCTCGCGCATGTCCTCGATCGGCATCACCGTGCCGTCCGCCAGGGCGTTCTCGAGCACCACGAGCGCCGTCATCGGGTGGTGGACGTCGGGGACGGTACGCAGCCGCGGGCGGATCTCCTCCGCCGTGAGCCAGGAGCGCGCCGCCGGGGCGATGCAGCGCAGCTGGACCCCGGACAGGGCCGCGGACGCGCCGGCCTCGTGGTCGACGACATGGCTTGTCTCGGAGACGATCACCTCGTCGCCGGGGCGGGCGTGGACCGCGATCGCACACTGGTTGCCGAAGGTGCCGCTGGGCACCAGCAGCGCGGCCTCGGTCCCGAGGATCTCCGCCGACATGTCCTCGAGGCGATTGACCGTGGGATCCTCGCCCACCACGTCGTCTCCGAGATCGGCGCCGCGCATCGCCTCGCGCATCGGAGGCGTGGGCAGGGTCATCGTGTCCGAGCGGAACTCCCGTGCCATGGCACCTCCGCTCAAAGGTCGTCGAGTTGCGCCTGGACCGCGGGGCGGTCGATGGCGTTCTCGGGGGCGATCTCGAGGTAGTGCTCGAACGCGGCCTTCGCCTGGGCGCGTTGGCCGATGGTCATCAGCGTCGATCCGTATCTGTAGTAGGCCTCCGGTAGCCAGGGTGGAGGCTGCTCCTCGCTGTCCCCCAGCCGGGTCGCCTGGGCCAGGCTCGCCGCCGCGGCGCGGGTCCCCGTGACCTGCAGCTCTAGAAGCGCCAGCTTGAAGTGCAGCAGGCCATTCTCGGGGATGTCGCGTACGGCCCGTCGGAAGTAGGCCTGGGCCGTCCGCAGGTCGGCCAGCTCCTCGAAAGCCTCGCCGGCCAGGGCGTAGGCCTCGGACAGGCGCGGGTCCAGGGACAGCGCCTTGTCGAGGCTGGCGATGGCGTCCCGAGCGCTGCCTGCCCGCAGCTTGGACTCGCCGATCCGCAGGTGGACCTCGGCCAGCTCCGGGTCGAGCTCCAGCGCCCGCTCCAGCTCGCGGGCGGCCTCGGACATGTTGCGCGCCGCCATCAACGCGGCGGCCAGCCGCACGTGATACAGGGCGTTCGCCTCGTCGAGCTTGGCCGCCGTCTTGAGGTAGCCCACCGCCTCGGCGATCAGCCCCTTGATCCGCAGGACCTCGCCCAGGTAGAAGTTGGCGTCCGCCGAACCGGGATCGGCGGCCACCACCTGTTCGAGCAGCTCCTGGGCCCGGTCGAGCCTGCCGAGTATCAGGCTCGCGGCCCCGACGCGGATCTTGGCCCCGGCGTCCGAGGGGTTGGCGGCCAGCGCCTTCTCGTAGGCTTTGAGGGCCTGACGGACCTCACCGGTCTGTTCCAGCAGCAGCCCGTGCTCGAGGGCCAGCCCCGGCAGGTTCGAGTCGATGGCCGCAGCCTCGTCGAGGACCCGGACCGCTTCCTCGTGTCTGCCCAGCTTGCGCAGGGCCTGGGCCAAGCGAAGGTGGGCCCGGGCGTTTCGCGGGTCGATGGCGATGGCGGCCTGCAGTTCCGTGGCGGCTTTTCCGTAGTCTCCGCGGGAGGCGTGCGCCTCGGCCAGCGCCATGTTGACGAGCGGTGAACCCGACGACGTGCTCCGCGCCTCGTCGAGAGTGCGCAGCGCCTCGGCGTCCCGACCCTGCTTGAGATAGAGATCGGACAGGGCCACGTAAGCGTCGAGAAACTCCTTGTCGAGCGCGATGGCCTGCCCGAAGCTCTTTTCGGCGCTCTCGGAGTTCTTGAGCGCGGCCTCTACCAGCCCCAACAGGTAGTGGACCCGAGGGTGGGCGGGGTGCTTGGCCACCAGATCCGTGAGCGTACCCTTGGCGTCACCGAAGCTGCCCTGGCGGATCGAGGTCTCGGCTTGCCCCAGCGCCGCCAGCAGATCCCCGGGGTGCTCGGCTCGGGCGCGGACGAAGAAACTCGCCGCGGCCGAGAAGTCGTCGCCTGCCAGTGCGAGGGTGCCGCGACCCACCAGCATCACCAGATCCTTGGGGTTCAGCTCCTCGGCCCGGTCGAACTCGCTTGCGGCCTTGGTGAGCTCCCGCTCGGCGAGGTGGAGCCGGCCCACCAGGGCGTGCGCTCGTGCCCGCTGGCCGGCCGTCGCCGTCCCGTCGGCAGCGTCGGTCAAGCTGCGCAGCCTGGCGATGATCGCGGCCGGGTCGGCGACCTTGCCCTCGGTGGCCAGCGACGCCTCGAGCAGCAGCGCGTCATGGTGTCCCGGTTTCTCCTGGACGATCTGCCGCAACAGCTCCCTGGCCTCCTCGGACTTGCCTTCCAGCGCCAGCGACCTGGCCTCGAGGAATCTGGCCCGTACCGATCCCTTCTCCACCGCGGCCAGCTTCTTCGCCAAGGCCCGGGCCTTGTCGGTCTTGCCCTCGCTGAGGTGCGCCTCCGCGAGCAGCGCCAGCATGTCGGGTGAGGGCTTCTGCAGCTTCCCGAGTTTCTGGATCACCTTGGCGACCTTCAGCCCGAGGAGGTCCTTCGAAGCGATGGCCGCCGGCGCGAATCGGGAAACGGACTGCTCCGGGTTGATCGTCCCGAGCAGCCGCGTCGCGGCGTCGATGTGCCTGGCGTCGTCGCCGAAGCGGATCTGGTACCAGTTGTGGAGAAAGTTCCCGAGCAGTCGCAGATCCTCGTTGTCCTTGAGCTCCTTGCGGGTCAGCTCGAGCTCGGCGATGGCGTCATTGATGTCGCGCAGGGTGTCGGCGCCGACCCGGCGGGCAATCCTGTCCGCGGTCTGCTCGACCATCGCATCCTCCGCAGCGTTCGGCAGCAGGCCGGCGATGGCTTTGGCGCCGAACGGCCCCAGGGGAGTGAACGTGAGCGCGCCGCCACCCACCGCGATCAGGGCCAGCAGCACCAGCAGCGCGATGCGCACGCCCCGTTTCTGCCGCTCCCACCGCCGCCGGCCGTCGAACTTGGCGCCCGTCCGGCGGGTCTGCTCACGGTCCTGGCCCTCCGGCGCCGGGACGGCTTCGTCCACCAACATCCCTCGCCTCCCGGCCTGGGGATCGTCCGCGAGCTCGAAGGTCTGGTCCTTGGCGTCGCCGGATTCCTCCTCCCATTCCCCATGGGGGCCGGTCCGGGTCGGAAAGGCATCGAACTCCGCCTGATCGGCGGAACCCAGGTCGATCTCGCCGTAGTCCGTCGAGCCGCTCGCCGCGACGCGGCCGCTGCCCGGGGCCGGGGACGGGTGCGGAACCGGTGGGATCGGCGGTGCCGGCGGCTCCTGGGAGAGCCGCGGAAGGCCGGTCACTCCCGCCGTGGGTTCCGGCAGATCCGCGATGTTCGCGGGCGTGGGGAGATCCGTCGTGCCCGCCGGTGTTGGCAGGTCCATGATCCGTGCCGGGGTTGGCAGGTCCATCGTAGTCGCCGGGGTGGGCAGATCCGTGATCCTCGCCGGAGTGGGCAGGTCCATCGTAACCGCCGGAGCGGGCAGGTCCATCGCGCCGGAAGGCGTGGGCAGATCGATCCCGCCGAACGGATCGTCGTCGAACCCGCCACCGAGTTCCGCCTTGGCCTTCGCCTTGGGCGCCGGCAGGTCCGG
>CAYZAI010000140.1:0-11320 GCA_964476305.1 uncultured Myxococcales bacterium
CGGGTCGGTGTCTACCAGAACGAGCCCAAGATCTTCACGGACAGCGCGGGGCGACCCGCCGGTGTCTTCGTCGACCTCCTCGCTGAGGTGACCCGCGAGGAGGGCTGGTCGCTCGACTTCGTCAAGTGCGAGTGGGCGGAGTGCCTGCTCGCCCTCGAGGAGGGCCGCATCGATCTGATGCCGGACGTGGCCTACTCCCGGGAGCGCGACGAGCGGTACGACTTTCACCGGATACCGGTCATCGAGAGCTGGTCCCAGCTCTACGCCCGCCCGGGGCTGAAGCTGGAGTCCCTGGCCGACGTGGACGGCCGGCGCGTCGCCCTGCTCGAGGGCTCGATCCAGCAGGGGGCCTTCGAAGAGATGACCCGCGGGTTCGGTCTCGAGGTGGACATCGTTCCGATGCGATCGCTGGAGCAGGCCTTCCGCCTGGTCGCGGCCGGTTCGGCGGACGCGGCGGTTGCCAACCATCTCTTCGGCGATCGCTTTCACAGCGACCACGGGCTCGTGAAGACGCCCGTCGTCTTCCTGGTCGCGGACCTGCACTTCGCCACGGCCGAGGGGCGGGGCGCCGACCTGCTGGAGGCCCTGGACCGGCACCTGGAATCCTGGCGGAAGCAATCGAACTCCCCGTACTACACGGTGCTGGCCCGGTGGATGGACCGGCCCCCCCCCGCCGCCGGCCCCCGCGATCTCTTGTGGGTCGTCGGCCTGACGACGGCGGCACTGGTCCTCGCGCTCGGGCTGGCGCTGCTGTTGCGCTTGCAGGTCCGGGCCCGCACCCGGCACCTCGCCACGGCCAACGAGGAGCTGCGCAAGAACGAGGCCCGGCTGCGCGCCGAGAAGGAACGGGCCGGGCAGTACCTCGACATCGCCGCGGTGATGATGGTGGGGCTCGACCAGGAGGGAAGGATCGCGATGGTCAACCGCAAGGCCTGCGAGATCCTCGGCCGCCCGGAGTCGGATATCCTGGGGCAAAGCTGGTTCGACATCGCGATCCCCGAGGACGAACGCGAGACCGTGCAAGCGATCTTCGATCGGATCATCAAGGGCGACCTCGCCCTCGATGAGTTCTTCGAGAACCGCGTGCTCGGTCGGGACGGCGAACCGAGGCTCGTCGCGTGGCGCAACACCTACGTTCGGAACGAGCACGGCGCGATCATCGGGACGCTTTCCTCGGGCGAGGACATCACGGACCGCAAGCGGACCGAGAGGGAAAAGGTGGCGCTGGCCGAGGAGCTGCGCCACTCCCAGAAGATGGAGGCCATCGGCAGCCTGGCCGGCGGCATCGCCCACGACTTCAACAACCTGCTGACCGTGATCAACGGCCACGCC
The DNA here is from genome assembly GCA_964476305.1 of uncultured Myxococcales bacterium. Lineage (GTDB taxonomy): Bacteria > Myxococcota_A > Polyangia > JAAYKL01 > JAAYKL01 > CAYZAI01. The sequence goes on from CAYZAI010000140.1 coordinate 1,333, forward strand.
CGCTTCGCGGCCAACGCCCTGCCCGAGTCCGATCCCGTCCGCGACGATCTCGAGCGGATCCAGCAGGCCGGCTGGCGCGCCGCGTCGCTCACGCGCCAGCTGCTGGCCTTCAGCCGCAAGCAGGTGCTGGAGCCTCGCGTCGTGGACCTGAACGAAGTGGTGCGCGGGCTCGAGGAGATGCTCGTCCGGCTTCTGGGCGAGGATATCCGGGTCCGGATGGACCTGGCCGAGGGGCTGTGGCCGGTGGAGGTCGACCACGGGGCGATCGGGCAGGTGGTCATGAACCTCGCGGTCAATGCGAGGGACGCCATGCCCGGCGGCGGCGATCTCGGGATCCGCACGGCGAACATCGAGATCAAGCAGGAGGAGGCGGCCCGGCACGGGATGTCGCCCGGGCCCAACGTCCTGCTCTTGGTGAGCGACACGGGCTGCGGCATGGATGAGGCGATCCGGGCGCGGGTCTTCGACCCGTTCTTCACGACCAAGGAGGTGGGAAAGGGCACGGGCCTGGGGCTGTCCATGGTCTACGGCATCGTCGTGCAGAGCGGCGGCCACATCCGGGTCACGAGCGAGCCGGGACGGGGCTCGTCCTTCGAGGTCATCCTGCCGCGCGCGGCCGACGGTGTGGCGCAGGTTGCCACGGATGATCCGCGGGCGTCGCTCCGCGGAGACGGCGGCGGCGAGACGATCCTGGTGGTCGAGGACGAGGACACCGTGCGCGGCGTGGTGGAGCGGATCCTCCGATCGGCCGGGTACTCCGTGCTGTCGGCGGGGAGCGGCCCGGAGGCCATCCGGGCCTGCGGGGAGCACCCGGGAGCGCTGCACATGGTGCTCACCGACGTGGTGATGCCAGGCATGGGCGGCGGCGAGCTGGCCGGGCGCCTCGCGGAGCTCCGGCCGGGGATCCCCATCCTCTTCATGTCCGGTTACGCCGACGGAGCCGGCGGCGTGGACGAGATCAGTCCCGGGGCGCATTTCCTCACCAAGCCGTTCTCGGCGGACGAGCTGCTGCGCGCGGTCCGGGAGGCGCTCGGCTGACGATTGGAGGAACGGGCGTCCGCTACAGAACGTCCGGCGCGTCGATGACCCAGAGGGTGGTACCCGGGCAGTCGTCCGGGTCGCCGGGGTAGGACTCGAAGGCGATCATCGAACCGTCCGGAGACCACGAGGGGGCGCCGTCGTAGCCGTCCCATTCGGTGACGCGCTCCGAATCGCCTCCGGTGACGGGGATGACGAAGATGTTGGCCAGGTCCAGCTCGCCCTCGTCAGAGGAGTAGACGATCCACTCGCCGTCCGGAGAGAAGGAGGCGTCGGTCTTGTCCCCCGGCCCGTCGGTGACCTGCTGCTCGCCGGTCCCATCGTCGTTCATCACGAAGATGTCCCACTGCTCCCCGTCGAAGCGCTGGAACAGGACGAGATCACCTGCGGGTGACCAGTTGGGCTGGCGGCAGTCGTCATCCGCGTCCGTGAGCGCTACGTACTGGCCCTCGCCGTCGACGCGGAACTTGGTGACGATCCCGTTGTCCTCCTCGTCGAGCACGTGGGATTCGAAGACGACCCACTGCCCGTCAGGGGAGATCGTCGGCTCGTAGGCCACGAGTCCGCTGCGCGACGTGATCTGCCACTCGTCGCCCGAGCCGCCGCCGTCGTCGATGGCCCAGATCTCGTCGTGGGGCTCCCGGGAGGAAGAGAAGACGATCAGTCCTTCCTCCGCGTTCCATGACGAACCGGGAAGATTGACGTTGCCGCTGCCGTCCGACACGATCTCCGACGGATCGTCGCCTTCGACGTCCACGATGTACAGATCCGCTGGCTCCTCGTTGTAGCCCTCGCGAAAGCGGGTGAAGAGCAGGGCATCGCTGTCCGGAGACCAGGCGGCGTTCTGCAGGCTGCCGTCGAGATCAATCTCGACCTGCCACGCGTCGTCGCGGCGGTTCTCGTCGATGCCCTCCTCGTCGTCGCCGCAGCCCCAGGCTGTCACGACCATTCCCAGGGCCAAGCACGTACTCAGAAGTGACCTCGCCATGTTCCCTCCTCGTGTGAAATGCGGTTCACGATAGTCCCTTCGAGACATTGGCGTCAAACGGCGAAAACCCGAGGATTCAGAGCGCGGAGTCGAGGAACGCCATCAGCCGCTCGACCTCGTCCATCGAGTTGTAGTGCACGAGGCTGACCCGGACCACGCCGTCATCCGGCTCGAGACCGAGGGCCGCGGCCAGGCGGTGGGCGTAGAAGTGGCCGTAGCGGATGCCCAGGCCCTGCTCGTTGGCCAGGACGGCGATCTCGCGGGAGGAGCGGGAGGCGTGGACGAAGGAGATGGTGGGCACGCGCCCCGGGCCCGCATCGGTCGGGCCGAAGATTCTCACCGAGGGGCAGACCCGCAGATAGTCGAGCAGCGTCGTCTGGAGCGGCCGCTCCAGGGCCGCCATGGCGGCGAAGGCGGTCTCGATCGTGAGTCGATCGATCTCGCCGTGGCGGTCGAGGACGCGTCCGGCCAATAGCGGCAGGTAGTCCGCGAGCCCGAGGATGCCGGCGCAGCCCTCGTGGAGCACGCCGCCGAGCTCGAACTTGTAGACGGGATCCGCGGCGGGGACGAAGAAGTGGTTGGGTCCCTCGATCTCCGCGAAGGCGCTGGCGCTGCCGTACAGCGCCGCCATGTGGGGCCCGTAGACCTTGTACAGAGAGAACGCGTACCAGTCGACGCCCCAGGCGGCCACATCCATGATCCGGTGGGGGGCGTAGGCCACCCCGTCCACCACGACCTTCGCGCCGACGTCGTGGGCCATGCGGGTAGCGGCCCCGATGTCCTCGACGCGGCCGAGCAGGTTCGAGACGTGGGGCAGGGCCACGAGCCTCGTGCGCGGGCCCAGCAGATCGCCGAGGGCCTCCAGCGGGCACTCCTGCCGCTCGCGGTCGAAACGCCACCAGCGCACCGTGAAGCCGCGCTCCCCGAGCCCGACCCACGGGCCGATGTCGGCCTCGTGCCCCGATTCGGCGACCACGATCTCGTTCCGGTCGCCGGCGCCGGCCCGGCCGAAGCAGTGCCCGAGGCGCGCCAGCAGGGACGACGTCGACGCGCCGAGGACCACATGGCCCTCTCCGCCGGCACCCATCAGCAGGTCGACCAGCTCGTGGGCCCGGGCCACCGTTGTGGTGGCGCGGCGCGAGGTCTCGTAGTCGGCGCCCACCTGCACGTAGCTGCCGAGCATGTAGTCGCGGACCCGATCCGCGACGAAGCGCGGCACCTGCGTTCCGCCGGCATTGTCCAGGAGCGCTTCTTCCGAATCGAGAGCCGGGAACAGCTCGCGGATGGATTCGATGTCCATGTGATCCCCTCTCGTCTCTTCCGTGACGGACCTAGGGCTTGGACCACTTGTTCCACTTGTCGACGGCCTTGTCGAGCAGGGAGCCGCCGCTGTCCGTCGGCGGGGGCACGGGAGAGGGTTCGGTTTGGGCCGGATCGGGGGTCTTGGCGCCGCCGGTGGTCACGTGGAAGCGCACGACGTCGAGGCCCAGGTCGAAGGTCGCGTACCAGTCGCTCGCCCGCTCCAGCCGCACCTTGATCTCGCCCGACGACGAGACGCACTCCGCCGGCCCGGACGCCGTGAGCACCAGCACCGTGTCGGAGAGGTTCAAGTTGCCCTGGCCGAGCCACTGCCAGTCGTTCTTCTTCCAGTTGAAGACGCGGGCCGAGAGGGCGTTCGGGTTGTCGTAGAAGCGCCCCTCGATCTCGACCTTCAGCGAGTTGACCGCGCCGGCCACCGGCATCTTCCCCTTCACGTCCACGGTCAGGTACCGCTTCTTGCCGGACTCGGTGCTGCGCAGCACCAGGAGCGCGTCGTCGCTGCTCGTGAGGCCGCCGGCCGGCGCCTTGAGCGCCTTGCCCTGGACCAGCGAGTGGCCGGAGGGCGTGATCCCTCCATCGGGGGCCTTGGCCGAGCCGCCGCCGCCGGACGGGGGTTTCTGCTCGGTGGCCGGCGGCTTCGGGGATCCCGAGCCGAGGGCGGCGTCGTGCTTTTCGATGGCGCGCCGCACGTCGATCCGGCCGCGGCTCACCCAGCCTCCCACGGGTACGGCGCCCTCCTCGATGGCGCGCCGCACGGTAGCGGCCGTGGCCCCGGGACGGCTGAACAGCAGGCCCGCCAGGCCCGCGACGAACGGGGTGGCCATCGACGTGCCGCTCTTGTACTCCCAGCCGCCGCCCGGGATCGAGCTCATGATGTAGCTGCCGGGCGCCGCCACGTCGACCCACGACCCGAAGTTGCTGAAGCTCGAGCGGCTGTCGTTCTGTTCGGTGGAGCCCACGGCGAGGCAGACCTCGTGGTAGGCGGGGAAGTGGGGCGAGTCGACCCCGCTGTTGCCCGCGGCGGCCACTGCCAGGGCGCCCTTGGAGGCCGCGTAGTCGAGGGCGTCCTCCTGGGCCGAGGAGGCGAAGTAGCCGCCGAGGCTCAAGGAGATGACGCGGGCCCCGTGGTCCGCGGCCCAGACGATGCCCTTGGCCACGTCCGAGGCCGAGCCGCCGTCCGGGCCCATCACCCGAAGCGGCATCACCGCGCAGTTGGGGCAGACCCCGGCGACGCCGATGTTGTCATTGGCCGAGGCCGCGGCGATGCCCGCGCAGTGGGTGCCGTGACCGCCGACATCGTCGGGGCGACTGTCGTCATCGACGAAATCGTACCCGGGCACCAGGCGCTTCTTCAGGTCCGGGTGGGACAGGTCCACGCCCGTGTCGACGATGGCGATGATCACGTCGCTGGAACCGGTGGACAGGCCCCAGCCCGCAGGCGCGCGGATGGTGCGCATGCCCCACTGCTCGTCCCAGCGCGGGTCCGAAGGCGACCAGGCCGTGGGCTTGAAGATCAGGTTGGGCTCCGCGTACTCGACGAAGGGCAGCTTCGAGAGCTTGGCCAGGGCCTGCTCCACGGTGGTGCCGCCGGGCAGCTTGACCCGCGAAACGTCGATCCGCGACAGCTTTTCCAGGAGCCGGCCGCCGAGCTCGGCGATGGCCTTGGCCCCGGGGCCGTCGTGGCCGCTCTTGAACTTGACCAGGACCTCGCCGGCGACGAACTCCTTCTTCGGCCCGGCGGCGGCGGCACCGGAAGCGAGGAGCAGCGCCGGGAGCGCCAGGGTGGCGAACAGGCGGGCCTGGGACGTGTTCCGTGTCATTGGGTTCCTCCCGGAAGCTCTGGCATCGCGTCAACCTTATACTGGAATGTGAAAGGCGGGTGGGCCTGTTTATTCATTCGCGGGGCAACGCCCCGGATCCCTTCGTGATATCAATTCAATAATTTTTAAATTTTCTTGTCTGGTTGACATGGCACGCAAGCGTGGTCAAGTTGGTTCAAGTCAAGTCAATTCGGTTCGATTCGGGGGAACGCCGGAGGCGGAGATGCACGATCGTGAGAAGGGGAAACCAGTCGAGTCGCAGATCATTGCGTCGTCGACCGAACGATTGATTCCCTCGAGCGTCCAGGCCGATCCTGCCCTGGAAGTCTTCGGGATCCGCGAGGCCGCCGCCTTCCTCGGCGCCCACGAGCAGACCGTGCGCCGGCTCGCCCGGCGCGGCGCGATCCCGTGCTTCAAGGTGGGCCGCGACTGGCGGTTCCGCAGGGAGGCCCTGGTCCGCTGGACGGAGGAGCAACGGCAGGGCGGCGGACGGTGTTCCGTCCTCGTCATCGACGACGACGAGCAGTTCTGCCGTACGATTGGCAGCATGCTCGCGCAGTTCGGTTTCCGGGAGCGGCAGGCGACGAGCGGAGCGAAGGCCCTCGATCTCGTCGCTCGGGATGCTCCCGACCTCATCCTGCTCGATCTCCTGATGCCCGAGATGAACGGTCCGCAGTTCCTCACGGAGCTGCGCGAGACGCACCCGACGCTCCCGGTCGTCATCGTGACCGGCTACCCGGACAGCACCATGATGCGGGAGGCTTCCAGGCACCCGCCGATCCTGCTGCTGGCGAAGCCGGTGGAGAGCGCGCTGCTCGAGCGGACCGTGCGGTCGGTGATGGGCGGGAAGATGGCGTCGACGACCGTCGGAGGGATGCGATGAGCGAGGACGAGAGAGGTCCCGAGCGCATCCCCTACGGCCAGGGGAGCTGCTTCGGCGGAGTCGAGGAGGCGTAGATGTCGTTTTCGCCAGCGAGAAGCCCGAACTTCGAGACGCCGGACGCGCCCGTCGACATCCTGGTCGTGGACGACCGGCGAGAGAACCTGGACGACGTCGAGGCCGTGCTCCGGCCGCTCGGTTGCCAGGTGTTCCGGGCGGTGTCCGGGGACGAGGCGCTCGGGTTGGCGCTCGAGCGCGACTTCGCCGTCATCCTGCTCGACGTCATCATGCCAGGGATGGATGGTTTCGAGGTCGCGAGACGCCTTCGAGAGCGGGACAGATCGCGGACGACGAGCATCATCTTCCTCACGGCCATGGTCCACGACCACGATGCGATCCTCGAGGGCTATCGCCTGGGCGCCGTGGACTTCGTCTTCAAGCCGTACGACTCGGACGTCCTGCAGTCCAAAGTGAGGCTCTTCGTCGAGCTGTTCCAGGCGAGGCGGAGGGAGCAGAAGCTGCGGGACGACCTGCAGGAGCGCGAAAAGGAGTTCCGGAGCCTCGTGGTAGGCAACGCGGACGGCATCGTCGTCGTCGACGGAAGGGGCGACATCTGCTTCGCCAACGCGAAGGCCGGACGGCTCTTCTCGAGGCGCGTCGACGATCTGATCGGCGTGCCGTTCGGCTACCCCGTCGCCGAAAAGGGGTGTGTCCGGATCGACCTGCTCGGATCGAAGGGAGAGCCCGTATCCGCGGAGATGAGCGCCGTCACGACGAGTTGGAACGGCGAAATGGCGTGGGTGGCCACGTTGCGGGACATCGGCGGTCGTCTGGAGATGGAGAGGCAAGAGCGACTGGCGCGCGTGGTGCTGGAGCGCCTGAACCGTTCCGAGGACGCCGGGAGCGCGATCCGCGACCTCCTGCAGCTGGTCAAGCAGGACACCGGGTTGGAGGCCGTCGGCATCCGGCTGCGCGAAGGCGACGACTTCCCGTACTTCGAGACCAGCGGCTTTCCGGACGACTTCGTCGAGAAGGAGCGCTTCCTGTGCGAGCGAGACGAGGCGGGAGAGATCGTTCGCGACGCGCAAGGGAAAGCGGTCCTGGAGTGCATGTGCGGGAACGTCGTTCGTGGCCGGACCGATCCGAGGTTCGACTTCTTCACCGAGGGGGGCAGCTTCTGGAGCAACGGCACCACGGCGCTGCTGGCCTCGACCACGGAAGAGGATCGGCAGGCGCGCACGCGCAACCGCTGCAATGGCGAGGGCTACGAGTCCGTGGCGCTCATCCCGCTGCGGTCGGGAGACGAGATCCTGGGGCTGTTGCAGCTCAACGACCACCGGCGCGATCGATTCACTCCGCAGCTGATCCAGTTCCTGGAAGGATTGGGCGCCAGTATCGGCATCGCGATCGCACGGAACCGGATGGAGGGGGAGCTGCGAGAGAGCGAGGAGCGCTTTCAAATCCTCTTCGAAAACGCGTCGGACATCATACTTCTGATGGAGATCGTTCCTGGGGGAATACCCGTGATCCGGGATGTGAACAGCGCGACCTCCAGGCTCCTCGGATACCAGCGGGAAGAGCTGATGGGCCGGCCGGTGTCTTTCCTGGAAGCGGCGCCCGATGCTCACGAATTGGTCCAAGGCAGGCGTCAACAGGTTCTTTCCGGAAAAAGGGCAGTCTTCGAGGCGACGCACCGATGCAAAGACGGCACGACCCGGGAGTTCGAGTGCTCGGCTGCGGAGATGCAGATCGGTTCGAAGACTTTTGCCCTGTCGGTCGAGCGCGAGATCACCGAGCGCAAGCGGGCCGAGCACGAGCTGAAGGCGTCCGAGGCGCGGTACCGCCGCCTGTTCGAGGCCGCCAAGGACGGCATCCTGATCCTCGACGCGGAGACCGGGATGATCGTCGATGTGAACCCGTTCCTGGTGGAGCTGACGGGATACTCGCACGAGGAGTTCCTGGGCAAGCACCTCTGGGAGATCGGCCCGTTCCAGGATATCGACGCCTCCAAGGTCTCGTTCGCGGAGCTGCAGACCAAGAAGTATGTCCGTTACGAGGATCTTCCGCTGGCAACCCGCGACGGGCGGACGATCGATGTCGAGTTCGTCAGCAACGTGTACCTGGTCGACGACCGGAAGGTCATCCAGTGCAACATCCGCGACATCACCGGGCGCAAGCGGGCCGAGGAGGCGCTCCAGCGCATCGAGTGGATGTTGACCACACTGCCGGCGGACGAGGCCGACGTGCCCGGACAGCCATACGGCGACGTCACGGCGCTGAACACCTCGCGCGTCATCCTGGACGCCGTCGGTCCGCAGATGCTCCAGGACATCGCGGGCGACTACCTGGGCCTGCTGGGCACATCGTCGGCCGTATACGAGAAGAACGGCGACTATGCCTTCGGCATTTTCACCTCGGGCTGGTGCCGGTTCATGGACCTGGCGTCGCGGAACCTGTGCGGGACGGAGGACAATCGCGCGGCCCTGTGCAGCGGAAAATGGCTCTGTCACGAGTCGTGCTGGACCGAGACGTCGCGCGTGGCGGTGGAGACGGGCCAGCCGGCGGACGTCGAGTGCGCGGGGGGGCTGCGCCTGTACGCCGTCCCCATCCGGGCCGGGACGGAGATCGTGGGCAGCATCAACTTCGGCTACGGCAGTCCGCCTGTCGAACCGGACAAGTTGCGGGAGCTGGCCGTCCGATTCGGCGTGCCCGAGGGGGAGATCCATCGGTTGGCGGCCGCCTACGAAACCCGGCCGCCGTTCATCATCGAGTTGGCCAAGGTCCGGCTGCGGGCCTCTGCGCTTCGGATTGGAGAGATCGTCGAGCGCGCGCGGTCGGAGGCGGAGCGGAAGAAGCTCGAGGAGCAGCTGCGGGTATCGCAGCGGATGGAGTCCATCGGCAGCCTCGCCGGCGGCATCGCCCACGACTTCAACAACCTGCTCTCCGTGATCCTGAGCTACACGGACTTCGCGATGGAAGAGGCCAGGGACGGCGGGCGGCTGAAGGACGATCTCCTGGAGGTGAAGAAGGCCGGCGAGCGCGCCGCGGTGCTCACCCGCCAGCTGCTGGCCTTCAGCCGCAAGCAGGTGCTGCAGCCCGTGCCCCTCGACCTCAACAAGGTCGCCGCCGGGATCGAGACGATGTTGCGGCGGATCCTGGGCGAGGACATCGAGCTGGTGCAGATCCTCGCGCCGGACCTCGGCGTGGTCCGGGCCGACCCGGGCCAGATCGAGCAGGTGCTGATGAACCTCGTGGTCAACGCCCGTGACGCCATGCCCGGCGGCGGCAGGCTCACCGTCGAGACGCGCAACGTGGACATCCACGGGGAGTACGCGGCGCGCCACGTGGCGACGGAGCCCGGGCCCCACGTGATGCTGGCGGTCACGGACACGGGCTGCGGCATGGACGAGCGGACCAGGGACAGGATCTTCGAGCCCTTCTTCACGACCAAGGAGATGGGCAAGGGAACCGGGCTGGGCCTCTCGACGGTGTACGGCATCATCAAGCAGAGCGGCGGCGACGTCTGGGTCTACAGCGAGCCGGGTCAGGGGACCTCGTTCAAGATCTATCTGCCGCAGGAGATTTCGATGACCTCGGCCGTGTCCAGACAGGCGGCGTCTCCGAGATCGGTCACGGGAACCGAGACCGTGCTGGTGGTCGAGGACGAGGAGGCGCTGCGCGAGGTCGCGCGCCGGACCCTCGACGGGGCCGGCTACAGGGTGCTGATCGCTTCGAACGGCGACGAGGCGCTCGAGATCGGTGCGGCGCACGAGGGCGGGATCCAGCTCCTCGTGACCGACGTGGTGATGCCCCGGATGGGCGGGCGGGTGCTCGCCGGGCGGCTGGTGGAGACCCGACCGTCGCTCAGGGTGCTCTACATGTCGGGCTACACCGACGACGCCATCGTCCACCACGGCATGCTCGAGGCGGGCACGCATTTCC
>CAYZAI010000141.1:0-11308 GCA_964476305.1 uncultured Myxococcales bacterium
CGGACTCCGATGCGGACTCCGACGGCGACGCGGACACGGACGGCCTGCACGGGACGCCCCCCGCCGAAGCCAAGCCCGTGCCCGAGTTCTCGGCCCTGAACTCGGACGGCGCCGCCCGGGGCCCGGAAAACCTAGTGGGCGCGCCTCACGTACTGTGGTTCTACCCGGCGGCCAACACGGGCGGGTGAACGGCAGAGGGTTGCGGGTTCCGCGACCGACAGGACCAGTTCGATGCCCTCGGTGTGGCCATCGTGGGCACGAGCTTCGACGCGCCCGAAGCCAACGCGACGTTCAAGGAGAACAACGGGTTCCAGTTCGAGCTCTGGAGCGACGCGGACAGGACCCTGGCGCTCTACTACGGCGCTGCGTCCAGCGAAGCCCAGGCGATGGCGAGCCGGGTGACGATGGTCCTCGACGAGGAGGGGGGGCTCGTGCTCGAGTACGGCTCGGTCAACCCCGCCACGCACTCCCAGCAGGTGCTCAAGGACTGCCTAGCCCTGTTCGGGCAGTGATTTCCGCATGGCCCCGCCGGGATCGCCGCCGGGATCGCGGCGTGGACACGGGCCGGTGAGGACTCTATACTTCGCACGCCATGCGCCCGGAAAACGCCAGGAAAACCGGCATCGTCGTCGCCCTCTCGGCCCTGGCCGTGGCCGTGTGGGTCACGTTCTTCCCGCCGCTGCAGGGCGGGCTCGAGCGAAGCGGCGACAGCGTCGCCACCCTCGCCGGGCCGGCGGGAGGCGAAGCCGAGGAGCCCGGCACCTACCGCGCGCTGTACAAGACCGTCAACCTCATCCAGAAGCACTACATCGACCCGGCCCGCATCGATTCCCGCCGGATGCTCGTTGCCGCGGTGCGCGAGGCCCAGGGCAAGGTCGCCGAGCTCCTGGCCCGCGAGGAAGACGACTCGCTCGTCATCCGCCTCGGGACCAGCGAGCGCATCTTCGCCATCGGCGACGTGACGACACCGTGGATCCTCCTCCAGCGCGCCCGCGACATCCTGGACTTCATCCGCGCGGGGATCGCCGAAAAGGACGACATCGATTTCCAGGACGTCGAGTATGCCGCCATCGACGGCCTGCTCTCGACCCTCGATCCCCACTCGTCCCTGCTCACCCCGGACGTCTACCGCGACATGAAGGACAAGACCCAGGGCAAGTTCGGCGGCCTGGGCATCGTGATCTCGATCCGGGACGGGGCGTTGACCGTGATCTCGCCCATCGACGGCACCCCCGCGGCCGTGGCCGGGCTCCTCGCGAGCGACCAGATCGCCGAGATCGACGGGATCTCCACCGTCAGCATGCCGCTCAACGACGCGGTCAACCTCCTGCGCGGCGAGCCCGGCTCGTCGGTCAAGCTCTGGATCCTGCGCAAGGGCTGGGAGGAACCCCGGATCTTCGAGATCGTGCGGGCGATCATCGAGGTCAAGAGCGTGGAGTCCCTCCTGCTGCCCGGGGGTGTGGCCTACGTCCGGATCAAGGACTTCCAGGGCAACACGACCGAGGATCTCGCGCGACACCTCGACGACTTGGCTGGCCGGGGGGCCCGGGCCCTGGTGCTGGACCTGCGCAACAACCCGGGAGGGCTGCTCGACGCGGCCATCGACGTCTCGGACCTGTTCCTGGAGCAGGGCGTGATCGTCACCACCGCCGGCCAGGGCCCGGCCATGCGGGACGTGCGCCGCGCTCGCGACACCGGCCCGGGGTGCGACTGGCCCGTGGTGGTGCTGGTCAACGAGGGCAGCGCCAGCGCCTCGGAGATCGTCGCCGGGGCACTCAAGGCCCACGGGCGCGCCCTTGTCATCGGCCGACGCACCTTCGGTAAGGGATCGGTGCAGGTTCTCTATGACTTCCACGACGGCTCGGCGCTCAAGCTGACCACGGCCCAGTACCTGACCCCGGGGGACGTGTCGATCCAGGGAGTGGGCATCGTCCCGGCGATCGAGTTGCTGCCGATGCGGGCCGACGACGAGACCCTCGACCTCGAGGTGGAATCGGGCTGGCGGGAGGCCGATCTCGAGCACACCATCGAAAAGCCCTCGTCTCCGAGGGGGACCCGCCAGCTTCCAGACTACAGCCTGCGCTACCTGTGGACGCCGCGAAAGACGCACGAGGTCCCGGCATCGAAGCGAGACGACGGGGAAGACGAGGAAGAAGAGGAGGAGGAGCCGCTCGCCACGACCGAGCTCACCATGGAGGAAGTGCGCGCCGACTGGGAGATCGACATGGCCCGGGAGCTGGCGATCCAGCTCGCCGGCGAGGGCATGACACGCCTGGAGCCGGCGGCGATCCTGCGCACCCTCAACCGCCGCTCCGAACGCGAGCAGTCGCGGCTCACCGCCGCGCTGTCCCGCCTGGGTGTGGACTGGACCGCGGGCAACGACGTCCGCGAGGCCCGGGTGGAGGTGCGCCTCGATGGAGGCGGAAACCCGATCACCGCGGGACAGGAGGGCAGGATACGCGTCGCCGTGACCAACCATGGTCCGGGCGTTCTCTACCGGCTGCTCGCCGTCTCCCGTAGCGACCAACGCGCCCTCGACGACCGGGAACTGGCCTTCGGCCGGGTGGCGCCCGGACAGACCGTGGAGCAGACGCTCGAGTTCAAGCTGCCCAAGGACACTCTGTCCCGCATCGACGATGTCGCGTTCTCGTTCCACGAGGGTGGCGGCCGGCCGATCCCGACGATGTCCTCTCGCCTGGAGGTCGTGGCATTGCCACGTCCGCGCTTCGCCTACGCCGTGCAGATCGACGACAAGGAAAGCGGCAATGGAGATGGAACGATCCAGCCGGAGGAGCGCGTGGAGCTGGTCGTTGACATCGAGAACACGGGCCGAGGCAGCTCTCTTTCCACCTTCGCCACGCTGCGCTCTCTGTCCGGCAATCTGGTCTTCTTGCGGCGGGGCCGTGAGCAACTCGACGAGGTGCCCGCGGGCGAGCGGCGACAGGCGCGCTTCGAGTTCGAGATCAAGCCCGGCTTCGCCGAGCAGAAGGCCCGCTTCGAGCTGGCGGTGATGGATGTGTCGCTTCGGGTCTACGCCGTCGAGAAGATCGACATCCCGCTCAGGCCGCCGGCCGGTCTCGAGGGCCGGGCCGCGACCCTGGCGATCAACACGCCTCCCGTCCTCGAGATCGAGCCGCAGCCGAGGGTGGTCTCTGGCGACCGCGTCACGATCCGCGGCCGCGCCATGGACGAGAACCGGATCCGCGATGTCTACGTCTGGGTCGGCGAGGACAAGGTCTTCTTCCAGCCGGGGGGTGGCCACTCCCTGGAGTTCGAGGCCGAGATCCCCCTCGCGCAAGGGCTCAACTTCGTCACCGTCGTCGCCGAGGAGACCGCGGACCTGATCACCCGCCAGGTGCTGGCCATCCGCCGCGACGGCGCGGACGGCATGCCCTACGTCGCCTCCCGCAGCCTCAAGGGCGAGCCCGAACCTCTCGGCGTGCGGACCGGTTCCGTCGCCGGCCGGTAGGCGCGCCGCGGTCCTTTTCGGGCTCCCGGTCGATTTCCGCCATTTTGCCTGTAAGGTCGGCGAGCTTCGCGGGACTATTGGGGGCGATGGACAGGGAACGCGAGGCCGACTTCCTGAGGCTGGTGGGCGCGCACCGGGCCGTGCTCGGCCGCGCGGTGGAGTGCTACGCCCGCACCCCGAGCGACCGCGAGGACTTGTCCCAGGAGATCGGCCTCGCGCTCTGGCGGGCGCTGCCGGGCTTCCGCGGGGAGTGCTCCGAGCGGACTTTCCTGGCCCGCATCGCGCACAACCGGGGCGTGGACTTCCTGGTCCGGCGCCGGCGATCGGCCACGGCCCCGGAGACCGACTGCGCGGACGGGAAGCCGGGACCCGAGGACGAGACGGGCTCGCGGGAGCGCCGCGAGCTGCTGTTCGCCGCGCTGCGGACGATGCCCGTGGGCTACCGGCAGGTCCTGGCCCTGGCCCTCGAGGACCTGGACCACCAGGAGATCGCCGAGGCCATGGGCATCACGCCGGAGAACGTCGCCGTGCGCCTCAGCCGGGCGCGGGACATGCTCCGCCGCAAGCTGAAGGAGAAGCCGTGATGGAAGACCGCACGTGGAACGAGTGGTCCGCGGATTTCAAGTCGGAAGGAGCGCGCTTCGATGCGGGCGCGGTGGCGCGCCGGGCACGGCGATCGTCGCTGGTCATGGCGGCCGAGACCGCCCTCACCGTTGGCGTCTGCCTGGGCGTGACGGGCCTGCTCGTCTACAAGGCCACGGTGAAGCCCCACCCGGTGATCATCGCCATCTGCGCCGCCGTGATCGCCTTCCTCGCGGTTTCCGCGATCGCGTTCTTCCGGGTGCGCCGGGGCGCGTGGCGGGCCGCGGACCAGACCCCGCGGGCCCTGATCGCCCTGCTGCGCCGCCGCGAGGTGTCGCGGCTCCGCGAGGCGCGGTTCTCGATGAAGTCGTCGATCGCGCTGGGCGTGGCGGTGACGCTGTGGATCCCGTGGCGGTTGTGGATCGACTGGGAGGGCTACGTTCGGGAGCCCTGGCGCGCCGCGATCGGCGTCGGCGGCACCTACGCGCTGCTGGCGCTCGCCCTGCTCGCCACCCGCCGCTGGATCCGGCGCCGGGAACGCGCCCTCGAGACCGTGCGGGAGATGGCGCGCAGCTTCGAAAACGGGGAAGAGAGCAAAGGAGGAGGACGATGACCGCCTGGGAGTACAAGGTGATCGATTCCAAGGACGTCAAGCGCGAGGGGCTCTTCGGGGGCCGCAGCCGCGAGGCCATTGAAGGCTACCTGAACGGCCTCGGATCCGAGGGCTGGGAGGTCGTGAACATCGATTTCCGGGAGCTGGAGGACCGCACCTCCTTCACGGGCGTGGCCAGGCGTCCCCGGCCCTAGGCCTCCCGGACCAGGAAATCATCCGTCCCGAGGCGTTTTCCAGGAAACTTTCCGGCGAAACGACCGATATCCTGGTCATGAGAAACCGAAACGGCGCGACGTTGATCCTGGTCGCGGCCGCCGCGTGCGGCTGCATCGACATCGGTCTGCTCGACGACATGGTCCCCCTCGACGCCGGCGACGAGGGCGCCGCGGACGGCGACGGGGACGGCGACGGCGATGTCGACGGCGATGCCGACGGCGACGGGGACGGCGACGGGCCGCCGGCCACCGACGCGACCGACACGGAGCCGCCGGCAGTGCTGGCCCTCGCCTGCTCCCCCGGCGAGCGCACCGTCGACCTGGTCTGCGTCGCCGAGGGACCGGTCTCGGCCTCCTTGCGCCTGGCCACCGACGAGCCGGCGACCGTGACCGTCGGACCCCCGGAGCCGAGCCTCCCGTCCGAAGTGCTGAGCGGCCCATGGGCCGTCGAGCACCACGCGGTCGTCGCCGGCCTTCCCGCCGGGGGCGCGACCGTGGAGCTGTCCATCGAGGACGTGAACGGCAACGCCACGACCCGCGCCGTAGAGCTGGCGCCCGTCCCGGGGCCCGCGGTGGCCGTGACCGAGGTCTACGCGGATCCCGCCGGCCCGGAACCCGCCCAGGAATTCGTCGAGATCGCGAACCTCGGCGACGAGGCCATCGATGTCTCGGGGTGGATGGTCGACGACGAGGGCGACGCCAACGGCGATCCCCTGCCCGATGGCACCTTGCTCGGGCCCAGGCAGGTGGCGCTGCTGGTGGCACCGGACTTCGATCCCCTCTGCGCCGACGATCCCGCGCCGGCGCCCGGGGCGCTGATCGTGTACCTGCCGTCCAGCATCGGCTCCAGCGGCCTCAAGAACACCGAGGCCGAGTCCGTGGAACTCTACGACGGCACCGGCGCCCTGGTCAGCCGCTACGCCGGGGAGGCCGGCAAGCCCGCTGCCGGCGTGTCGGCCGAGCGCATCCGGGCCGATATCCCCGAAGGCAACCCATGGGCCTGGCGAAAGAGCGCACCCGGCGGCTCGACCCCGGGTTCGGTTCCCACCGTCGATTGACAATGCCGGAGCGGCCGATTCGGATTGCGTGGGATCCCCGACTCCTCTACAATACGTGGAATAGATCGTTTCATGGGGAAACGACCCCGCGCACCGGACGACCGGCCGCGGAGCCAAGAGCAGGATCGAGCCTGTCGAGAAGGAGGTTTCGATGACCAGGATCGCAACCATCGTGACTGGTGTCTTCTTCGCGGGACTGCTAGCGGGCTGCGTGCCCGCGGCCTCGGATCAGGAAATCGCGCAGATGTGCGAGAACCTGGTCAAGCTTCGCGGCGAGGTGGATCTCACACCTCTCGAGCAGCGCCTCGTGAAGATTGACGAGGAGTTCGCTGGCCGCAAGGCCGATATCGAGAAGCGCTTCGCCTCCGCGCTCGAGGCGGTGGCCAGGGAGACCGAGGCCAGGATCGCCGAGTTGGGTGGGAAGGCCACGCCCGAGGAGCGGGACAAGATCGAACAGGACGGCGCCGCGCGCAAGGCCGAGGCCAAGGTGCAGCAGGCCGATGCCCTGTCAAAGCTCGACCCCGACCGGGAGGCCCGCGTCGCCGACGCGAAGGCCAAGTCCGAGAAGGAGGAGGCAGCCGCCGCGGAAAAGATCGCGGAGTGCACGAAGAAGGCCAAGGACGAGGGCGTGTCCCAGGCGCTCGCCAAGTGCCGCGCCGAGGCGGACAGCACCGACAAATACTGGAACCGCTGCCGGTAGCCATCGGATTTCCCTCCGCCCGATCCCCAGGGGCATGTCTTGCGGGGTTTGACTGCCGGCCCGGGACGTTGCACAAACTCGGGAATGAGCGAGCCGCAGATCCGGGTTCTCGATCGCGTCGTGGCCGACCAGATCGCCGCCGGCGAAGTTGTGGAAAGACCCGCGTCAATCGTGAAGGAACTCGTCGAGAACGCCATCGATGCCGGCGCGAGCCGGATCCAGGTCGAGGTAGACGGTGGCGGGATATCGCGCCTGAGGGTCCTCGACAACGGCCGCGGCATGCGGGCGGACGAGGTCGCGCTGGCCTTCACCAGACACGCCACCAGCAAGATCACCGGCATCGGAGATCTCGCGGAGGTGGCCACTTACGGGTTCCGTGGCGAGGCCCTGCCCTCCATCGCGGCGGTCTCCCGAGTGGCGATCCGCACACGCACCGCGGACTCGGTCTCCGCCGCGGTGCTCGAGCTGGAGGGTGGGGAGGTCGTCGGCCGCCGCGAGGCCGGGGCGCCCGTTGGCACGGATGTGGAGGTCCGCGATCTCTTCTACAACACCCCCGCCCGGCTCAAGTTCCTCAAGCGCGAGGCCACCGAGGCGGGCCATGCGGCCGAGGCCGTGGTGCGCCTTTCCCTGGTGCGGCCCGAGGTCTCGTTTGCGCTTTTCGCAGGAGGCCGCCGCACCCGCGAGTTGACACGGGCCGAGCGTGTGGAGGAGCGCGTGGCGTCCCTCTTCCCCGGGGAGCGCCTGGCCCGCGTCGCCGGCTCGGAGTCGGGGATCGACGTCCTCGCCGTGCTCGGCCCGCCAGAACGCGCCAGAGCCGGCGCCGGGTCGCTGTACACCTACGTGAACGGCCGCTACATCCGCGACCGCGCCCTGCTGGGTGCGGTGGCCCGCTCCTTCGGCGGCACCCTCGAGCACGGGCGCTATCCGGCCGGCCTGATCTCGCTGCGGCTGCCGTCGGGGGCGTTCGATGTCAACGTGCATCCTCAGAAGATCGAGGTGCGGTTCGTCGACCCGCGGGCCGTGCAACAGGCGGTGTCGCGCATCGTCGGTGAGCTCGCGGGGCGGGCGGTCTGGGCTCTCGGGACCACCGACCTCGACCAGGGCGCCGCGGCAACCGGCGCGGCGGAGGAAGCGGGAGCCGGCGGCCTGGCCGAGACCGCCTCGCCGTACCCGGATCGCGCCCGGCTCGTGCCCCCGGCGCCGAAGCCAGCGGCGCTGAAACCCGTATCGATCCCTCTGTCGGCGGCGGCACCCGGCGGCCCCGTGGATCTGCCGGGCGGTCCCGCGCGGCCCAACGCCGGACCGGGAATCGATTCCGCGGACGCCGGGTTCTCTTCCCTGCGTTTCATCGGCCAGGCCGTTGGCCTGTTCCTTCTTTTCGAAGACGAGAATGACCTCGTGATCATCGACCAGCACGCCGCCCACGAACGCGTGACCTACGGCCGCCTGCGCGAACAGCTCGCCCGGGGCCGGGTGGCGTCCCAGCGGCTGCTGGTTCCCCACATGGTAGAGCTCGGACCCGCGGACGCGGAGCGTATCGCCGACCTCGAGGAGGATCTCGCGCGGCTCGGTCTCGATGTTTCGCGGGGAGGGGTCGATCGCATCGCCGTGCGCGCAGTTCCCGCCGAGTTGTCCAGCGTGTCGCCCGACCGCCTGCTGGCCGAGGCCGTGCTGGCCCTCGAGCAGGGCCCCGAGGGCTCGCGGGGCGAGCGGGAGGACCACGTCCTGGCGACAATGGCTTGCCACGGCTCGATCCGCGCGGGGCGCTGCCTCGACGAGCGCGAAGTCCGCGACCTGCTGGAGGCCATGGATCGCACCGACCTTTCCGGACACTGCCCCCACGGGCGGCCCGTGCTGGCCCGCATCCCCTGGCGCGAGATCCGGCGCCGGGTCGGCCGCAGCTGAGAGCATGCCAACGGCGCGCCCGCCGCTGCTCGTCATCGCCGGTCCCACGGCCTCGGGCAAGACCCGGCTCGCCGTGGAGGCCGCCCTGGCGCTCGGTGCCGAGATCGTCGGTGCGGACTCGATGCAGATCTACCGGGGCATGGACATCGGCACGGCCACGCCATCGGCGGCGGAGCTTCGCGGCGTGCCCCACCACCTGTTGAACTGTGTCGAGCCGGACCAGCCCTGCGACGCGGTGCGTTTCGCCGCGGACGCGGACCGCATCATCGCGGACATCGCCCGGCGCGGCCGCCGCGTGATCGTCGCGGGCGGCACCGGGCTGTGGCTGCGCGTGCTGCTTCGGGGCCTGCAACGCGGGCCGGCACCGGATCCCGACCTGCGGGCCGCGCTGCTGACCCGGGCCGCGACGGAGGGCTGGCCCGCGCTCCACGCCGAGCTCGCCGCCGCCGATTCCGAGACGGCCGCGCGGCTGCATCCCAATGACGGCGCGCGGATCCTGCGGGCGCTGGAGGTGCTGCGCCTGAGCGGCCAGACCATCACGACCTGGCAGCGACGCCACGGTTTCAGCGATCGGCGCTACCCGGCGCTGCTGCTCGGCGTCCGCGTCCCGTCGGAAGACCTGCGGGTCGCGATCCGCGCCCGGGCCGGCGCGATGTTCGAAGCGGGCTTCGTCGACGAGGTGCGCGCCCTGCTCGACCGAGGGCTCCCACGGTCCGCGCGCCCGCTGCAGGGGCTGGGTTACAAGCGCGTCTGCCAGCACCTCGCGGGCGAGCTCTCCATCGAGGAGGCGATGGAGCGCACGATCTCGGACACCTGGCGCTTCTCCCGACGGCAGCGCACCTGGTTCGGCGGGGAGCCGGACCTCGAGTGGATCCCACCCGACACCGGGGAGATCGTCAGGCGCGCGGAAGCGTTCTTCCGGGTGCAGGAGGGCTGATCCCATGCCGTTCCCGCGCATGGCGCCGACCTTGGCTCTGGGCCTCGCCGTCGGGCTGGCTGCCGGCTGCAAGTCCGAAGCGCCCGCTCCGGACCAGGGCCGGGCACTGGCGGACCGCCCGGAGTACTTCGCCGTCGATGTCCCGGCCGGCGCGCCGGCGCGCGGCCCGGACGTCGCCCTGGTGACCATCGTCACCTTCGACGATCTCGAAGCTCCCCGGGCACGGACGAATGCCGAGTCGCTGCGGACACTCGCGGAGCGCTTCGCCGGAGAGGTGCGAGTGGTCCACCGGGCCAATCCCCTGCCCCGACACCCGGACGCCGCGCGGGCGGAGCGAGCGGTCCGGGCCGCGGGCCTCCAGGGCCGCTTCTGGGAGCTCCACGACGCGCTGCTGGCCTCGGGAGATCTCGGAGAGGCGGGGATCCTCGGGGTCGCGAGGTCATTGGGCCTCGACGCGGACCGGCTCATCCGCGACATGGAAGACCCCTCCCTGGCCGAGGCCTTGGGCCGCGATCGCCAGGCGGCCCTCGATCTGGGGCTGGACGACGCGCCCCTGAGCTTCGTGAACGGCCGACCGCTCGGACCTGTCCGTTTCGTCGACGACGCCGTTCCCCTGGTGCGCGAGGAGCTGGAGCGGGCCCGGGCCCTGTCCGCCGCCGGAGTGCCGTCTGGAGAGATCTACCCGCGGCTGGTCGCCGGCGGCAGGCGGCGGCTCGGCAAGCCGTCCCGCGCCGTACGAAAGGTGCGCGACCCGGAGGCGATCCACCAAGTGCCCGTGGCGGCGGACGATCCATCCAGAGGCCCCGAGGACGCGCCACTGACCGCGGTCATCTTCGCGGACTTCGAGTGCCCGTTCTCGGCGCGGCTCGCGGCGGCCCTCGCGCGGCTGTCCGACCACTACCACGGCCGGATGCGAGTGGTCTTCAAGCACGACCCCTCGCCGAGCCGCCCGGGCTCTGAGCTGGCCGCCGAGGCCGCAGTGGAGGCCCAGGCCCAGGGGCGGTTCTGGGAGTTCCACGATGCGCTGTTCGACAACAGTAGCGGGCTGGATAGCGATCGCCTGCTCGAAATCGGGAAGCGGGCCGGGCTAGACCTGGAGCGACTGGCAGCGGCCCTGGACGATCGGCGCCACGGACCCCGGGTGGCCGCGGGCCGCTCTCTGGCCGAGTCCTTCGAGCTTTGGGACACGCCCTCGCTGTTCCTGAACGGGCGGTTGCGCCAGGGGTCGCTCTCGTTCGACCAACTGCTGACCCTGGCCGCATCGGCCCTATCCGAGGTGCGGTCCCTCCCCCGCGACACAGCCGACGCGGGACCCGGTGCGACACCTTACGAGCGCCTCACGGCCCGGGGCGCCACCGGCCCGGTCTGGCTCGAACCGGGCGCCGACACGACACGGTCCGGGTTCGTCAGCGACGGCGCCCACCGCGTCTACGACATCGAGCTGCCCGCGGACACGCCGTTCCTCGGAGATGCCGAGGCCACGGTCACGGTGGTCGAGTTCGGCGACTACCAGTGCGGCTGGTGCGCCCGCTCCCACGAGACCCTGGTCGCACTCGAGCGCCGCTACCGGGGCAAGGTGCGCATCGCCTTCCTGCACTTCCCCCTGGCCGGCCACGAGCACGCCGGGCTCGCGGCCGAGGCCGCGGTGGAAGCCTCGGCCCAGGGCCGGTTCTGGCCCTTCCACGAGCGGCTGATCGCCAACCGCAATGACCTGGCACCCGACCAGCTCGTCGAGCACGGCCGGGCCGCAGGACTGGACACCGGGGACTTGCGGGCGGCCCTGGACGATCACCGTCACCGGAAGCGGGTGGCAGCGGATCGCCGGCTCG
>CAYZAI010000142.1:0-11272 GCA_964476305.1 uncultured Myxococcales bacterium
GGGCATGGTCTGCGTGCCCGGCGGCACGTACCTGATGGGCTGCATGCCCTACGACACCCAGTGCGACTTAAGCGAACTGCCCATGGTGAAGGTCACCCTGAGCCCGTTCTTCATCGACGTCGAGGAGGCCACCTATCTTGAGGTCATCCCGTTCCTGAACACCCTGTGGGAAGGCTACATCCGGGGTCAGCAATCGGTCTACAAGGAGGGCGAGGGCCTCATCTACAATGCCGGCTGGGGATCCGGAGGACCGCCCGTCGGACTCAATGACGCTGGCCTGTTCGAGTGGGGCGCGATAGACGACGAGCAAACATGCTGGCAGCGTCCGGTGGACGCAGCATCGGGGTGTTTCGGCTGGCTGGGGGCCAAGGAGTACTGCGAGTGGCAGGGCAAGCGCCTGCCCACCGAGGCCGAGTGGGAGGCCGCGGCCCGGGGCCAGACCAAGTGGATCTATCCCTGCACCTGGGAGTACCTCTGGTGCTGGTACGGGTACTACGACGCTTGCGATCCGGACGGCGATTGCTACCTCTGGCCCCACCTGTTCGAGAACTGCTGCCTGCCGTTGGAGGCGTCGAGCGTGGGTGCTTGCACGAGCCCCAACGGCGCGAACCGGATGTACGGCAACGCCTTCGAGTGGATCCTCGACCGGCGGGATCCTGGTAGCGATCATTCCTGGTGTTCCGAGGGTTGCACTGATCCGGAACCCGGACCAGGAGAGTATTACATTGCGAAGGGAGGAAGTGTCGGCACCAGCGCCTTCTATACACGCATTTCCGCCCGGACGGCCGGAAGCAACCCGGATGGTGCGCAGATGTATGGCGTTCGCTGCGTCCTTTCCCCCGTGACTTTCGACGATCCACCAGATAGTGGATTAAACGAGTGATGAACATGCTCCGGGGGTATAATGCCGTGTGATG
Source organism: uncultured Myxococcales bacterium (assembly GCA_964476305.1). Classification (GTDB taxonomy): domain Bacteria; phylum Myxococcota_A; class Polyangia; order JAAYKL01; family JAAYKL01; genus CAYZAI01. The sequence goes on from CAYZAI010000142.1 coordinate 918, forward strand.
GGACCCTACTTGAAACAAGGTGGAGAATGAACACGATGAAGAGATCAAGTGATTGGAACATCACCGATAGGATTCTTTTTCCGCTCGCGCTTTCGCTGCTCCTGGCTTCGGCCGGTTGCGGGGACGGCGACGGCGGGTTCGGGTTGGGGGACGCCAGCACGGATGCCGACGCCGATGCCGACAGCGATTCGGACTCGGACGCCGATACCGATACCGATTCCGACGGGGATTCGGACGCGGACACGGACACCGATTCGGACGCGGACACGGACACCGACACCGACGCGGACACGGATTCCGACACGGACGCGGACGCCGACGCGGATGGCGACGGGGACACGGACCTGCCCGAGTGCACCGACCAGGACTCGGACGGCTGGTGCCTGCCCCTCGACTGCGACGACGCCGTCCCGGGCGTCAACCCGGGAGAGTGGGAGGTGCCGGACAACGGCGTGGACGACGACTGCGACGGCATTACCGACGAGACGACCCACATCGACCTGGGCCTGCCCTCGGACGTGGCGCTGTCGTTCCAGGGGACCGTCGATCCGGCCCGCGCGCCGACGATCCTCTATCCGCCGGACGGCGTGCTCCTGCCCCTCAACCTGTCCGACGTGATGTTCCAGTGGAACGCCGGCCCGGGCAACGACCTGTGGAAGGTGGAATTCGACGGGACCCACGCCGACGCCACGGCCTACGTCACCACCAACTGGTACGTCCCCGACGGCTCGGTCTGGGACGTGCTGCGCTTCGGCAACGCCAGCGAGACCGTGGAGGTCACGATCTCGGGCACCTCCTCGGCCGACACCTCCGTCCAGGGAACGAGCCAGAGCGTGACCATCGGGTTCGCCGAGGACACGGTCAACGGCGGGCTGTACTACTGGGCGGCCTCCAGCATCGACCCCGGCGCGCCCTACGGCATCATGCGCTACGACTTCGGCAACCCCGGCCAGAGCGCGGAGAGCGCCTACTCGACGATCCAGACCGCGGGCCGCTGCGTGGCCTGCCACGCGCTGCACCCCACGGGCACGCACATGGCGCTGAACTACGATGGCGGCAACGGCCAGGCCGACATCATCGATATCGCGGCCCAGACCTCGTCCGTGCCCTCGGGCAACGAGTACTTCGCCAACTTCCACACCTACTCGCCGGACGGCCAGTACGTGCTGTCCGTCTTCCACGGCGTGTTCACCCTTCGCGACGGCGTGACGGGCGCCGTGGTCGAGACCCTGTCCGACAGCTACGTGACCTACCCCGACTGGTCCGCGGACGGCACCAAGGTGGCCTTCACCCGCTGCACGCGCCCTCTCGAGGGCTTCAACGACTGGACCTTCCACGGCGGCCAGATCGAGATCATGACCTACGGCGGCCCGGGCAACTGGGGCGCGCCCCAGGTCCTGGTGCCGGCCGAGGCGAACACCAACCTCTACTACCCCGCCATCAGCCCGGACGGAGAGTGGGTCCTCTTCAACCGCTCGTCGGACCTCGGCGGCTACCCGTCACCGGGGGACAGCTACAGCGACGACGACGCCGAACTCTGGGTGGTCGCCATCGACGGGGGCACGCCGATCCGCCTCGACGCGGTGGACCTCGTCGGCAACCTGCGCACGTCGTGGGCCAAGTGGTGCCCGGAGCAGCACGTGCTCGACGGCAAGGCGCTGCTGTGGCTCACGGTCTCATCGATGCGCGACTACGGCCACCAGCTGCAGGGCGTGTTCCGGCCCCAGATCTGGATGGCGGGGTTCGATCCCGAGCGCGCCGGCGACGGCCTCGACCCGACCTGGCCGGCGTTCTACCTGCCGTTCCAGGACATCACGACCAACAACCACATCCCCCAGTGGACGAGCACCGTGGTGCCGATCGACTGAAACTCGCCCCGGCCCCTCTCGGACACCTCCCGCTGACCGGCCCTCACCCCCAGCCCCTCTCCCGCACGCGGGAGAGGGGAGGAGGAAAACGGGGAATGCTCAGGGGTGAGGGCTTCCTACGGGAACCGGCCCTGGACGCCGAGGCCGGCGGTGATGTCCATCTTGAACTCGGTGATGAACGAGATGTTGGGCGCGACCTGGATGTAGGCGCCGAACCAGGGCACGAAGTCGAAGTGCGCGGCGATGGGCACGTGGATCACGAAGTCGTAGGAGTCCTCGACGCGCCGCTCGGAGAAGTCGAACAGCGGCGCCACGCCGAAGGCGATCTTGAACAGCCCGTCCGAGGGCGAGTAGACCTTTATCCCGGCGCCGATGAGCCGCGTCTCTGGCACGCGTGCCTCGGGCGGCTCGACCCCGAGGCGGAACATGGCGAAGACCTCGATGCCGTCCGTGACGCCGAAGCCGCCGAGAAAGTCCAGGTGGAACGGGGACCGGCCCGAGCAGACAGGTTCGCCTTCTCCTTTTTCGTTGAACTCGCAGGCCTTCTCCGGATCGTTCTTGTCGTAGGGCGCCACGAGGTACCAGCCGGTGCCGGCGAGCACGTTCACGAACCCCTGGTGCCGGTGGTCCCGGAGCTTCCCGCCCCATTTCCCGGTCTCGTCCGAGGGCTCGCCCTCCGTCGCCGGCGGGGCGGCCGCGTCCCCGGCTTCCGGTTCCGCCGCTGGCTCGGCGTCCCCCGCGCCGCCCGAAAGGAACGCCTCGTCCTCGTCGCCGGCGCCGGGCGCGGTCGCGTCCTGTGCCGCCGCGGCCGCGGGCAGGGCCAGCGCGGCCGTGAACAGCGCGAGCGCGATGCCGGTTCCGTTCTTCCTTGTGGTCATCTTCGGACCCTCCCGCGTGTGCCGCAATCCGGCCATCGTTTCCCGCCCGCGCTTCTGCTAGAATGCGGCGTTTCCCGAGTACGGAAAGTATAGATGCAGCCGACCGAGCAGTTCAACTTCCTTTCTCGCCGGAGCTTCCTCGCGGGCTGCGGCTCGCTCGCGCTCGCCACCCTCACCGGCGGCCTCGTCCGGGCCGCGGGCGGCTCGGCGGCGGTGGATCTCGCCCAGATCATCTACGCCGGCGGGAACTGGCTCCCCCGCCCGAGCGCCTTGCGCCGGCTGACCTGGGAGGTCCACAAGCGGACCGCGGTCGAGACGGCGCTGGAGCCGAGCGCGATCAAGCCCGTGCTCGACCAGCTCGCGGCGGGCCCCCTGGCCTTCCTCTGCGGCGACCGGCGGTTCCTCCCGTGGGAGGCCGCCGCTGCGGACGCCCTGGGCCGCTTTCTCAGGCTCGGGGGCACGTTGATCGTCGATCCCGCCTTCACAGCCGACGGTGAAGCGCGCGCCTTCGATTCGTGCGTCGACGATCTGCTCGGCGCGGTGCTGCCCAGGGCCAAGCCGTTCCCCATCCCCGCGGGACACCTGATCTACCGCACCTTCTACGAGGTGGCCCGACCCGTGGGTCGCATCGAAGGCCCCTCCGATCTCACGGGGTACGCCATCGGCGAGCGGCTCGCGATCATCCGCTCGCACCACGACCTCGGTGGCGCCTGGGCCAGGGACAACCTCGGGAACTGGGAACACGAGGTCACTCCCGGCGGTTCCCTGCAGCGGGAGAACGCCTTCCGGCTCGGCATCAACCTAGTGATGTACGCCCTGTGCCAGGACTACAAGGACGAGCAGCCCCACCAGCGCTTCGGAACCGGCGCCGAGGGCCGCTGATGGGACCCTTGGCGGCCGCCGGCGATCACGGCGAGTGGCAGATCACGATGATGGGCGGGACCGATCGGCTCACCCTGGTGCTGCTCGCCGTCGCCGCGGCCGTGCTCGTCGCCTGGAGCTGGCGTTCCTTCGACCCGAGGCTCGCCCTCCGCTCCCGCCTCGCGCTCACGGCCCTGCGCCTCGCCGCCTTGTCGACGGCGCTGGCGCTGCTCCTTCAACCCACGTCCAGCTCCCGCGACGTGCGCGCCCATCCCTCGCGCTTCGCCGTGCTCGTCGACGTCTCGGGCTCGATGTCCCTCGGCCAGTCCAGATCGCGCCTGGAACGGGCCCGGCCGATCCTGGAGCGCGCGGCCCCGGGGCTCGGCGGGGGGGACGATGGGCAGCACCTCGCCTGGTACTCGTTCGCGGACGAGCTGATGCCGGCCGGTGACCTCGACGCGGCTACCCGCCCGGCGACGGGATCCCGCGGCACCGATCTGCTCGGCGCGCTGCGGGCCCTGCTCGCCGACCCCGGTGACGAGCCGCTGGTGGGGGTCCTGCTCGTCAGCGACGGCGCGGACACCCTCCTCGCCGGTGGCTCGGACCCCGCGTTGGCGGCCCAGGCCCTGCGGGAGATCGGGCTGCCGATCAACACCCTGGCCATCACCGGAGGCGGTCGGGAGCGGGATCTCTCCGTCAGCCTCGCCGAAGCGGACTCCTTCGCGTTCGCCCGCAGCGAGACCCCGATATCCGTCCTGGTCCGCGGCGTGGGCGTGCCCGAGACCGGGATCGAAGTCGGCCTCTGGAACGAGGGGGCGCTGATGCAAAGAAGGACCGTGGACCTCGTGGGCGGTGAGGGGCGGGTGACCTTCTCGTTCCGGCCCCAGCGTCTCGGGCAGCAGATCCTCACGGTGTCGGTCCCGGTGCCGGAGGGCGACGAGGTGCCCGAGAACAACACGGCGCACATGGGGTTCGAGGTGATCCGCGACAAGCTGCGGGTGCTGCACGTGGCGGGCCGGCCGTCGTGGGACCAGCGCTTCCTGCGGGACGCGCTCCGAAGCTGGCCGCGGGTCGACCTCGTGTCGTTCTACGTCCTTCGAACCCCCCAGCAGTCCGAGACCTTCGGCACCAGTGGGCTCGCGCTCATCCCCTTCCCCACGGAGAGCCTGTTCGAGGAGCACCTCGAGGAGTTCGACGTCGTGATCTTCCAGGACTTCGACCCCGCGCCGGTGGGCGTGGATCGCTACCTCGACGCCCTCGGCGAGTTCGTGCGCGGCGGCGGTGCCTTCGCGCTCGTGGGGGGCGCCACGGGCTTCGCCTCGGGTGCGATGGCCCGCGGTGCCCTCGGCGCGATGCTGCCCGTGCGGCTTCCCGATCCCGCGACGCAGCCCTCCCGCCGGGTCGTGGACCAGCCGTTCCGCGCCCGGCCCACCGACGCCGGGCGGCGCCACCCGGTGCTCGGGCTGGCCGCGGACAGAGCCGCGAACGATGTCCTGCTCGACTCTCTCGGGCGTCTGGACGGGATGGTCCGGGTCGCGGGCATGGCCCCCGGGGGCATCGCGCTGCTGGAGCACCCCCACCTGACCGCGGACGACGGCCCGGCGCCGCTGGTCGCGGTCCGCGAGGCGGGCGAGGGGCGCACCCTCGCCGTGGCCACCGACTCGCTCTGGCGCTGGCGCTTCAGCGAGCCGCTGCGCGGGGGCACGGCCGAGATCTTTCCCGAGTTCTGGCGGCGCGCCATGAACTGGCTCGTGAAGGACCCCGACCTGGATCGGCTGAGGGTGTCGGTCACGCCCCCGGAGCAGGAACCGGAGCGACCGGTTACCATCGAGGTCGAGCTGAGCGACGAGGCCTACCGGCCGGTACCGGGCGCGGAGATCTCGCTCACCACCCTCTGGCAGGACGACGCCGGGGTCGAGCGATCCGACTCGGCCCGCGTCAGGCTCGACGGCCAGGGGCGCTACCGCCGCGAGTGGCTCCCCGAAGGGACCGGCCCCCACCGCGTCGTCGCCGCCACCGACGACGACCTGAGCGCGACCGGTCGGTTCCTCGTCGACGCGGCGCACCCGGAGCTGACGCGCCTGGACGCGGACGAGCAGCTGCTCTCCGGCATCGCGGCAGCCACGGGCGGCCGGCACTCGGTCGAGTCCCTCGACCCGGAGAGGCTCGCGCGGGTGGACGCCCCGGCCCGGGAGGTGCTCTCCCGGCGGGACGTGCCGCTGTGGGATCACCCGCTGGCGCTGGGGCTCTTCTTCGCGCTCCTGGCCGCGGAGTGGCTGCTGCGCCGCCGGGCCGGGATGCTATAGTGGGCAAGGAGGTGTCTATCATGAAGCTGGTGACATCGTTCGCCCTCTTCGCGATGGCTCTGGCGCTCGTCGCCTGCTACGGCGGCGCCTCGACCGGCGACGACGACGACGGCACGGACGCGGACACCGACGCCGACTCCGACACCGATGCCGACTCGGACTCGGACACCGACACGGACACGGCGGGCGGGGTGACCCTCCCCGAGGATTTCGAGGACGATCTGGGCGAGCCCTGGGGCTGCGGCGACGTGTTCCTCGCAGGCTGCTCCGGCGATCCCGCCGAGGGCGAGATCTGCCTGTTCTTCGCTGTCGTCCAGGGGCTGGTCGAGGCCGCCTGCCTCTCGGGCGAGACCACGGAGCACTCCTTCGACTTCGAGGACTTCACGGGACAGCTCCGCGTGGAGCTGGGCACCCACCTGACAGCGACCTTCTGCTCCGACGTCGTCGAGTACGAGCCGACCGTCTGGCGCACCTACACCGCGGTCTCCGGATACGCCGGGCTGACCCTCGAGCCCTGGTTCGCGGATTCGGAGTGCGAGCCGTACGACTCGCCGGTGGATGCCACCCTCGAGCTCACCGAGGTCGTCTTCGCCGCGGACGACGACCCCGGCGTCACCGCGGCCGCCGAGAGCCTTCTCTGGCAGGACGTGTTCGTCGGCTGGCTGCCCGGTTGAGGACCACCGCCGTGACGAGCGCGCGCCCCACCCAAGTGACGATCCTGCTGCCGGCCCTGCTGCTGGCCGCGGCCTGCGGCTCCGCGGGCCCGCGGATGCCCATCGACATCCGCCACGCCGAGCCTCTGGGCGACCCGGAGGCGCCTATCGTGATCGTCGTCTTCTCGGACTTCCAATGCCCCCACTGCAAGCGCGCCGCCTACGAGCTGCGCCACCTGGTCCAGGAGCACCCCGGGCACTTCGTCGTCTACTACAAGCACTGCCCCCTCTCGTACCACCCCTTCGCCATGGACGCTGCCCGGGCCGCGGAGGCCGCGCGGCTCCAGGGCGCGTTCTGGGAGATGCACGACCTGCTGTACGCCCACGCCGGCGAGCTCAACGGCGACATCTGGCCGCGGTTGGCGGAGCTGGCGGGCCTCGACGTGGAGCGCTTCGAGCGCGACCGCCGCTCGAAGTCGGTCCGGGCCCGCATCGTCGCGGACGAGGCCGAGAGCGACGCCCTGGGCGTGGACGGCACGCCGTACTTCTTCGTCGACGGGGTCCCATTCCAGGGCTCCTGGCGCGTCCTGTTCGGCCGCCTCTCGCGCCGCGCGGATGGAGAGGACTGAGGCCGTGGGCCGGCGACAGAAGAAGTCCAGGTCGAAGGCCCGCCCCGCCGCGCCGGAGCCGACCGCACCGGATCGCGTCGATGGGGCGCGACGGATCCGGGAGCTGCTGGCGCCGCGCCTCGATCTGGTCGGTGCCGCCGCGATCGCGATCGCGTTCGTGGCGCACCTCTTCGTCACCTCCGATCCCTTCTTCGGCTCGGGCACGGACATGTTGAGCATGGAGCACCCGCTCCACGCCTTCGCCTCGAAGTGGCTCGGCCAGGGCGTGCTGCCCCTGTGGAACCCCTACATCCTCGGCGGCGCGCCGTTCCAGACCGGGATGCACGGATACCTCTACCCGGGCTGGTGGACGGGCGCCGTGCTCCCCGTGGATTTCGACCTCAAGCTCGGCATCGCCCTACACCTGGTCCTGGCCGCCGTGGGCGCGACGTGGTTCGCCCGGGGCCGCGTCCAGAGCCGTGCCGCGGCGCTGCTCGCCGGGCTGACGTTCGCGCTCTCGGGGTTCTTCGTCGCCCACCTCTTCGCCGGTCACCGGACCCTGGTAGCCACCGCGGCCTGGCTGCCGTGGATCGCCGGCGCCGTGGATCGCGCGGCGCGCCTCCACCCCCGCTGGCTGCTGCCCGGAGCGGCCATCGCCGGCCTGGCGCTGCTCTCCGGCCACCACCAGGCCCTGTACATCGGCTGCGGCGCGCTGCTCGTCTGGTTGCTGCTGGATCGGGGGGCGGACGCGGGTCAACCGCGTCCCTACCAAAACGACGAACGTAGGGACGGGGTTCATCCCCGTCCGGATTCCCTGCCCCGTTGCCTGTGGCACGCGGGAAGGGCCTGGGCGGCGATCCTGGCCGCGGGCGGCGCCATCGCCGCGGTGCAGCTGCTGCCGACGTACGAAGCGGTGACCCTGTCCCAGCGGGCCGGTGAGGGCGTGGCGTTCGCGGCCTCGTTCTCGTCCGCCCCGGCCAACCTTCTCACGTACCTGGTGCCGCACCTCTTCGGCAACCAGGTGGACGCCACGTTCGTCGGCAGCTGGTCGTACTGGGAGTCCCTGGGCTACCTGGGCATCGCGCCCCTGGTCCTGACGGCCTTCGCCCTGGTCGCCCTGCCCTGGCGCCGCACCGTGCCCGCCCTGGCCGTGGTCGCCGTCGCCCTGGTCCTCTCCCTGGGCACGCACACGCCCCTGTTCGAGCCGTACGCAGAGCTGGTGCCGGGCGCGGACCTGTTCCGCTCCCCGGGACGCTTCTGCCTGGTGGCCACGCTGCTCGTCTCGCTGCTCGCTGCCCAGGGGCTCGACGCCTGGCTCGGGGACATGGAGAGGCGCAGGCGCCTGATCGCCACGGGAACGGCCGCGGCCCTGGCTCTGGCCGTCGCCGCCTGTGCCCTGGCGCTGCGCCCGTCCTCGGCACAGGAGCACGTCGCCCTCGTCACCGCGGTGGACCCGGCCTCGAAGCTCGGGGACGCGGCGGCGGCCGGTGCGGCCGAGGCCCTGCTCCCCCTGGCCCGTTCCAGTGCCGGGACGAGCGCGGTGCTGGCGATCCTGGCCGCGGCGATCCTGCTCGCGGGCCTGGTGAAAGGCGCGAGGTGGCACCGCGCGGGGGCCCTGGCGTTCCTGCTGCTGCTGGCCTTGGACCTCCACCTGTTCGGACACGGGTTCCTCGCGACGGCGCCCGCGGACCGGTTCCGGTGGCCCGAGGCAGTCGAAGAGCTGCTGATCTCCCAGCCGCCGGGCACGCGCATCGTGACCACGCCGGAGCTGCGCGCGCCGAACCGCGGCGCCGCCCTGGGCGTGAGCGACGTCGGCGGCTACGACATCCTGATGGACGCCACCTACGCCCGCACCCTGAACCGGGCCGCGGGCCGGGATCCCGACCAGTTCGTCGCCTTCGCGAGGATCAAGCGCTGGGGCCGACTTCTCGAACACCTGGGCGCCTCGCTGATGCTCAGCGGCGTGCCCATGGACGGCGGCCGCAGCCGGTACGCCCGGGGGTTCGAGGCGTTCGAGCCCTGGAAGCGGATCGGCGGGCTCCACGTCCTCCGCCATCCGGCCCCCGCGCCCCGGGCGATGGTCGTGCACCGGACGGAAAATGCCGGCGACGAGGCCGCGGCTTTCGGGCGCCTGGAGGACCTGGCGTTCGACATCCGGAAGACGGCTCTGGTCGAGACCGCGGTGACCGGCCTGGGCGATCCGTCGCCCGGCGACTCGGCCGCCATCGAAACCTACGAGCCGAATCGCGTGGACATCCGCGTGACCACCGGCGAGCCGGGCCTGCTGGTGCTCTCCGACAACCCCTGGCCGGGCTGGAGCGCGGAGGTGGACGGCGCCCCGGCGGAGATCCTGCGCGCCAACCTCGTCATGCGCGCGGTCCGGGTCCCGGCCGGCACGCACCTCGTCGAATTCCGCTACCTGCCCGCGACATTCGTCATCGGCGGCGCGATCTCGCTCCTGTCCGTCCTGGCTCTGATCGCCGCGTTCGCGTGGACCCGGCGGCGAAGCCGTGGATGAACGCCCCTGGATCGTGGCTGTTGTCATCGGTATTCCCGCCGTCCCGATGCCCGTTGTGGTATAGATTCCGCTGAGGAGGTCGAACCGTGACCACCGGGCCGATGCCGCCGCAAGCCAAGCGGATCTACATCCTCGCCGGGCCGAACGGCGCTGGAAAGACCACGTTCGCGCGGGAATTCCTGACCCGGGAAGCGGGGTGTCCGATCTTCATCAATGCCGATCTGATCGCGGAGGGACTTTCGCCTTTCGCGCCCGAACGGGCCGCGATTCGAGCCGGACGGATCATGCTGGAACTGATGGCCGATGCCGTGCGTCGCGGTGACAGCTTCGCCTTCGAGACCACGCTGGCCGGCCGCAACTACATGCGCTCCATTCCCGCGTGGCGGGCTGATGGCTATGTCGTGAAGCTGCACTTCCTTTCGCTGCCTTCGGCTGACGTGGCGGTAGCGCGGGTCGCAGAGCGCGTGCGGCAAGGCGGGCACGACGTGCCAGAAGACGTGATCCGCCGCCGTTTCGACGCGGGGAAGACGAATTTCGAAGAATTCTACAAGAACCTCGTGGACTGTTGGATACTCTATGACAGTTCTGCAAACGAACCGACCGTCCTTGACCAAGGAGGCAACCCATGACCGCGGAAACCGAAAGGGACGAGGATCTTGGGGT
>CAYZAI010000143.1:0-11269 GCA_964476305.1 uncultured Myxococcales bacterium
TCGTGCCCCTCTTCTCACTGACACAAAACAGTTGACGCTACCAATCCTGTCGCTTCGGTCGGATTCCGCGGTGCTTGCGGGCGGAAGAGACCTTCGGGCTACTCCCAGTCCAGCAGCTCGGAATCGTAGACGAGATCCATGGACTGCGCCGGGGCGCAGGGGTCGAACTCCTCGTCCCAGGTGCCGAGCTCGAAGTGCAGGTGGCGCGTGTCCGAGCGGCCCGAGTTTCCCATCTCGGCCAGAAGATCACCGCGGGAGACCTGATCCCCGGCCTCGACCACTGTCTCGTCCGGGTAGAGGTGGGCGTAGCGCGTGAAGATCCCGCTGCCGTGATCGACGACCACGTGGTTGCCCCAGCCCGCGCCGCACTCCCGCAGCTGGTTGTTGTAGCCGAACAGCGTGCTCTGGGGGCAGCCCAGGCGCACGTAGACGACCTCGCCATCCGCCGCGGCGTACACGTACACATGGGGCGTGCCCTGCTGGTTGTGAACGTAGTCCACGCCCTCGTGGCTGGCGGGCTGGCCCACGGTGCCGCTGAACGCGGCGAGGTAGACATAGTCCGCCGGCCGGGACCACGCGATGTCCCCGGAGCCCGCCGGCACGCTCGCGCCGACGATCTGCACCGGCGCGTACTCCTCCTCCTGCGAGTCGTACGAAGTGCACGCCGGGCCGGTATCGCTGTCCGCGTCCGTGTCCGCGTCGGTATCGGCGTCCGCATCCGCGTCCGTGTCCGCGTCGCTGTCCGAGTCGGTATCCGCGTCGGCGCCCTCCCCCGTCCCGGGCGACCCGTCGCCGCAGGCAGCGGCCAGCAACATCGCGATCAACGCCGTGGTGGCCAGTTCTTTCGTCATCATCTTCTCCTCTTCATTGAAACGTGCCATGAGCGCGAGGATAGCTGATATTCGTCGCTGAAAACAGGCGCCTCGAGGAACGGTCGTTCTTGACTCGGGCACGCCCCTCCACGTAGGGTCCCCCGGATGAGCGAGCCCAGACAGGACGCCGACCTGGTCCGCACGGCCGGCCGCGGCGTGATCTACATCACGGTCGCCAAGATCTGGTTCCTGCTCACCGGCTTCATCCTGATCTTCGGGCTTCCCAGGATTTTCAAGTGGTCCGCGGGCGGCGACGAGGAGCGCGGTCAGGCCCTTTTCGGCGCCTACAAGCTGGTGTTCATGGGCGTGTCGTTCATCAACAACGGCATCATCACAGGCACGATCCAGGCGGTCTCCAAGTTCACCAGCGAGGGCTCGAGCGACCCGGGCGCGGTCCGTCGCGCGGCGCTGAAGGTCCAGGGCAGCCTCGGAGTCGTGCTGGCGGTCGTCTACATCGGCTTCGCCGGGTTCCTGGCCGACGGCCTGGGCTCGCCGGATCTCGCCGCCCTGATGCGCCTGTCCGCCGGCGTGATCGCCGCCTATTCGTGCTACGCGGTCTTCATCGGCTCGTTCAACGGCCAGCGACTCTTCCACCGGCAGGCGCTGTTCGACATCGTCTATTCCACGCTGAAGATAGCGCTGATCATCGGCCTGGCCGCGGCCGGGTTCGAGGTGCTCGGCACCGTGGCCGGGTTCCTCGTCGCCTCGGTCGTCATCGCGCTGGCGGCCGGGTTCGCCTCGGGCTTCGGTGCGAAGGGGACGTTCCCCGCCCGGCGCTACCTGGGTTTCGCCGCAGTGCTGATCGCCTACACCTTCGTGCTCAACCTGGTGCTGAGCCTCGACCTGTTCCTGCTCAAGGGCATCACGTCGAGGCTGGCGCTGGCGGCGGGAGACGGCGCCGAGGCCGCCTCCGAGCTGAGCAAGGCCCTCGCGGGACAGTACGGCGCGGCCCAGGGGTTGGCCTTCATCCCCTACCAGGCGGTGCTCGCCATCGCTTTCGTCGCCTTTCCGATGATCTCGCGGGTCACGTTCCAGGCCGACGCCGCGGTGACCCGCCAGTACGTGCGCCGCACCATGCGCTTCGCGACCATCCTCTGCGCCGGCCTGGCCACGGTGTTCGTCGCGCTGCCCGGGCAGGCCCTGGCCCTGGCCTTCCCCGCCGAGTACGCGCCAGCGGCCCCGGCGCTTCGGATTCTCTCGCTGGGGATCGTCGCCTACGGGCTGATGGTCGTGAGCAACACGATCCTCAACGGCGCCGGCCTGCCCTGGCGCGCGATGGCGGTGGTGCTCGCGACCCTGGCCGCCGTGAGCGCCGGCGTGGTGGGGTTCCTGGTCTGCTCCGGCCCGGAGGGCGATCCGCTGCTGGCCGCGGCCGGGGGCACGGCCATCGGCATGGGCCTCGGCCTCGTGATCTCGGCGGTGGTCGTGCGGCGACGCTTCGGGACGTTCTGGCCGTGGTTGAGCGCGGCCCGTGTGCTGGCGGCGGCCGCGACGGCGACGGTCGCGGGCCACTTCCTGCCTCACGGCGGCAGACTGCTCACCCTCGGCGAGTGCCTGCTGGTCCTGGCGACCTACCTCGTGGTCCTGTTCGTCACCCGCGAGTTCGGCGCCGAGGACCTCGATCACCTGAGACGCGTGCTGCGCCGCCGGCGCACCTGACGACGAGGAGCAAGCGATGGACAAGGACACGCCTCGCGGAACCCCCTCCCTGGCCGGCGATTTCGCCGCCGGGCTGATCGGCCTCGCGCCGCTTCTGCTCATCGATCCCTGGATCGCCGCGGCCGGCGGGATCCCGGTGGGCGCGGCGCTCATCGCAACGCGGCGGTTGCTCTGGGCGAATCAGCCCCTCGCTGGCCGGATCGCGGTGGCGGTGCTGCTGCCTGTCATTGCCGTGCTGCTCACCGCGAGCTTCGTCTTCCGCTCGGGCGGTCCGACCCTCGGGTTCGCCCTCGCCGCGGCGCTGCTGGCGGTGGTCGAGGGGTGGAGCCGGCGCTTCGGCCGGACACTGCTCGCGCGCTTCCCGCTGACGAGCAGCTTCCTGTTCCTCGCCATCGGCACGAGCCTCGCCTGGCTGATGCTCTCCGCCGGGATGGTGCGATATCCCACCGAGGAGCTGCTCAAGGAGCTCGTGGCCGCGCCCGACGGCCCGGAGTGGTCGCCGGCGGCCCGGGAGCAGGCCATCCGCGCCGCGCGCCGGGTCGTGCTGAGGCAGGTCTCCGGCGAGCCGGCCCTCAACCGGCTGCACGAAGAGCTCCGTGGCGAGTCCGCCGATCTGCTCGCGGCCCGTGCCCCGCGAGGCGTGCACGTCACGCTCTACGAGGCCAGCGGCTACCGATCACGGGGGCAGGCCGCCGACGGTGCGGACGCTCTTCGCGACGTGCTCGAGGCCGCCGCCGCCGCCGCGGACCAGCGCCCGCAGAAGGCGCGCTCGGACAGGGAACGCCCGCGACAGTGGCACGCCGAGCAGAGCGCGACCATCGTCAAGATCGATGTGCCCGGCCCGACCAAGGGGCTGACCTGGCGTCCGATCTTCCACCTCCTCGCCGAACCGCTCAGGAATTCCGACAGAGCCATGAAAAGGATCGACCCGCTGGGGCCCCTTCTCGCCATGGCCTACGAGATCGAGCCCGGCGTGGACGGCCTCGAGCTCGTCCGGCCCGACGACGGCCGTGTCGCGGTGATGCTGCCCGACGACCCGATCACCGAGGGCTGGTTCACGCCGCGGGTGAGGTCGGCTCCGGCCAAGATGCGCTCGATGCTGAACCGGACCTGGAGGCAGGCCTTCGACGAGCCACTGGAACTGGATCCCGGGAAACTGGGCATCCGCAAGTTCCGCGTGACCAGCTTCGGCGAGGAGCGGCCCGGCGGCCGGGTGGTCACCTACTTCCGCGCCAACGAACTGGTCGAGGGCGAGTTGACCCGCGAGCTCCTGGTGGAGCGCACCGCCCGGGCCTCGGACTGGCTGGCGCGGATGGTCAAGCCCGACGGCCGCTTTCACTACGAGACCTTCCCACCCTACCTGGAGGAGACCGAGGACTACAACCTCCCCCGCCACGCGGGCAGCGTCTACGGGCTTTTCGCCGCGAACCGAGCCGGGCGCACCGAGCCCGGGCTGGCCGCCGCCGGCGAGCGCGCCCTCGAGGCCGGGGTCCGCTCGATGGAGTACATCGCGAAGAACCTCGGCAGCCCGGTGAAGGACGGCTCGCCCGAGGACATCTGTTTCCTCGACAATCGGGGCAAGACCTCGTCGGGGAACACCGCCCTGGCGGCCCTGGCCGTGTTCGAGATGCCCGCGGCCGGCGAGGTGACGGACCCGGTGCTGAAGAGGCGGATCGCCGGGTTCGACACGGATCGCTGGATCGCCGGCATGGGCGCCTGCATGCTGAAGATGATCGACGCCGGCGGCAAGGTCTTCCGCGGCTACTCCGAAGCGCTCACCGACGAGCGCGTGAAGAAGGAGCCGCTCTACTTCCCCGGTGAGGTGATGCTCGCCCTGGTGCGCGGCTACAGCCGGTCTGGCGACGAACGGATGCTCGAGGGCGCGCGCCGCATCGGCGACCGGCAGCTTCGGCTGTTCGCCACGAACCTGCGCCTGGGCCTTCCGAGGAGCGGCGACCACTGGATCATGCAGGCCCTGGCCGAGCTGGCCGAGGCCACCGGCGAGCACGAGTACGCCGAGCTCTCGGTGCTGATGGGCCTGGGCAGCGTGGTCGAGCAGTACCCGTCCCAGGAATACGGCTACCCGGACTACTACGGCGCGTACCGGCGGGTGGCGGACGTGCCCCGCACGACCCGCGCCGCGTCCCGGGGCGAGGCTCTCGGCGGATCGCTGCGGGCGGCGAGGTTGATCGGCGCCGATCCCTCGCGGATCATCGACGGCCTGATCGACGGCGCCAGGCACCTGATCGAGCAGCAGTTCGTCGAAGCCAACAGCTTCTTCGTGCCGAAGGGCTGGGACGTGGACGGGGCGATCCGGATGGGTCTCGTGGACAACCACTGCCGGATCGACAACAACCAGCACGGCGTCGTCGGCATGCTCGCCGCCCTCGAGGCCATGGACCTGCGCGACGGCAAGGCGCCGTAGCCGCCCCGGAAAGTGGCCGGGGGGCGCGGGGCCTGCTAGGCTTCCCCGGATGGGAACGAGGCCCACCACCCGCTTCGCCGGCCCCGGCGCGCTGATCGGGGCCGCGCTCCTCGCCGGCTGCGGCGGGGTCGGCTCGTCGCGCCCGGCAGCCGATGTGCGGGCCCCGGCCCTCCCGTCGAAGCACGAGATCGCCGCGGAGCCGGTGCTGGTGGCCGTGGACGAGCTCGGCCCGTATTTCGAGGACGTCCTCGGCGGCGAGGCGGCCCGGGCCCTGGCCGAGGACCGCATCGAGGACGCCATGCGCCTGTTCGACGGGATCGCCCGCGAGGTCCGGGACCCCGTGCTGACGCCTCGCGCCCGCTTCCTGGCGGCGCTGCTGGCCCAGCGTCTGGGGGATCACTCCCGGGCCCTCTCCGAGATGCCCGAGCTGGCCGGGCAGCTGCCCGTGCTCGCGGACCTCGCCTTCGAGATCGCGGCGCGAGCCGCCGCCGCCCTCGACCGCCCCGAACAGGCCCTCGACCTCGCCGGTCGCGTGTCCGCAGGCGCGTCAGAGGCCGAGGCGTCCTCGTGGATCGCGGCCGAGGCCCTGGCCGCGCTGGGCCGGAACGCGGAGGCGGCCCTGGCCTTCGAGCGGCACCTCTCCCGCTGGCCGACGGCGGAGGACGGCCGCGCCACGGAATCCCGGCTGGTGGAGTGCCTGGCGGCGCTGGCGCTGGACGAAGCCAACCCGGAGCGGTCCGCCCACGCCGAGCAGGCCATCGACCGCATCGAGCGGATGCGGGCCCAGGAACCCGAGGATCGCCACATCCGGCGCGCCGAGCGCCAGGAGGACGCGCTGCTCGCGGTGCTCGGCCGCCAGCCCCAGGACCGGCCCCGCGAGACCGCCGCGGCCCTCGCCGCCTACGACGATGCCGCCGAGCTCGTACGGCGCATGAAGAACGCCAAGGCCGAGCGCGACCTGCCGAGGGTCATCAAGCTCGCCCGCCGGGGTGGCCGCCTCGAGTGCCGCGCCCGGCTCGACCTGGCCACGGTGGTCTCGAGGCAGCGCCGCCACGAGCAGGCCGCGGACCTGTTCGCCGAGGCCGAGCAGGGCTGCCAGGACCCCGACCTCAGGGTGCGGGCCCTCTACCTGGGAGGGAAGTCCCTGATCTCGGCGGACCGCCTCCCCGAGGCCATCGCCACGTTCGAGACCCTCGAGCGTGACTTCCCGACCCACTCCTATGCCGACGACGCGCGCCTGCGCGCCGCCCGCTGCCACCTCGCCCTCGGCGACCGCGAGCGGTTCCACGATCTCGTCCGCTCGCTGCCGGACGACTATCCCGACGGCGACATGCGCGCGGAGGCGCTCTGGGCGGGCGCCCGCGAGGCCCTGGAACGCGAGGATCTCGAAGCGGCCCGCGAGACCCTCGCCCGGTATTTCGAGCTGTTCCCCGTGGAGGACGACTGGTACGCCGCCGGCCGGGCGGGCTACTGGCTGGGCCGGGTCGAGCAGCTCATGGGCCAGGAGGAGAGCGCGGCCGGGCGCTTCGAGCACGTGCTCGCGACCACGCCGCTCTCCTTCTACATGGTGCTGGCCCACTCCCGGCTGGCGGGGATCGACGGAGAGCGCGCCGCCTCGCTGATCGCCCACCTGGCTCCGCCGGGAGGCACGGTGGCGTTGCGCTTCGACGAGGCCTGGCTCGCCGAGCACCCGCCCCTGGCCAAGGGCGTGGATCTGCTCAGGCTCGGCCTCACGACCCGCGGGAGCCGGGAGCTGAGGCGCCTGGTGGACGATCCGCAGGTGCCGGCCGAGGTCCACCTGGTGGTGGCCGCCCTGCTGCGGCGGATGGGCGTCTACACCGAGGCGCGCGGCGTGGCCGTGTCGGGCCCCGCGGACTGGCGGCGGCGTTTTCCGGCGGGCCCGGACCTCGCCCACTGGGCGCTGGCCTACCCGGACGCCTACCGCGACCTCGTCGAGGCCGCGGCCGAGGAGAGCGGCGTGCCCCTCGCCCTGATCTGGGCCGTGATGCGCGAGGAGAGCGGCTTCAACGCGAAGGTCGAGTCGTGGGCCAACGCCGTGGGCCTGATGCAGCTGATCCTGCCCACCGCCCGCGCCATGGGCAAGCGCCTCGACCTCAAGGTGACGAAGAAGTCCCTGCGCGATCCCGGGACCAACATCCGCCTCGGCGCGGCCTACCTCGGGTTCCTGTGGAAGAAGTTCGACGGGCGGGTGCCGCTGGTGGTGGCCGGCTACAACGCCGGCGAGGGGGCCGTGGCCCGCTGGCTGGGCGAGCGCCCGGGCCAGGACATCGACCTTTTCGTCGAGGAGATCCCCTACCAGCAGACCCGGGGCTACACCAAGCGCGTGATCGCCTCCTACGCCACGTACCTCTTCCTGTACGAGGAGGATCGCCCGATCTACCGGCCCGAGCCGACCCTGCCCTGAGCCCCGCCGGCCGCCCGCCGGTCGTCAGATGACCGCCCACCAGTCGACGAGCACGCGGAAGCTCGACGGCCCGCCCCACCCCGCGGCCGCCACCACGAGCACGTACGACTTGGCCGTGGTGGCCATCTCGCGCTCGATCTCCGCGACGAACGTGCCGCCCTGGTCCGTCGCCACGACGCATTCGAGCTCCGGGCCCCCGCAGTCGTCGGCCAGGATGTACGCGACGAAGGCGGCGTCGGCTTCGACGCGGGCGGTGCTGGCGCCGTGGCCGGGGGGGCCGATCCCCATGACGTTCCAGAGGTAGCTCATGTCCGGGTTGCTGTAGGGGGCCGAGACGCCGTCGAGAGAGATGGCCGGGGCGCAGGTGGGGGCGAGCAGCCGGTCCGTCAGGGTCGCGCCGGCGAAGCACTCCCCGTTCTCCCCGGTGCAGTTCGCTTCCGAGACCACGAAGTCCGACTCCGGGCACGCGGCGTCGGTATCGAGGCTGATGTCGAGGCTGAAGGTGCCCTGGCCGCTCGCGCCGTCCACGATGATCGTCAGCGGCTGCCCCGCCTCCACGTAGCGGACCACCTCCGCCCCGTACAGGCCGACGGTCGCGGCGTTGCATCCCAGCAGCTCGCCGCCGCACTCCGGGCCGTCCTCCACGTAGATCGCCGGCGTGAAGGTCTCGGAGCTGACGTGGAAGCCGTACAGGCCGCTCTCGGGCGCGGCCCAGTGGAACGCCTTGTCCGGCTGGCCGCTCCCGCCGCAGGCGCCGGAGGAGTCGTCGCCGGCGCCGACGGTGGAGTTGGCGTAGGGCATCGGCTGGTTCCCGATGTCGATGGTGGGGCACATCACGCGCTCGATGTCGAGCGGGGCCGTGCCGCTCTCTCCCGACCAGCCGTCCACGACGACGATCGCCTCCTCGCCGGCGTCGAACCTGCGCACGACCCGGGAGGCGAGCGTGGCGCCGGTGTCCTGGCTGCACGCCGTCTCGGCGCCGCCGCAGGCGGTGTAGAGGGCGAGGACGGTGTTGTAGTCCGCGTCCGAGGTGTCGAACGCGAAGTAGTCGGCGAACGGCGCCTTCCAGTAGTACGCGGCGTCCCCGGAGGACGCGCCGCCACAGCTGGAGGAGAAGTCGTCGGCCTCGGCGAACGTCTGGGCCGTGACCAGCGCGTCGCCGAGCATCGTCGGCCCGATGAAGCCCTGGGTGCAGCTCACGTCGATCACGGGATCGGTGTCCGCGTCCGTGTCGCTGTCGGTATCCGCATCCGTGTCGGTGTCGGAGTCGGTATCCGCGTCCGTATCGGTGTCCGTGTCGGTGTCGGTGTCCGTGTCCGTGTCCGTGTCCGTGTCGGTATCGGTGTCGGTGTCGGTGTCGGTGTCGGCGTCCGTGTCCGTGTCGGCGTCAGTATCGGCGTCCGTGTCCGTGTCGGCGTCAGTATCGGCGTCCGTGTCCGTGTCAGCGTCCGTGTCAGCGTCCGTGTCCGTGTCCGTGTCCGTGTCAGCGTCAGCGCCCGCGTCCACGTCGTACTCTCCGAGCAACGCCGAACAGCCCCCGATCGCGGCGCCGAGCAGGACGAGGGCGATGATCGATCGCTGGTGTGCCATGTCAGAACCTCCCGCTCAGGGCCACGCCGGCGAGCCCCGGCGCGACAATCGGGGTCAGGGCGGTCTCCTGAGCCGCGTCCGTCGCCTCTTCCTGGCCGAAGGCCGAATAGATGAGGAGCGCCGCTCCGGTGGCCGCCGCTGCCGCGCCCACGCCGATCAGGACGTCGGTCGCGACGCCCAGCGCCTTCATCCGGTCGATGTCCCCCTGCCGATCCGTCGAACAGGTGCCGCCCGCACAGGCCGCGTCCAGATCGCCGTCGATGGACAGGGCCGCGGAGCCCGTCGCCACCGCTGCGATCAGCATCGCTCCCCCGGCGCCGAGCGTTACCCAGCCGGCCAGTTCCAGCCCTCCCATGCCTTCCGCCTCGGGTTCCTCCGCGCCGGTGTCCGCCGGGCGGGGGGCCTCGTCCGGCGGCGGCGCGCCGGGCTCTGTCGATCTCCCGGCGCGGAAGTCCAGGGTGATCGTCTTGCCGCCGAACACCTTGACCGTGCGCGAGGCGATCACATCCCCGTCGCGCGCGGCGACCACCTCGTGGCCCGGACCGATGGACACCGGGATCTCGCCGGAGAGGGGCGCCGTGCCCCGCGCGACCCCGTCGACGGAGACCTCGACGCCGTCCGGAGCCTCGATCGCCAGGAAGCCGACCATCCGCCGCAGGCGCTCGACCTCGGCCAGCACGGACTCGCGGCGGTCCGGGGTCAGCTCGTCGCCGGCGGCCGCCAGGTAGTCCTCGAACGCCTCGAGCGCCAGCCCGTAGCGCTTCGCCGCGGCCTCGCTCTGGCCCAGGTTGTAGAGGATCTTCCACGAGGGCTTGAGCGCGTAGGCCTCGCGGAACGCGGTCGCCGCCTCGATGTACTGGCCGGCGTCGAACGTCGCGAGGCCCTGTTCGTACTTCTCCCGCGCCTCGTCGGCCCGCGCGGGGATCGTCCACAGCAGCGGGAGGGCCGCGGAAAGCGCCAGGATCGCCAGATGTCTCGGCACGGGTGCCTCCTCGAATCGCTTGCGGACGCGGCGCGCGGCCGTGTCCGGGCTAGGGCGCGTGGACTGGTGATGCCACCGGCCTTTCCCAGTCGAAGCTCCCGGAAGGGATCTTTTGTAAGAAAATCCGTTCATGATCGAGAAGGTCTATCAGAGCGGGGGGCAAGTCAACAACACGAGAAGGCCCGGCTCGTCCGCCGCCCCGCGCCCGTCCCGTTTTCCTCATTGATTCCGTTCTGATCCATTCACCCAAGTAGCCGGTCTGGGGCTGCCCGAGGGACCCGGGATCGCGGGGGAGGCCCTCGGGAATAGAAGTGAAAATGCGTGTGTTTTCGCCCACGAGACGCCCCGGCGAGTGCGTTCTCAAGGTGAGCAACTTGCCCACGGGAGAGCGAAACGTTGGAGACCATGACCTTCGAGCAGCACGCCTTCCTCATCCCCTCGCGGGAGAAGCTGAAAAGAGGCTTCGTGGGAACGGTCTTGCATCGATGGATCTACGTGCTCGTCATCGTACCGTTTGTCACCGAGTGGATCGAGGAGGGGAGATTGCCAAAATCCCCTCGGAATCTGGTGAGCGAGGTCACGCTGGCGGTCATCGTGGGATTGTGCGTCGCGCTCCTGTATCGGAAGGCTTCACAGTACGAGGCGCTCTCGCAGACCGACGACCTGACGGGCCTGGGCAACCGCCGACGGTTCCGACGCGAGCTCGGCGCGCAGATGGCTCGGGCGCGGCGATTCGGTGTTCCGCTCACTCTTGCCTACCTGGACGTCGACAGGTTCAAGAAGATCAACGACACGTTCGGTCATGCGGAGGGCGATCGGGTTCTGGTCGCGACCGCCGAATTCCTCAGGCAAGCCGTTCGCGAGCACGTCGACGAGTGCTTTCGCATCGGTGGCGACGAGTTCGCCGTCCTGTTCACGGGCGCCAATCCCACACAGTCCCTGGCGGCTCTGGAGCGTGGTCGCGGCCCTGCCGCGGCGGCCCGCTGCCTCTCGGAGCACGGCGTGACCTTCTGCGTGGGCGCTGTCGCCCTCGAGGGCACGGAGTGCGCCGAGGCATTCGTGCGGCGCGCCGACCGACACCTGTACGCGGCGAAGCGGGGTGAGGCCCGTCAGGGCCCGGCCGACGGAGCATTTCGGAGGATTCGAGCGATGCGACCGTCGCGGGCAGACTGAGCCCTCCGCTCACCACACGGAAAGCCGGGAGGAGCGGGGGAAGAAGCCTCGACCGTCCCGGCTTTCCGGGCCGAGAGCCGAATGGATCGCATCGTCGCCGCGCAGGCGGACGCTAGTACTGCCTGAGACAGCGTCCGCGCTTC
>CAYZAI010000144.1:0-11209 GCA_964476305.1 uncultured Myxococcales bacterium
CTGGCGAAAGATCTGCTGCAATCTGACACACGGCACCACGTTGCTGTCGATGATGTCGCGGAGGAAGGCGCCGGGGCCCACGGACGGCAGTTGGTCAGCGTCACCGACGATCACCAGTCGCGTCGTAGTCTTCAGGGCTGTCAACAGAGCCGCACCGAGCCCAATATCGACCATCGAAGCCTCGTCGACGATGACGAGGTCGGCGTCCACGGGCCTTGCGTCGTCGCGCAGGAAACGGCCAGTTCTCGGCTCGAACTCGAGGAGCCGGTGGAGAGTGGTCGCCTCGTGTCGCGTCGCGTCGGCCAACCGCTTGAGGATCTCGCCTTTCTCAGGGTTGTCGTTCGGCGTCTGCTTGGCCAGCTTCTTGATGAGATCGATTTCTTTCAGCAGAATATCTATCTTCTTTTTCTCGCGCTTGCGCTTGAATGCGGATTCGGTGATCTCCCTCACCATGGCGCGATCGAGGCTTGGTCCTTTGACCTCGGTCTTCTTCTTGACCTCCTTCTCAGCGGTGCTGGTACCCACCTTGGCCGCACCACCCTTGAACTCGCCCATCTTGAAGCCACCCGGGCAGGTCGTCACCTTGTCCACCACGCTCTGGGGGACGCACTGTTCCTCGCCCGCAGGTGTCGTCGTCGGGGCGCCCTCTGCCACGGGCGAGAACGCCAACGCGGCAGCCAGCGGGCCGACGGTCGCAGCCAGAACCAATCGGAAGTTGCGCGTCATGCTCACCTACCTCCCGCACCGGCTCGCAACCGGCTGTCTGTAGTAGCCCAGCTCGTCACGCCAGTACTCACCGACGAACGGCCAGATCACGTGCTCGGCATCGCTCGAGATTTTCACTTCCTGGATCGCCGGACCGCTGAGCTCGGCCTCGGTCTGGATCTCGATATCGAGCTCGCCGCGCAGGGCCTTCAAAATTTCAATCTCGATTCGAGTGGTCTGGTTGAGGTAGTCCTGGATCTCGCCGAGCAGCCGTTCGTAGCGTGAGCGGGCGAGGTTGCCGGTGTTGTCTACGGCGACCGCCTTGGCAGTGTTGATGTCCTGAAGCACGCGGATGCCCGCGGCGGAGTTCACGAACATCGGCGGCATCTTCTGAAGCTTCTGCTCCTCGGCTTCGAGCAACTCGATGTACTCGAGGTTGCGCAGCAGCGTACGATCGTCGAGGGCGCCTGCGATGACGTTGATGATCTCGGGCGAGAAGCCCATCACGGTCCCGGGCTGTCCGCCGCCCGCCTGGCCCTGGATGCCGCCGCTGCCAATCGATACCGAGGCCGAGGTCGAGAGATCGGTGGAGCTGCCGCCTTCCTTCAAGAAGTCACGCAGCTTGCGCAGGAAGTCGAAGAACTGCTGGTTGTCCTGGAACTGGGCCAGGGCGGCCTGCAGCTCGGCCTGGATTGGCTCGTACCTGCGAGTGAACTCGGCCACGGTTCGGTTGGCGTCGTCGTACTCGCACAGATCGAAAAAGATCACGGCCTTGAGAATCAGCGCCTCGGGGTAGAAACTCTCGTCGAAGTACGGCGAGTTGATGGTGTGGATGTTGCCCAGCGCCCTGTCGTACTGGTCGGTCTGGAAGTACGCCCAGGACTCCTCGAACAGCGCGTCGAGGTAGTACTCGGAGGATTGCGGGATGCGGTTCCAGGCCTCGATGGCGCTGTCCCAGTGCTTCGTGGAGTAGAAAATACGGGCCAGGGAGAGCCAGGCGAGGTTGAGGAAGCGCTCTTCCTCGTCAGAGCGGAACAGGATGTCGCCGAACTTGTCGACGATGGACAGAAAGGCCTTGGAAGCCGGGGCTGCCTGTCGCTCGCGAACGTAGGTGATGCCGGTGAAGAACACACCACTTACGTATAGGTTGTGGCTGCGCTCAATCTCGAGGAAGAAATCGCGGGCCTTGCCGAACTCGCCCATCTGGTACCAGTAGCGGCCCATCAGGTACAGAAGCTCGTTATAGAGGTCCTTGGTTTCCTTCTTGTTGAACTCTTGAAGCACGGCGATGGAATCGCCGTAGCGTCCCACCAGACCGATGATGCCCGCCGGCTCCGGGAGCTCGCGGCTGAGCTGGGCCAGCCACTGCAGGGTGGTCTGGAAGTAGAGGTGTCCGGTGGACATCATCGCGATCTCCTCGAACACACCGAGGGCCGCCTGGTAGAACCCCAGGTGGTAGAAGCACTTGCCCAGGAAGAACTGCGCCTTCTGGACGTTTGCCGGTTGGTCGCCGGTCTCGCCCTGGACGATCCGCTGGAACTGG
The DNA here is from genome assembly GCA_964476305.1 of uncultured Myxococcales bacterium. Classification (GTDB taxonomy): domain Bacteria; phylum Myxococcota_A; class Polyangia; order JAAYKL01; family JAAYKL01; genus CAYZAI01. Next base: position 2,249 of record CAYZAI010000144.1, read on the forward strand.
ACCGTGGCCTGGGCGTAGTGCTCCTGCTGATAGAGTCGAAGCGCATTCGCCAGTGCCTCGCTGGGTGGCCCGGAGGGGGGCGGTGGTGGCGCGGCGACCTCTCCCACGTCCGCGGTGGTAAATACCATGTCCTGTGCGCCAGCCGTCTGGCTGAAGGTGATCGCGAGCGCGACGATCATCGTGGTGCAGGCCCAGAAACCCTTGTTTGCCATGACCATCCCCTTGTTAGGCCCCTCGGGGCCTTCCGGTGCGGTTCTCCGACAGCTCGGTCCGGTTGTCTTCTTCGCCAAATTCAATAATGATTCAAATAATTTGGATGATATCGTGGCGGGTATGTTATTTTTCTTGGGCTGAAAAGTCAAGTGAATTAGCGCGCATATCTGAAGACGAAATTGCAAACGTCTATGCGCGCGGAAAGTCTTTTTCAGTGGAGAGGGAAGCTCCACTCCGGGAATGCCCGGAGTCAATTCGGGACACCTCCCAAGTGGCGCCAGTGTAATCGGTAGCCGATAAAAAACGCATCCCGTACGGCTTGACTTGATGTGAGCGGCTTCAGTATGATGACCGACCGAAACGGAACGGCGCGCAAGGAGGATCCCATGAGCGACCAGCAGCAGGCTTCCGATGGCGGCGAGCTCACGCACTTCGAGGCGCTTTCGGCCATCACCCCCAAGAAGCAGCCGATGGCGATCCTGATCGGCACGGCGGTGACCGTCATTGCGCTGTGGATCATCAACGTGCTCGCGCCGACCGAGACCGTGGAACAACTCAAAGCAGAGGGGGCCAAGGCGGCCGAGGCTGCGGCCGCCGCTCCGGCGACTGGTGGGAGCATCGACGACATCTGATTTCCCCGCGCGACCCGCCCGGCCTTCCAGGCGGAGTGAGATCCATCGGAGCAGCCCATCGACACGGCGAATCCAGCGATGTTCCTGGTACGGTTCTGGGGGGTGCGTGGTTCGATCCCGACGCCCGGTCCCTCGACTGTCGAGGTTGGCGGGAACACCAGTTGCGTTGAGGTCAGGATCAGCGACCGGCTGATCATACTCGACGGAGGCACGGGCCTGAGGTTGCTCGGCCAGCAGCTCCTCGGGCAGCCGCCCCGCACCGCTTCCCTGTTCTTCAGCCACGTCCACTGGGATCACATCCAGGGCTTCCCGTTCTTCGCCCCGGCCTTCGTTCCGGGGTTCCACTTCGAGATTCTCGGGGGCAGGAACCTGTCCAGCACGCTCTCCGAAACCCTGGCCGGGCAGATGAACTTCCCCAACTTCCCGGTGACCCTCGACCAGATGGCGGCGACGATTGCCTTCCACCAGTTCGACGACGGCCAGCACGTCGACATCGGGGGAGGAGTCACGGTCCGCGGACTGATGCTCAACCACCCGGACGGGGTCTACGGCTACCGGATCGAGCACGACGGCCGAGCCATCGCCTACTGCACCGACACGGAGCACCGAGATCAACCCGACGAACACGTGCTCGAGCTCGCGGCGGGAGCCGAGTTGCTGATTTACGACGCCCAATACCTGCCCGAGGAATACTCCCCCGGGGATGGACGCCCGGGCAAACGCGGCTGGGGTCATTCGACTTTCGCTGAGGGTGCTCGACTCGCCAAGCTCGCCGGTGCCAAGCGCCTCGTGCTGTTCCACCACGACCCTGCCCATGACGACGGGGTGGTAGCCGAGATGGAGCGCCGCTGCCGGGAGCTGTTTCCGTCCACCGAAGCGGCCCGCGAGGGCCTGGTGATCGAAGCCTAACCATGTCTTACCTCGTCCTGGCACGGAAGTGGCGGCCCCAGCGGTTCGAGGACGTTGTCGGCCAGGCTCATGTGACGCGCACGCTGGCCAACGCCATCCGCATGGATCGAGTGGCCCACGCTTTCCTGTTCTCGGGCGTGCGGGGAGTGGGAAAGACCTCCCTCGCTCGGATCCTGGCCAAGGCGCTCAACTGCGAGCAGGGGCCAACCGTCGATCCCTGCGGTATTTGCGCCTCCTGCCGCGCCGTGACCGCGGGCACCGCAGTTGACGTCATCGAGATTGACGGCGCCTCGAACAACTCGGTGGACGATATCCGCAACCTGCGAGAGACGGTTCCCTATCGACCGAGTCTCGGGCGGTTCAAGCTCTACATCATAGACGAAGTGCACATGCTGTCGATCAGCGCTTTCAACGCGCTGCTCAAGACCCTCGAAGAGCCACCACCGCACGTCAAGTTCATCTTCGCCACGACAGAGCCCCACAAAATCCCCTCGACGATCCTCTCGCGCTGTCAGCGCTACGACTTCCGTCGGATCCCGACAACGGCGATTCTCGAGCGGCTCCGGGCGATACTGTCGAGCGAGGCCATCCCCTTCGAGGAGGGAGCGCTGGCGATCATAGGACGCGAAGCCGAGGGCTCGATGCGCGATGCGCTGTCGGTCCTCGATCAGGTGCTGGCCGCCGCGATGGATGGCCTGACCGCCGACGGGGTCGCCGAACTGCTCGGTGTGGTTTCCCGCCGCGTCTACTACGATCTGTCTGCGGCGCTGATCGCCGGCGACGCCCGCCGCTGTCTGGAGATCGTCGCCGACGTCGATCGCCAGGGTTTCGACATCGCGACTTTCTCACGCGGCCTGCTGGAGCACCTGCGGAACCTGGTGGTATCCGCCGTCTGCCACGGGGAGCGGGGGATTCTGGACCTTCCCGACGACGAGGTGGAAGATCTTTCCAGGCAGGCTTCGTCGACCACCAGCGCGGCAGTGCATCGGCTGTTCAAGCACTACTCCGAAACACATGAGGAGATCGCGCGCTCCGGCCACCCGCGTTTTATTATTGAGGCCGGCCTGGCCCGGCTGGCGGCGCTGGAACCGCTGCTGCCGGCGACGGAGCTTGTCGCGCGTCTCGAAGCCCTGTCCTCGGGCGGGATCGGTGGGGGAAGCCAGCAGCCGCCCTCCCACCCCGTGGTGATCTCACCGCGGCCGGTCACGGGCTCCGGGCCGACCGGTTCGGTCCAGAGCGCCCCGGCGGCGAACCCTCCCGCGCCGCTGGGCCTCGACCAGGCCCTCGAGGCGTTCGCTCGCGAGAACCCGGCGATGGCCTCGGTCGTCGAGAGAGCGCTACCGGAGCTGGCGGACGACGGAGTGCTGCGGCTGCGCTACGACACCACCGACGGTTTCGCCGCATCGGTAGCCATGGATACCGGCCGCCAGCGGGAGATCGTCGACTTTCTGGCCGGCCTCCTCGGCCGCCCGTTGCGCCTTGAGATCGAAATCGCGGACCTCGGCGGTATGTCGACCCAGGCCCGTGCCCGCCTTGCGCGGCAGGACGCCGAGCGCGCGGCCCAGGAGGAGGCGCGGCGGCATCCCCTGGTCCAGGGAGCAGTGACGGAGCTTGCCGGGCGCATCACGACCGTGCGGCTCGCGAGCGACACCGATCGCAACTAGTCACGCGGCGGGTGAGAAACCCGGGCAAGGAGCAGATGACATGGCGAAGGGCAAGCAGATGGCTTTCCGTGGCGGCATCTCGGAGCTGATGAAACAGGCCCACCGCATCCAGACCAAGCTGGAAAAGGCGAAGGCCGATATCAAGGACCAGTCCTGGACGGCGGAGGCGGCCGGCGGCAAGGTCAAGATAACCATCAACGGCGCAAAGGAAGTGACCGGCGTCGAAATCGACCAGTCGCTGGTCGATCCCGCTGAGATCGAGACGCTCACGGACGTGGTCATCTCGGCGATCAACGCCGCGATCAGACTCGCAGACGAGCGGATCGAGGCCGCCACCGAGGAAGCCACCGGCGGCCTGCGCATCCCGGGGATGTTCTAGCCGCGGATGGCAACAGCGATTCACGAGCTGTCCGCGCTCCTCTCACGGCTCCCCGGAGTCGGGAAACGGACGGCCACCCGCCTCGCCTTCCACCTAATCGATGCACCCGAGGAGTACGCCCGAAGACTCGGGGAGAACATCGCCTCGCTGCACCAGCGGGTGACCGTCTGCAGCGTCTGCGGCAACCTCGACGATGTCGACCCCTGCTCGATCTGCACCGCACATGGTCGCGACGATCGGGCCATCTGCGTCGTAGCTGGCGTGCCCGACCTCTGGGCGGTGGAAGAGTCCTCGGCCTTCCGCGGGAGGTTCCACGTGCTGCACGGGCTGCTTTCTCCCATCGACGGCAAGGGACCCGACGATCTCAACCTCGCGAGCCTACGGTCACGGGTCGAGAGCAACGGTATCGAGGAGGTCGTGATCGCCACTCGTCCTTCGGTGGAGGGCGAAGCCACCGCCTTGCTGGTTCGAGAGACCTTGTCCGGAATCGCGGTGAAAGTAACGCGCATCGCGACCGGGGTACCCCACGGCGGTGAGCTCGAGTACGCGGACAGTGTGACTCTCGGTCGCGCCTTCGACGACCGACGGGACGTCTGAATGGGCCGGTTCCTGCCGGGCCCGTTGCTTCTTGCGACCACCATCGCCGCATGTGGCCCGGTACCTTTTCCCGATGGGGGCTTCCGCTCGGCTCCCGATCTCCTCGACGAGATGGCCAGTCTGCGGGGACGGGTGCGCACGCTCCGTGCCACCGGGCGGGTCGACCACTTCGGCGACGAGCACCGCGTGCAGGGTCGGGCGTTCGTCTTTCTCGAACTTCCCAGGCGGCTGAGGTTCGAAGTCGTCTCGCCTTTCGGCAGCACCCTCAGCGCGCTGACCGTGGACGGCGATGATTTCGCCCTCGCCGATCAGCGAGAGGGGCGCTTCCTCGTCGGACCGGCCGAGCCCTGCAACATCGCCCGGATGATACAGGTGCCACTGCCACCGGAGGACGCGGTAAGAATGCTGATCGGCGACGTGCCGATCATTCCGGGAACGCGCGAGATCCAATGGCTCGACGAGGGGCGGTACCGGGTGACCGTCCGCGACGGCTCTTGCGAACAGGTTCTCGACATTGATCCGGATCCGGGATCGCTGGCGCTCCGCCGTTCGCGGATGGTTTGCGATGGCGACGAGATCTTCGACTTTCGCTGCGATCGCTGGCGACAAGTGGGCGATGCACACGTGCCCCACGAGATCCGTGTGGTCGTGCCACGCGAGCAGGCTGACGTGCTGCTGCGCTACGATGATGACGGCGTCGAGGTCAACGCCCAGCTTCCCGCCAGCGCCTGGCACCAGGAATTCCCGGCGGGTGTCGCGGTGGAGCGGGTCTTCTGCCCTTGAAACGCCCAGATGTGCGAGAATTGCGCATCTTTCTGAATGGAGGGTTCCGATGACGATCGTAACGAGCACTCGACTGCTGGCGACTCTGACTCTCGCGCTGCTCACCTCCTGCGACAGAGCCCCAGACTCCTGGCTGACGACGGATCCCGGCTTGGACAACTCGACCGCCGACCCCGAGTGCCCGGACCCGGGATCTGATGCCGACATCGATGCGGATGCCGACGCAGACTCGGACAGCGACAGCGACGCCGATCTCGATAGCGACGCGGACGCCGACGCAGATGCCGATACTGACACAGACGCGGATACGGACGCGGATACCGACACGGACACGGATACCTGGCCCGAGGATCCGATGGAGTGTCCCGACGCGTTCATGTGCCTGGCGAGCGGCGGTGAGAGCACCTGGAGCACGCTTCTCGCGTGCGCCGCCCACACATCGTCCGAGGCCTACGGTGAGATGTGGGATCTGGGATTGTGCCTTTTCCAGGGGGGCTGCATGGGCGGCGAGCTGACCGACATGCTGCTGTGCGCCCTGGTGGAATGCCACGACGAGCTCGTGTCCTGCCTGGACGAGATGAATTGACGCCTATCGCACACCTCGCGTCGGTCCTCGCGGAATCGGGTCTCGATCCGCGGCCGGACGAGCCGCTGTCCCTGCACACGTCTTTCGGCATCGGCGGCCCGGCCGCCCTTTTTGCCGCCGTGGGATCCACGAACGAGCTCTCTGCGGCCTTGGGAGCGGCGGCCGACGCGGGAGTCGAGATCCTGCTGCTGGGCTCGGGGACCAACCTGCTGGTGAGCGACGACGGCTTCCCTGGCCTTGCGCTCAGGCTCGACCTCCTTGAGATCGCCATCGACCGCGATGCCAGAACGATCAGCGTCGGCGCCGGCGTCCCCGCAGCCGAACTGGTCGAGCGCGCCATCGCCGCCGGCCTGGCCGGGCTCGAGTTCGCCGCCGGGCTTCCCGGCACGGTCGGCGGTGCGATCGCCGGAAACGCGGGCTGCTTCGGCTCCTGCTTCGGCGACCAACTGAGCCGCGCTACCGTCGTGACCCGGGACGGAGCCGTCGTATCCGTCCCCGATCCGGTCCGCTTCGCCTTCGACTACAGGTTCTCGTCCGTCGCCGCCGAGGGTTTCGCTGTGGCCGAGGCCGTCTTCGATCTTGCGCCGGGCGATCCGGAAGAGTCGGCGGCTATCGCCCGCGCCCATCTCGCGTCACGCGCCGAGCGACATCCGCCGAAGGGGATGCGGACCGCGGGATCCTATTTCAAGAACCTGCCCCCCGACGAACCGGGCGGGCGACGCCGCGCCGTCGGAAAGCTGCTCGACCGGGTGGGCGCCAAGCGGATGTCCGTGGGCGACGCCGCGGTGTTCGAGCGCCACGCCAACATCATTGTCAACCGCGGATCGGCCACGGCCCGGGACGTGCTGGAGCTGGCGCGGCGGCTGGCCTCGCTGGTGCGCGAGCGCTTCGGCGTGGAACTGGAGCCCGAGGTCCGCTTCGTCGGCCCCCGCCCGGAAGGGTACTGAACCCGCGTTAGACGTCGATGCGGAAGAGCTGGGCGCCCATCAGCAGGAAGTCGCCGCTCTGGACCGTGGTGGGTCCGGTGATCTTGTGGAAGGTCCCGTTCGAACTGCCGAGATCCGTGAGGAAGAACTGCTTGCCGTCCATGTTGACGCGGGCGTGGACGCCGGAGACGTAGCCGTCCTCGGGAAACAGGATGTTGCCGCGCTCGCGGCCGAGGATCACGCCCTCGCCGCCGATGGGGAACGCGTTGCCGATACGCCCGCGGCCAACGATCAGGGAAAGCCGGCCCCACAAGCCCTCGATGGGCGAGCCCATCTTCTCGGTACCGTCCGTGGCGGCGCGTCCGCGGTCGAGGGCCTCGAACAGGATCAGCTCCTGTCCCATGCGGAAGATGTCACCGGACTTGATCTCCTTGGGCTCGTTCGGTTTCACCTTTACCAGCACACCGTTGACGCTGCCTTCGTCGCGCACGACCACGGTCTTGGCCGAGGCCTTCAGCACCGCGTGCCGGGGGGAAAGGTAGGCGTCCGTGGAGAAGAAACCGCCCGCGTCGCGGCCGACCGCCACCTCGGACGTCGGCACTTCCACGGTGCCGCCCTCGGTGCCGTCGGGCTGGATCAGCACGAGGCGGGCAGAGTCCTTGGCAAAGCCGCCGATGGGGCGGGAAACCGGCTGAGCGCCGGGTGCCGGTGCTCCGCACGCGCCGCAGAAGGCGAATCCAGGCATGATCATCGCCCCGCAGTTGCCGCACTGGTTCGCCGAAGCCTCTGAGGTGGGCTGTGGCTCCGGAGCGGGCGCCGATTCGTAGGCCGGAGCCGGAGCCGGCGCCTCCTGGTAGGCCGGGGCCGGAGCGGGCTCCGGAGCGGGCGCCGCCGGGGCCGGGGTCAGATCGAGGACCGGGGCTGGAGCCGGAGCCGGCGCCGGGCCGCCGACAGCCGCGACACCAGCGGGCGGTGTGGCCGTGGCCAGCGGCTTGGCATCTCCTCCCGGACGCGGGAGGTCCGATCCGCACCCGAGACAGAATTTGTAATGATCCTGGTTTTCCTTGCCGCAAGTCGAACAGACTATCACTTTGGACCTCCTGTGCTAGGCCGTGATCTCGACACGGAGGAGTTGCCGGCCGAGGAAAACGTAGTCCCCGTGTTTCAACGCCTGCTCGCGGTCGATGCGCAAGTAGGTGCCGTTCTTGCTGTTCGTGTCGGTGAGCACGATCGTACCGCCTTTGCCCTCGATCGTGAGATGTGTTCCCGACATGTAGGGATCATTGGGAAAATTCATGTCGCAATTCTCGCGTCCGACGACCACCGAGCCGTCCTTCCCGTAGACGACCATCCCATCGCCGCCACCCTCGAGCACCTGCACGATGCGGAAGGTCGCCTCGACCCTCGGGCTGGCGAAGAAGTAGGTGCCGTCCGGTTCCGGCTCGTCGTCGAACGGATCGACGGTCTCCACCCGGAAGACCTGCTCCCCGGCCATGAACACCGCGCCCGGCTTGACCTGAACAGCCCCTTGGACCGCGAGGAACACACCGTTGACGCTTTCCTCGTCGCGCACGACCAACTGTCCGTCTTGGTAGAGGAAATTGGCGTGCTTGGGCGACAGCCACTTGTCCTCGGTGAACAGGATCGGTCCGTCCTTGCGTCCGGCGATGTGCTCGGCCGAGTTAAGATGGTACGAGATTCCGTCCATCCCCTCGCCCTTGATGAGGATCAGCTTGGCCTTGCCCGGCGCCTGGAGATCCCCGAAGTAATTCGGATCGGCGGGGTGCATCGCCTCTTCCGGTACCGGGGTTCCGCACTTGCCGCAGAACTTGTGGCCGCTGGGGACCGGGCTGTAGCACGACTTGCAGATGTAATGACGTGCCTGCTCCATGGGCTCTCCCTCTGTTCCTTGTGTGGCCGCCTCGGGCGGCTCGTTCACTGTCCTCGACTTCTCGGAACCCGTCGTTTCCTCGGCCGTTTCGGCGGCCTCAACTTCGCGTTTCCCACTCCCGCCGAAAAGTGACAGCCCGTTGCCGCAGTCGGCGCATCGAGAGCTGTCCACCGGATTGAGTCTATCGCATTTTCCGCAGACAATGCCCGCCGTGACGGTCATCGTGTTTCGCTCTTCATCATTTGTTGTCGAAAACCGAGGAGTCATTTTGGGATAAGAACCCCCCGGGGTCAACACCTTTCTCGGCACTGTTCCGGGGGGTCATTTCTGCCACGGCAGTTTGGGGAACCTACGTTTCTTCTTGGCGGGCTTGCCAGGAGG
>CAYZAI010000145.1:0-11096 GCA_964476305.1 uncultured Myxococcales bacterium
CAGCTCTCCACCTTGACCGTCAGCCGCAGGCTCGTGCGCTTCCACCGTCCCGCGTACTTCGCGTCGGCCCCGACCTGGCCGGCGACCAGAGTGACGACGAGAGCTGCGACGAGAGCTCCTGGATGCATGGACGTCTTCATTCTGCCTTCCGAATTGCGCACAGTGAAACACATTTGGAGTGAAATGGTCAATGGGTACGGGGCCTTGACAGTCATTGGCCGCCGGCCTATCCAGGCCCCTCGGCCGCCTTGCGCGGGAAAGTGACGAGGAGGAACAGGTGACAGACCTCAAGCAGGCCTACAAGACCATCGTCGAGGAGCACTTTCCCGAGCGGATGCACATCACCCTGGGCGATCAGACCCTCGAACTCCGCAAGCGCACCTGGCGCGTTGAAGAGGACGGTGCCACCGTGGAACGCGGCCTTCGCTACGGCGAGAACCCGGGCCAGGAAGCGGCAATGTACGAACTCGTGGGCGGCAACCTGAAACTCGGCGGCTGCCGCTACATCGAGCCCGGTCGCGGCCTGGTCTCGGCCATCGACGAGCGGATGCTGCTCCAGCCCGGCAAGCACCCGGGCAAGATCAACCTCACGGACATCGACTCGGCGCTCGGCATCATCAAGTACCTGATGGACCGACCGGCGGCCGCGGTGATGAAGCACAACAACCCCTCGGGCGTGGCCCTCGGCGGCACGATCCGCGAGGCCGTGGAGCGCGCCTACCTGACGGACAGGTTGGCGGCCATGGGCGGTTGCGTCGCCGTGAATCGTCCGGTGGACAGGGAGACCGCGGCCTTCGCCGCCGGCAACTTCATCGAGGTCATCGCCGCCCCGGCTTACGAGGAGGGCGCGGTGGAGTTGCTGAAGGCCGGCAAGAACCTGCGCATCATCGAGATCCCGCGCATCGAGCGCCTCGGCGACTACCGAGAGGCGCGCTTCCTCGAGATCAAGTCGCTGATGGACGGCGGGATCATCGTGCAACAGTCCGCGGTGAGTCGCATCGCAACCCCCGGGGACTTCCTGCCGGCGGAAGCGAAGGAGGAGGCCGTGGCCTGCGAGCGCCGGCCCACCGCCGCGGAGTACGACGACCTGATCTTCGGCTGGAACGTCGAACTCGGCGTGACTTCGAATTCGGTGCTGTTCGTCAGGGACGGGGTGACCGTGGCCATCGGCACCGGCGAGCAGGATCGCGTGGGCTGCGCCGAGATAGCGGTGCACAAGGCCTACACCAAGCACGCGGATCTCTTGTGCTTCCGGCGCCACGGCATCCCGTACAACGTGCTGAAGCTGGATGTCGAAAGGGAAGCGCAGCCGGCGGCTGAAATCCTCGCCATCGACGAGGAGACCCGCACCGCCCGAGGCGGCCTGCCCGGCTCGTGCATGATCTCGGACGGGTTCTTCCCCTTCCGCGACGGCGTGGACGTGGGCATCCGCCAGGGCATCACCGCCGTGGCGCAGCCCGGGGGGTCGATCCGCGACTCCGAGGTGATTCGCGCGTGCAACGAGGCGGATCCGAAGGTGGCGATGGTCTTCACCGGCCAGCGCGCGTTCCGCCACTGAGCCGCCCATGATCGGCTTTCTTCACTCGGACCTGCTCCAGACCGCCGGTTTCGACCTCCACGGATTCTGCAGGCGCCACGGTGGCGTATCCGAGGGGCCGCTGGCCTCGCTCAACTTCTCGTGGGACCGGGAGCCGGACGCGGCGCGGGTGGCCGAGAACCACGCCCGGCTGCGCGGCAGGCTGGGAACCGACCTGCCCCTGGCACGGGTGCGCCAGATCCACGGCGCCGAGGTGCGGGGTGCGGAGGAGATCCTGGCCGCCGGGCCGGACGGCTGGGTGGCCCGTCCCGGATTGGAGGCGGACGCCGTGATCGCCCCGCCCGGCGTCGCGATCGCCGCGGTGATCACAGCGGACTGCGCGCCGGTTCTTCTGGCGGATCCGGAGACGCGCCTCGTGGCCGCGGTCCACGCCGGCTGGCGCGGCGCGGCGAAGGGTGTGATCCGCAACGCGGTCCGGTCGATGGCCTCGCGCGGCGCCGAGCCAGGGAGGCTGCTGGCTGCCGTCGGGCCCTGCATCTGCGCCGCGTGCTACGAGGTCGGCGAGGAGGTGGCCCGGCGCTTCCCCGAGTCCGCCGAACCGATCCCGGGTCGGCCGGGCAAGCACCTGCTGGATCTCGGCAACGCGGTCGAGGTCTCGCTGATCGGCGCGGGCCTCACGACGCGGAACATCGAGCGGATCGGCGCCTGCACCGCCTGCAACCGGGAAGATCTCTACTCGCACCGCGCCTCGGGCGGCACCTGCGGCGCCTCCCTGGCCTTCATCGCCGGGTGAGGGGATAGATCTCGCGGCCGAGACCGATAGTTTGGCGGCGCATCACAGCCGAGCTACCCGATTCTCAGCTCTCCGAACAAGGTCGATGTGATCTCCTGGAAGGCATCTGCGGCATGGCGCAAATGATAGGCTTCGACATCGGGCAGAGCCACTTCGACGCGCCTGCGATAGAGCAGTCGCACTGCCTCGACAGCGGGCACGAGATCAGCGTCCCCGGACAGGATCACTGCCGTGTCGTACCTGTCCTCGGCTCCCAGCCGTACCAAATCCACGGCCAGGAGCACATCGACACCCTTCTCGTGGAGGTTCCCTTCGTTGTCCCGTTGGAACCGGCCGAGTCGCAGAATTCCCTTGCGGTGGCGCTGGACGAACGCGAAAAACCGCTGCTGCCCGGCGTATCGCTGCTTCTCTTCCGGAGTGTTGCCCTGCGGTACCGGAGCGGCGTAGTAGCGCCACTCGGAAAACTTCCGCTCGGGACCCGTTAGCCGATGGCACAAATCGGCCAGCCGGATTTTTCCCGAACCGAACGCCCGTTCCATGTGGCCGAACAGGTTCGAGCCGTCGATGAAGCAGGTGACCCGGTTCAATTCATTCATGAAAAAAACCCGCCGTCACCAGAGGTGACAGCGGGGAGGTTTGAAACGCCGGCCCTCGCGGACCGGGTAGAACCAGGATGTATCAACCAGTCTCATGGAGTCAAGCTACTTTGCTGGTCGCAGCTTTCTGACCGCGCCAAGCCTACTTCGCGCGTGCCGTGACTTCGACCTTGTCGAAATCGCCGCACTTGTGACCATGCCACCAACCCTTAATCGTTTCTGGCTGTCCAGCCACGGGATCGTTGATCGTCCACGGCATCATGGGGTACTCGGCAGCCGCTGGATGATGTGGAAGCCGAAGTCGGTCTCGACGATGCCCGAGACGTCGTTGGGACCGAGGGCCCAGGCAGCTTCCTCGAAGGGCCCCGCCATCCGGCCGCGGCCGAAGGAGCCGAGATCCCCGCCACCGCGCTTGCCCGAGGGGCAGTCCGAGAACTCCTTGGCCAGCTCGGCGAAGTCGGCCCCGCCCTTCAGCTTCTTCTCGATGTCCTCGATCAGCTTCCTCGCCTCGTCCTTCGTGCGGGTGATCTCCGGGGGCTTGCGCTTGGACTCGGCGTGCATCACCAGGATGTGGCGGGCGTGGACCTCGTCGACGACCTGGCGTTTGATGATGTGGTAGCCGAAGGGCGACTCCACCGGCTCCGAGACCTGGCCCGGTTCCATCGCCAGTACGGCCCGGCTGAACTCCGGCACCATCCGGTTTGCAGGGAACACGCCCAGATCCCCGCCTTTCTCCTTGCCCGAGGGACAGTCCGAGTGCTCCCGGGCCAGGGTCGCAAAGTCCGCACCACCCTTGATTTTCTCGGCCAGGTCCTTCGCCAGGGCCAGGGCCTCCTCCTTGGTCCGCGTGACCTCGGGCGGCTTGCGCTCGGAGCCCTGGTGCATCAGCAGAATGTGCGACGCGGAGAGCTTCTCCCTGCCGAGGGGCACGAGCCTGGGCCCCTGGGTCCCCACGTTGACCTTGGGCTCGGCCTTGCCGGGCGCCTTGTCCGGGGCGACGGTCTCCGTCTTCGCCGCTTCGGCCTTGCCGGCCTCGTCCTTGGCGCCGTCGTCCTTCGGGCCGCAGGCCCCCAGCAGGGCGAGAGCGGCCACCACCGATACCGTGATCATCGTTTTCATGCTGTTCCTCTTTCGTTCGTGGTTTCGCCGCACCGCCGATCCGGGCGGTCGGCGAAGCGGAATATAAACAGTTTGGACGACACTGGCCAGATCCGCGTTCCGGGGGTATGAAGCGGCCATGAGAGTCTACGGACCGGTGCCCTCGCGACGTTTCGGCCTCTCGCTCGGCGTCGACGTGGTGCCCCACAAGACCTGCACCCTCGACTGCATCTATTGCCAGATCGGCCCGACCACCGGCCTGACCGCCGAACCGGAGCTGTTCTATCCCGTGGACGAGATCCTCGCGGATGTGAACGAAGCGCTCGATGACGATCCGCCCCTGGACGTGATCACCCTGGCCGGTTCCGGCGAGCCGACCTTGTATTCCGGCCTCGGCGAGTTGATCGACGGGCTCAAGGCCCGCGCGCCGGGTGTGCCGCTGCTGCTGATCACCAACGGCACCCTGCTGTGGCGCGAGGACGTAGCCCCCGCCGCGATGCGCGTCGACATCCTGGCACCGTCCCTGGACGCGGGCGATGCCGCGACCTTCGCCCGCATCAACGCCCCCCACCCGGAGATCACATTCGAGCGGGTGCTCTCGGGCCTGGAGCGATCGACCCACGCCTTCGCCGGCGAGGTGCGCCTCGAGGTCATGCTTGTCAGCGGCGTGAACGACTCCAATGAGAGCATCGCGGCCATCGCGAAGTGCCTGGGCCGCATCCGTTTCGATCGCATCGACATCAACACGCCGGTGCGGCCGCCGGTGCCCGAGCGCGGCGCCCTGCCCTGCGACCAGGAGATCCTGGCCCGGGCCATGGCGGCCTTCGGGCCGAGGGCGCACCCCATCGGCCGCTTCTCCGGGAGCCGGGGCACGAGGTCCAGGCCGGGGGGCTTCGACGACACCGACAAGGACGTGCGTGAGTTGTTGCTGCGAAGGCCCTGCACCGGCGAGGACATCGCCTCGTCCCTGGGCCTGCACCGGCACGAGGTGGCCAAGATCCTCGAGCGGCTGCTGGGCGCGGGCCTGGTGGAGCCGCGCGTCTCGAACGGCGTCGCCTGGTACCACGCCCGGGGCGGGAACCCGGGCCGACCCTGACTCAAAGACCGGAACTATTCTCCCAGGGATTCGAGCAGGGCGTCGCGGATGCGATCGGCCAGGGTGGCGATGGCTCGCTCGTCCGGGCCCTCGACCAGGACGCGGGCCTTGGCCTCGGTGCCGGAGTAGCGCACCAGCACGCGGCCTTCGCCACCCAGCTTCCGCTCGGCGTCGCGGATCGCCTTCAGGGCCCGGGGGAGCTTCTCGACGGGCTCGCGCCGGGGCACCGCGAAGCTTCGCAGCACCTGAGGCACGCGCTCCATGATCCCCAAGACGATATCGCTGAGCGGCCGCTGCTCGCGGACCATCACGGCCAGGACCTGCAGCGCCGCGAGGATCCCGTCGCCGGTGGTGGCGTGGTCGAGGAAGATCATGTGCCCGGACTGCTCGCCGCCGAAGTTGTAGCCACCGCGGCGCATCTCCTCGACGACGTAGCGGTCGCCCACGGCGGTGCGCACGACCCTGCCGCCGGCGGCGTTCACGGCGTGATCCAGCCCGAGGTTGCTCATCACGGTGGTGACCAGGGTCTTGCGGGCCAGCGCCTTCTGGCGCAGCATCCGCGCCGCTACCAGGGCCATGACCGCATCACCGTCCACCGCGTCGCCGCGCTCGTCGAGCAGGATCACGCGGTCGGCATCGCCGTCGAGCGAGATGCCGATGTCGGCGCCGACGCGCACGACCTCCCGGCCCGCGACCTCGGGGTGCAGCGAACCGCAGCGGCGGTTGATATTGCGCCCGTTGGGGGACACGCCCAGCGCCTTGACCTCGGCCCCCAACTCGCGGAAGACCGCCGGCGCGGCGCGATAGGCCGCGCCGTTGGCGCAGTCCACCACGAGGCGCACGCCGTCCAGGGTCAGCTCCCGCGGGAAGGTGTTCTTCAGCGCGACGATGTAGCGCCCGAGGGCATCGTCGATCCGCATTGCCTGGCCGATGTCGCTGCCCGCGCTGGCCTGCCCGGGGAGCCCCGTGTCGGCGATCAGCTCCTCGATGGCAGCCTCCTCCTCGTCGGGGAGCTTGAAGCCGTCCGCGCCGAAGAGTTTGATCCCATTGTCCTGGAACGGGTTGTGGGAAGCCGAGATCACCACTCCCGCGTCGGCGCGCATCGAGGAGGTGATGAACGAGATTCCCGGCGTGGGCAGCGGCCCCACCAGCAGTACCTCGCCTCCCAGGGAGCAGATTCCGGAGGCGATGGCGGTCTCGAGCATGTAGCCCGATAGCCGGGTATCCTTGCCCACGACGATCCGCGGGCGCCTGCGACGGCCCGCGCGGCGCAGCGAAAGGGTCAATGCCCGACCGAGGGCCATGGCCACCTCGCCGGTGATGGGGTGATGGTTGGCCCGGCCTCGGATCCCGTCCGTGCCGAACAGCTGGCGTCTGCCGCGTGTCATGTCTGCGTCGGGCCCGGGAACGGGCGGGCGCTTCAGCCCTTCTGCTTCTCCTTGACCGCCTGGATCAGCGCGTTCTTGGCCTTGAGGTACTCGGCCCAGGGCAACGCGATGCTCTCGATCAGCTCGCCCTCGGCGAGCTCGCGGGTCTCGCGGAGGCAGGTGAGGATGCCGAAGACGGACTTGGTGTCGGGCATCTCGGCCTTGCCGTAGGCTTCCAGGATCTTGGCGTACGCGTCGTCGGCCTTGGGGGACTTCTCGTTGAGCTTGGGCATGCAGTCGGCCTTGACGCGACGGAACCAGGCCGGCCGATCGGTGGCGCAGGAGTCCTCGAGCTTGCCGCCGAGATCCTGGGGAACGATGGCGGCCATGTCGGCGGAGTCGGCGAGGATGCACTGGGCAAACTTGGTGTAGTTGATCGCCTTGACCTTGAACTTGTCGTTCTCGGGCTCCTGCTGGGCGCCCAGCCAGGCGTTGCCCGACGGCTCGAGGGCCTTGTTGGCCGCGAGGAACTCCTCGTAGCCGGCGATCTCGGCGGCGAATGCCTTCCAGGCGCCATGCAGGTTCTTGGCCGCCTTGGCGACGTCCTCCGCCAACGGGCCTATCTCTCCCGGAGCCGTCATCGAGGAGTATTTCTCGAGGGACGCCTCCAGCACGGGCAGCGCTTTTTCCTGCACGTGCTTGCCCCAGGCCACCGGAGTGGAGGCGATGATCTCCTTGACCCGCAGGGCGAAGGCCTCGTTGTTCTTCAGCTCCTCGACCGGGATCTTGGTCTCCTTCCAGAAGGCGACCCAGCCCGCGTTGTGGGCGCCCGTCAGGTCGTCCAGCACCTTCTGGTAGGCCTCCTTCTTGGCGCTCTCGCCCTGCCACCACCAGAACGCCGCGCCGCCCGCGCCGAGGGCAATCAACAGGACCAGGATCGCGCGGATGCGCTGGCCGGTGTTGGAAATCCGTACATCGTCACCCACCGGTGCCTCGGGCATCCCCGGTCCCTCGGTTCCCTGGAGTTCGTCACTCATCGTTACCCGCTCCTTTCTCGGCCGCCCCCGGCGAGCCGACGTCGTCATCGGTCGTGCGCTGTCTCCATGCTCCCAATTCGGTACCGTCCCCTGTTTATCGTCCCCTCGATCGCGCTGTCAATGACTTGTGCTAGTAGATCGGGAACTCGTCGCAGGCGAGCTGGATCACGTCCATGGCTTCAGACAGGCTCGTCGACAGGTCGCCGGCGCAGATGTCGCCGAACACGCCCCAACCCCCCACCAGGTCGATCAGCTCCTTGACGCGCTTGGCGCCCACGGCCGAGCCGAGGTTGGTCTGATCACACCCGCCCGGCGGCATGCCGGCGATGCCCACCACCACGTAGCGCCCGTCGCCGCCCCCGGTCAGCTCGTCGAGGAAATCGACCATGCCCGAGGCCTGGTACAGCCCGGTGCTGGTCTCCTCGCTGCAGTCCGCACCTTCGAGGGCGTTCAAGACCATGGTGCCGCCGTTCTGGATCGAGCAATCGTCCTCGTCCGTGATGATCACGATCACCAGCAGCGAGCCCTCGCCCTTGCGGTAGAAGCCCTCGTTGGGCCCGCCGGGCGCTGACTGGGCCGGCACGCCCAGGGGGTTGTCCGGGTTCTCGAGCAGGGCCTGGTGCATGGCCGCGAAGGGCATCTCCGTGCCCGAGCCCGTGGTCCCTACGCCCGCCATGCACGAGAACATCTCGGCGTTGGCCTCGCCGCCGGGCCCGTCGAGCCAGAGGTCCTCGCCCAGCCCGCAGGACTGACCCTGGAGCTCGCCGTCCGGGCCGCTGGAGCTCGACGGCACGGTCATCGAGAAAATGGTCTGCGTGAAGCTGCGGGTCACACCGGTGGTTGTCACGCCCACCCGGTACTCGACCTGTGTGTTGTTCGGTGTCAGGTACTCCTCGAGCACGCCGATGAACTCGGGGAAGTTGTTGCCGAGGTTGCTCTGCTCCTCGGACATGCTGCCCGAGTCGTCCACGACGAAGAGCAGGTCGACCTTGGTGCACCCGCCGGACGGGTTGTTCGTGTCCGTGTCGCTGTCCGCGTCGCTGTCCGCGTCACTGTCCGTGTCACCGTCCGTGTCACCGTCCGTGTCGCCGTCGGGTCCATCGGCGTTGTCGCGATCCTCCGTCGCCTCGCACGCGGCGATCCCAGCCGCGACGCCGAGCCCGAGGACCATGGCAAATAGCAACCGCTTCATGGCATCCTCCTCGCGGGTGAATGCATACCCGCTCTGGGGAGGAGTCTAGCAGTTTTTGCTGGACCTCGCTGAGAAAATGCGATCCCGCAGCTCAGATCAGAGCGGCGAGAAGGCCGCGGCGCGGGGCGGCTGGAGCCGCGGAGCACGAGCCCGAGGACGAGCTGTCGGCGGCCGAGTCGTCATCGTCATCGTCATCGTCGTCGTCGTCATCGTCACCGTCAGCGTCCCCGTCGGAGTCGGAGTCGGCGTCGGAATCCGAGTCGGCGTCCGCGTCGGCATCGGCGTCCACGTCCACGTCCGGATTGCCGCTGCCGTCCGGGTAGCAGACGCTGAAACCGCCGATGTCCTGGCAGGTCTGGTAGGACGGGCACTGGGCTTCATCGTAGCAGAGCAGGCCGCAGTAGTAGTTGGTCTCGGTCTGGTCGGCGAACAGGCACTGCTCCTGTGCCGCGTAGGGCGTGGCCGAGCAGCCCGCGCCCTCGGCGTCGCAGTCGTCGGCGCAGTAGCCCACCGTGGTCTGGGACATGCCCGAGAGCATGATGCAGGCCGCACCGTCGTCACAGGTGAAGACGCCCTGGCAGGCGCAGGGCCAGCCCGAGTTCCAAGGGCAGTCGGGCACGTCGGTATCTATCTCGCCGCCGCCCAGCCCGTGGCCGGTCCAGGCCGTCACCTGATCGTCGATCCAGCCGCGGTAGGAGAGGACGTTGACGTCCCAGCTGCCACTCGCCGCGAGGCACTGGTTGGTGATGAACGACGACACTCCGCTCACGACCCACTCGCCGCCCTGCTCGGTGAACAGCGGCCCGCCCGAGTCACCGCTGCACGTACCGCTCTGGCCGCCGAGCTCGATCAGGTTCGCGTAGACCTGGAGCAGTGTGGTGTTGCCGACCCGGTGTACGCCGCTGGAGTTCTGGTTCGACCAGCTGGACAGGCCGTAGCCCACGATGATGCCGGGGTCGTCCTCCTCGGGAAGCGGGAACTCCCGCACCGGGTAGAACGGGACGAAGTCCACCGCCTCGTCGAGGCGGATCAGCGCCAGATCCACGGCGTCCTGGTCCTCGACGTCGCCGTTCCAGTCCGGGTGTTTGACCACGGCGGTGGCGCCCGCGATGTCGATGGCGCCGGTGTTGAAGATATCGGCCCCGCCGAGGATGTCCACGGCGCCGGGGTTGTTCAGCACGTTGAGGCCCTCGTCGGGCAGGTACACGCAGTGGCCCGCGGTCAGCACGACCTCGGGGTCGATCAGCGTGCCCGTGCACAGGGCGCTGTCCGTGAAGACCGCGATCACGCCCTGCCAGGACTCGTAGTTGGTGGCCGTGCCGCCGACGATGCCCAGGCCCGACGGCCCCCCCGCCGGGCGATCGACCGCGACCACTCGGTCGCCGCCGGAGCAGCCGAGGGCGAAAGCCAAAGCTATGACGGGAATGGAAACGGGAAGGGAGAAGTTTTTCATGGCCGGTTCCTCCTCGGAAAACCAGTCTACTCCTTCCAGCCGCAGCGAAACGAGAAATAAATCAGGACAACAGTTTCAGGGCCGGCCGGCGTCGGCTCACTCCTCCGGGCAGAGGCTGACGATCAGGCCGTCCTGCTGTCCCGCGGACGACAGAGATGTCCACTGGCCGTCGCCGGCGTCGAAACTGGCGGATTCGTAGAACGTGCCCGCGAAGAACGCTGTGCCGTCGGCGAGGACCGCGATGTCCCGGCTCTCCCCGGCCTCGCTCCACGTGGCCGCCCGCACCACCCGAGTAAGCCCGCCCTGATCGTCGTACCACGCGACGAACGGCTGGTTGGTCCCATCCGAGAACATCCAGTCGTCATCGACCAGGGGATCGCCGAAACCCACCGCGTTCCTGAACGTGCCCGCCATGGCGACCCCGCCCGCCGGCACCCGGACCATTCCCTCCACCCCGGCGAAGCTGTCGTCCTGGATCCACGCCCGCCGGACCCACAGCGCGAAACCCTGTGCGTCGAGCCGGGCGAGGAAGAACGAAAAGGAGAAGTTCTCCACGTCCCAGAACGCATACCCTTCCGTTTCCGACACGGGAAGGTAGACCGGCGTGCTCTTGAAGTCCGCCGCGAGGATGGCACCGCCGTCCTCGATGGCGACGAGCGCCGCGGAGGAGGTGCTGCCCATGATGGCCCTGGCCCAGGCGATGTCCCCGGTCTGTTCGAATGCCGCCACGTAGGTGCCGATGAAGTCCATTTCCGGCCAGGTCGTCAGGGATATCTCTCCCGGCCCTCCCTGCCCGAAGACGGCTTCCTGCTTGAAGCGTCCCGCAACCAGGATCCGGCCGGTCGCATCCAGGGTCGTGGCTTTCGGGCGCCCCGCGTCGGGGGTCTCGACCCACAAGAACTCGCCGTCCGCAGAGTAGTCAGCGAC
>CAYZAI010000146.1:0-11038 GCA_964476305.1 uncultured Myxococcales bacterium
CCGTGTCCGCGTCGGTGTCCGCGTCCGTGTCCGCGTCGGTGTCCGCGTCTGTGTCCGCGTCGGTGTCCGCGTCGGTGTCCGCGTCCGTGGCGGAGCCGTCGTCATCGTCGTCACCGCAGCCGACAGCGACAAAGCTGACAGCAAGCATCGCAAGTAGAACGATCATCAGGTTTTTCATTTCAAAATCTCCTTTTTCTTAAAGGACGGCGATGCCTCGAGTGCGTTCCACCGCCTCACTAGTTCGTCACTGTCCTATGCCAACATCGTGCCAATTGCAATATTCTTGAGTTTCAATAGGTTGGCTCTTTCCCGAGTGTGAAGACGAAAGACGGTGGAACATTCCGTGTCACGGTCTTGTCGTTTCCCGTTAGTATTCTGGAGCGACAGGGCACGCCCTCTTGCGCTATTCTCTGCTCACCATGTCCCCGGAACAGAAGACACCACTCGCCGCCGACGAATCCGCTGCCGCCCGCCATGCATGGCTGGTGCGGGAGATCCGGGAGCACGATCGGCGCTACTACATCGACAGCGCGCCCGCGATCTCGGACCAGGAGTACGATCGGCTTTTCGCCGAGCTCAGATCCCTCGAGGACCGGCACCGGGAATTGTGCACGCCGGACTCGCCGACGATGAGAGTGGGCGGGGCGCCGGCCGCGGGGTTCGCCCGGGTGAGGCACCCGCGGCGGATGTACAGCCTGGACAACACCTACGACCGGGGAGATGTCGACGAGTTCTTCGGCCGCGTCCGGGAAGGTCTCGATCACGACCAGGATCCGGTGTTCGTGGTGGAGCCCAAGCTCGACGGCGCTTCGATGGAGTTGATCTTCAGAGGCGGCGTCCTGGATCTGGCACTGACCCGCGGCGACGGCGCCTGGGGCGAGGACGTGACCGGAAACGTACGCACTATCCGCTCCTTGCCCTTGCGAATCCCAGTTGGCGGCGAGGTCATTGTCCGCGGCGAGGTTTTCATCCACCGCGCGGACCTCGATGCGGTCAACCGGGAAAGAAACGCCGCCGGGGAACCGACCTTCGCCAACCCGCGCAACGCCGCCGCCGGTTCCCTGAGGCTTCTGGACCCGAAGACCACTTCCGCAAGACCTTTGCGCATCCACCTCTACGAGCTGGTATCCGCGCCGGAAGCACCTTCGACCCACTTCGCCTGCCTCGCGTGGATCGCCGCCCAGGGCCTGCCAACGCACGGGCTGGAGGTGGCCTGCCGCAGCAGGGACGAGGTCTTCGCCGCCCTCGACCACTTCGACGGGCTGCGCGGCTCGCTCCCGTTCGACATCGACGGCGCGGTGGTCAAGCTCGACGACCTCGCGTCCCGGGAGCAGCTCGGTGCCACGTCGCGCTTCCCACGCTGGGCCGTGGCCTACAAGTTCGCCGCCGAGCAGGCTGTCACACGCCTCGTCGACATCGCGGTGCAGGTCGGGCGCACCGGCGCGCTGACCCCGGTGGCCGTGCTGGAGCCGGTGCAGCTCGCCGGGACCACGGTCTCCCGGGCCTCGCTCCACAACGAGGACGAGATCCACGAGCGCGACATCCGGGTAGGCGACCTCGTGGTTGTCGAGAAGGCCGGGGAGATCATTCCGCAGGTGGTTGGCGCGCTTCCGGCGTCAGGGGCGCGCGGCGCGCCCTTCTCGATGCCCGGGGCTTGTCCGGTGTGCGGCGCTCCCACGGTCCGAGGGGAGGGCGAGGCCCGCTGGCGCTGTACGAACCGCCTGGCCTGCCCGGGACAGCGGAAGGCCGCCCTGCGACACTTCGGCCAGCGCGCGGCCATGGACGTGGAGAACCTCGGCCCGGCGATCATCGACCAGCTCGTCGACAGCGGCCTGGTCGGAGATCCCGCGGACCTCTACTCGCTGACGGCAGAGCAGATCGGAACCCTGGACCGGATGGCCGACAAGAGCGCCGCCAACCTGTTGGAGGCGCTGAGAAAAAGCCGCACGAGCGCCCTGGGCCGGCTGCTCACCGGCCTCGGCATCCCCCTGGTGGGCGAGGTCGTTGCCCGACAGCTCGCGGCCCGCTACGAGAGCCTCTCGGTCTTCGCCGCCGCCGATCCCGAAATCGAACGCACGGAGCTGGCCGCGATCCACGGCATCGGCCCGGGCATCGCCGACGCGGTGGCAGAAGCGCTCGCCGATGCCCGGTTCATGGCCGTCGTTCGGAAATTCCTGTCGGCGGGGATCGATCCCGTGGCCGAGCCAAGCGGAGCTCCGGGCGGTCCCCTCGCCGGCTCCTCGGTCTGTGTCACCGGTACGCTCTCCCGGCCGCGGGCACGGATCCACGAGGCGATCCGCACCGCCGGGGGCGAAGTGCACACGGCAGTCAGGCAGGGCACGACCTACCTGGTGGCCGGAGAAAAGGTCGGACGGGCCAAGCTGGACAAGGCCCGGACCCTGGGCACGCGGGTCATCTCCGAGGCCGAGCTCGAGCGGCTGACGGGTGGCGGCTGAAGCAGAAGGAGCACGAATGGACGCGGACGGCAGGCTGTTCGGCAAGGGCTCGAAACCCATGGAACGCTCGCGGCGGGTCGTTCTCTACGAGCAGCTCGCGGAAACAGGTTTTCGCGAGCTCGACGGAGTGCCGGCACCGGACCTCGAGGCCCTGGCCCGGATCCATACCCTGCGCCTCGGACACTATGCCGAGGAGCGGCGCATGCATTTTTTCGCCTTCGCCCTGGTGGGGCTGGCGGTGGTGATCCTGCTGCCCGCGGTGCTGACCCTCGACGACTACTTCCTGCCCCTGGCCGGGGTGGAGGTGCTGCTGCTGGCGCTGCTGGTGCCCTACACCTTCGTCTACCGCAAGTACGAGGAGGGCGTGCGGCGGATGATGCGCGAGTCGTTCCTCATCGAGAATGCCCGCCTGCTGCGAGCGGAGGACAGCGACCCGACACCGTGAACTCGCGGGGTCAGATCTGCTCGGCCGTCGAGGCCGCTCCCTCGGCGGCGGTCACTTCCATCTCGCAGCGCACGACACCCCCGGTCTTCTGCACGCGAAACTCCAGCAGGTCGACGGTCTGGCCGGGCTCGAGCCGGTCGACCCGCTGCTCCGCCGTCTGCTTTTCGTCCCCCTGACTCACGGTGAGCCGCACGTTGACGTTGGTCCAGGGGAAGAAGTTGGCGTTCTCCACGGCGAAGTCGTCGTAGATCCAGTCGGAGGCCATCTTGCACTTCGGCTTCACCGAGAAGAACTCGGCCTGGAAGAACCCGTCCTGGAACTCGGGTTCGCGGGCCAGCCGCGCGAGCTCGATGCCCTCGGCGTGGAAGGCGATCCGGAGGTAGCGCAAGATGGCCTCGTGGATGCGGGGCGTGAGCGACGGGTCGTCGCGGTAGTGGGCCGCGAGGTACGCGGCCACGTAGACCGCGGGACTGCGGTCGAGCATCGATGACAGATCGATGCGCGGGGGCACCAGTTCGGGCTCGGGCCGCGCCGGAGCGATGGCGAGCTTCCTCACGGCGGGCAGGCGTCCGGTCGCGGTGGCGCCCGCCCGGGTTCCGCCGTAGTCGGCCTCGAGCTTCTCGTACAACACCATGGCGGTCTCGTGACGGCCCTCGGTCTCGGCTGCCTGGGCCACGCTGAGCAGCTCGGCGGCGCGGTTCTCGGTGTTGTGGGGGCGGTACGAGATGAAGTACAGCAGCGCGAAGAAGACGATGTTGCCGATCACGATCAGCCCGTACTTCTCCCAGGACTGCCTGAACTGATCCTTTGACGGATACCAGCGCATGCGACCGGCAGTGTAGGAGCACCGTCCGCCGCGCGCAAGCAAAGTCCCGGGACCGGGCCTCGGGACCGGCGGGCCTTCACTCCATCAGCGCGAAGTCTTTCGGAGAAACCACGCTCGCGTCGAGCCTGGCCTTGAGGTAGGGGGCCGTGGTCGCGTCGCCGAAGACCAGGATCTCGTCGGAGTCCATCACGAACAGGTTGTCGTGAGCGTCCAGCAGCGCCTTCCAGGGCAGGACCATCGACGCCGAGGTGATCTCGAAGTCGGCCGCGGTCTCGCCCTCGATGGAGCCGGCGTCGAGGTAGATGTTGACCTTGTAGGTATCGGGCGCGTCATTCACGGTGACCACCATCACGTCGTCGCGGAACGACACGTGCCAGGCGTCGCCGAGGTCCGACGTCGCGCCCAGGGTGGCGTCCGGGGCCGTCGTCGCGGTCACCGCCACGATGTCGTCCCATATCTGCACGAAGGGAGGATTCCAGCAGGCCACGTAGAGCCTCCCGCCGTGGATCGCCATCGATGACGGTGAGATTCCGCCGTGCAGCTGCCAGTCGCTCTCGTTGGACTCTCCCGACAGGGAACCCGGCTCGTCCCAGGCGATGATGCCAGCGCCGCTGACCTGGCCGCCGAACAGGCGATCTCCCGTCTCGTCGGGTACCATGGAGTAGATCTGCGGCCCCCACATATGAGTGTACTGGGCGACGGACGTCGATGCCGAGCCGAGGGTCTGAGCCCCCTCGAACATCCGGATGAAGCCGTAGTCGATCCACAGCCGGCCCTGGCCGTCGACGCTCATCTCGTACACCGTGGACAGCGCGCTGCCCCCGAATTCCGCGACCGGCAGCCCATCGTCCGGCGTGGCCCCATCGGCCAGGGTCGCTGCTCCGTCGTAGATCAGCACGGGCGTCGTCGCGCCGCTCGCGCCGACAAACAGCCGGTCGCCGTCGATGGCCAGGCCGAGGGCGTCTCCGCCGACACTGGACAGCACGGCATCCGGGGCGCGGTCCGCTTCGATAGCGACCGCGTCGTCCCAGACGAGGACCGCCGTGCCGTCGGCCACGAACAGCCGGCTGAAGCTGCCCGGCCCTGTGTCGGTCTCGGTGTCCGTATCGGTATCCGTATCCGTGTCCGTGTCCGTGTCGGTATCCGTGTCTGTGTCCGTGTCTGTGTCGGCATCCGTGTCGGCGTCGGCGTCGGCATCCGTATCCGTATCCGTGTCCGTGTCCGTGTCGGTGTCGGTGTCCGTGTCCGTGTCGGTATCGGTGTCCGTGTCGGTGTCCGTGTCGGTATCCGTGTCGGTGTCGGTGTCGGTGTCGGTGTCCGTGTCGGTATCGGTGTCACCGCCGCAATCCGCCGAATCGTCGAACATCGCATCGACCCAGGGATCGATCTCGTTTTCCGGGTCTCCGTTCACGCAGATATCGTCACAGACGTCGTTGTCCGCCCAGCCACAGGGATCACCAGCGGCGCAGGTGCAGGCGCTGTAGGGTACGAAATCGTAGCCGTCCTCGTTGCACACGCCGCTGCACGGGCCGGTGCAGTCCGCCGAGTCATCGAACATCTCCTCGACCATGCCCCACTCGACGCAGAGCCCGTCGCACCAGCCGTCCCCGGCCCAGGAGCAGGGGTCGTCCACCGCGCAGCTGTCCTCGTTCAACGTCTCGCAGTCGACATCGGTGTCCGTGTCGGCATCGCTGTCCGCGTCGGTGTCGGCGTCGGTATCGGCGTCGGTGTCCGCATCCGTGGCCGAAGCACCATCGTCGTCGTCGCCACAGGCCGCGAAGCAGGAGACCAGCAGCGATGCGAGCAGGGCGCGAGCAATCCATCTCGTCATGAAATCCTCCCTCTTTTCCGGTTGTGGGTTCATCCCAGGATCCTCTTGATGAAGCTCTTCTTCTCCAGATCGCGGCCGCGGCGCATCTCCATGAGCCTCAGCTCGCGCTTGGCCTCGATATTGTTGGGGTTGGTTTCCAGCACGCGCTCGAAGTGTGTCCGCGCCTCGGACACGTGCCCCACTCGCTTGAGCAGTTGGGCCAGGTGCAGGTGCACGCGCTCCGAGCGCGGCGACATCTCCTCGGCCCGCCGCAGCGTCAGAATCAGGTCGTCGATGGAGGCATCCCCGGGTCGCAGCAGGGAGTTGATGTTCGCCCACGCCGCCAGGTACTCCCCCTGGGTGGGATTGAGCTCACGGGCACGGTCGATGAGCTGCAGCGCCTTGTCGTGATCGTGCCTTTTCTGAAGGATCAGGGCCTTCTGGAAGAGCTTCTCGGCTTCGAGTGCGCTCCGGACCTCGTCCTGGTCGCGGGTGTCCCGGGCGCCAGGGAGGTAGGACGTACGCCGGGGACCCTCGGCCATCGCCGCCTCGTACTCGGCGCGGGAGTCGGGGTCGATCAGCGCGGCCCGTGCCTCGGAGAGGTTCGAGAAGACGTAGGCCAGGATCTCGGACAGGTCGGCCATCTCGGGCTTGGCCGCCCGGTCCGGGTGGAATTCCCTGGCCAGGCGCACGAAGGCCTCCTGCACCGAGGCGGCGTCGGCCCCGGGAGCGAGCCCGAGCATCTCGAAGTAGTTCTGTGCGGAGATGGCCGTGGCCTTCGACTGGATCCGTTCCCTGAGAGCGAGCACGGCCGGGTCGCTGCTCGCCACCGCGGCTACCGGCGGCGGGGCGAAGGAGTCCAGCGAACGGCGGGGAGCGGTCGGGGCATCCGCCGCGGGCGGAGCCTCGAAGACGCGCACGAGCTTGGTGATCAGGAGCGCGTAGACCACCGACCGCAGGGTGTTCAGTTTGTAGCGTCCCGAACGGACGAGGACGTCGAAGGAGGTCGGATCGCCGAGCAGCTCGCGGCACAGCTCGCGCTCTTCCTTTTCGAGTCGCATCCGGCCGAGGGGCTCGACGTCGGGGATGCAGATCCACTTGCCCTTCACGGCGTCGAGCACCGCGTCGAGCTTCATTCGGGAGTGGTGCAGGCGCAGCCCGGCCATCAGCAGGGGCAGCGGGTCGAGGGGAAACAGCTCGTCCGGGCCATAGCCCACGAGCGTGTTCAGCTTCTCGTAGAACTCGTAGCGCCCCTCGGACATGGCGAAGACGTCGACCAGCTTGAGCAGCATCTGCTCGCGCAGCCCGCGGATCAGGCCGGCGGAGTCGATGGCGCCGCGCCGAAGGAGGATCTCGCCCTGGAAGGCGCCGGTGCGGGTCATCTCCTGCTGGGCGGCGCGCAGGTCGTCCTCGCCGATCAGCCCGATCTCGTGGAGGATGCGGCCGAGACCCTTGCCCTTGACCGAGGAGCGCACCTTGGCCGGGATCCCCTCGCGGAAGTAGATCGAGAGCGCGTCCGCCGTGCCGCGCACCTCCAGCGTGCCCGAGAGGCCCCGGTTGTGGAGGTAGACGAGGATGTGGGCGAAAGGCGTCTTCGAGAAGTGGCCCTCGGCGGTAGGCTTGGGCCGCGCGGTGTCGGTCATGAACGGCGCCTCCCCGGAGCGTTCGGCTGCAACCGATCCACTATTTCACAAAGGCCCGGCGGGATCAATTTCGAGAAACGAGAAAGATTGTCCCTCCAAGCGGAATTGATGTAAAATAATCCGTTTGGCGAAGACGCCCGTTGTTTTCAGGGAGGCACCATCATGAGGAGAGCAATGCTGGTTCTGCTGCTGGCGGCGGGCTTGGGAGCCGCCTGCGAGGCCGAGAAGGATCCGTTCGACGCCGCCGACGACGACGGCGCGTCGGATGGTGACTCCGACGGCGACGGCGACGGCGACGCCGATGCCGACGCGGACAGCGACAGCGACGGCGACACGGACATCCCCACCGAGACCGGTCCCATCGAGCCGGACTGCTCGGGGTGCTCGGGCATCGGCAACACCCTGCCGAACATGCTGTGCGCCATCGACATGTGCGATCCGAACACGTTCATCAGCCAGGACTACACATCCCCCACGGGTTCGACCCTGGCCGGCACGGCCGAGGGCGTGGCCCACTTCGGCAACCCGTCCAACGACCTCGCGCCGCTCCTGAACGGCTCCTACGCGCTGATGGCCTCGGGCCCGGCCAACGGCACCAGCCACTCCCAGGACATGGGCGGCGGAGCGCTGTCCGATCCGTTCTCGAGCGACGGGTACCAGATCCACAACGCCTTCGAGTGGAAGCTGAACCTCAGGGCGCCGGCCGGGGCCCACGGGTTCCAGGTGCATTACGTGTTCTTCTCGGAGGAGTACGACGAGTGGGTGGCCTCGTCGTACAACGACAAGTTCTACATCTTCCTCGAGGCCGGCAGCACGAACGGCGGCCAGAAGACCGTGATCAACTACACCGACTGCCGCGATCCCGGCACGTACTTCGACTTCAACGACGCCAACTGCGACACCCAGAGCGGCTACTGCTGCTACGTCGCGATCAACACCTCGCTCTCCGAGTGCTGCTGGTACCCGAAAAACTCCAGCTACGCTCCGAACCCCGGCGACCCCCCCTGCCCGCAGGGCACCTGGACCACGGACATCTCCGGGACCGGGTACTCCTGCGCGGCCAACGTGAGCGGTGACTCGGCGTCCACGGGGTCGTCCACGGGCTGGCTCAAGACCGAGTGGCCGATCAGTCCGAACGAGGAGTTCACCCTGACCTTCCACATCCACGACACCTCGGACGGTGTCTGGGACTCCGAGGTCATCCTCGACAAGGTGCTGTTCGTCGGCACCGTCGAGCAGGGCACCACCCCGGTCGAGTAGTCCTCGGCGGCCTTGCCGGCATCGCTCGGCACCCTTTTTTCGTCCGGATCGTCATTTCGATGTACTGAGACTCCAGGAGGTGACCCAGATGAAGCCCTTCAGTCTTGCCTTTGCGCTGGCCGCGCTCGTCGCGGCGTTATCTGTTGCCGGGTGCGAGGGTGCCACAGAGCCGGACTTCGGCGACGACGACGGCGCCTCGGACGGGGATGCCGACGGCGACGCCGATGCCGACGCGGACAGCGACAGCGACGGCGACACGGACATCCCCACCGAGACCGGTCCCATCGAGCCGGACTGCTCGGGGTGCTCGGGCATCGGCAACACCCTGCCGAACATGCTGTGCGCCATCGACATGTGCGATCCGAACACGTTCATCAGCCAGGACTACACATCCCCCACGGGTTCGACCCTGGCCGGCACGGCCGAGGGCGTGGCCCACTTCGGCAACCCGTCCAACGACCTCGCGCCGCTCCTGAACGGCTCCTACGCGCTGATGGCCTCGGGCCCGGCCAACGGCACCAGCCACTCCCAGGACATGGGCGGCGGAGCGCTGTCCGATCCGTTCTCGAGCGACGGGTACCAGATCCACAACGCCTTCGAGTGGAAGCTGAACCTCAGGGCGCCGGCCGGGGCCCACGGGTTCCAGGTGCATTACGTGTTCTTCTCGGAGGAGTACGACGAGTGGGTGGCCTCGTCGTACAACGACAAGTTCTACATCTTCCTCGAGGCCGGCAGCACGAACGGCGGCCAGAAGACCGTGATCAACTACACCGACTGCCGCGATCCCGGCACGTACTTCGACTTCAACGACGCCAACTGCGACACCCAGAGCGGCTACTGCTGCTACGTCGCGATCAACACCTCGCTCTCCGAGTGCTGCTGGTACCCGAAAAACTCCAGCTACGCTCCGAACCCCGGCGACCCCCCCTGCCCGCAGGGCACCTGGACCACGGACATCTCCGGGACCGGGTACTCCTGCGCGGCCAACGTGAGCGGTGACTCGGCGTCCACGGGGTCGTCCACGGGCTGGCTCAAGACCGAGTGGCCGATCAGTCCGAACGAGGAGTTCACCCTGACCTTCCACATCCACGACACCTCGGACGGTGTCTGGGACTCCGAGGTCATCCTCGACAAGGTGCTGTTCGTCGGGACAGTCGAGCAGGGTACGACGCCGGTCTACTGATCCGCCGCTTCTAGAGAAGAACCAGGTCGTCCTCCCCCAGCTCGTGCTCGTCCACGTCGTCCACCGACTCGACGAAGTCGTCGTCGAGCACGCGGTCTCGCATCAGCTTGAACTCGGTGTCGTCGAGCCGTGACTGGGCCAGGCGGGCGAAGTAGGCCAGCAGCTCGGGCACGGCCTCGACCAGGGGCTGGAACAGCTCCCGGGCCAGGAACAGCAGGGTCGTCGTGGCCGTGGTCCGCACCGTGGCCGTGGCCGGCTCCTCGTGCAGCAGCGAGATCTCCCCCGCCACGTCGCCCGGGCCCAGATCGGCGAGCTTCATGTACTCGCCCCCGTCCCACTTCAGCACCTCCGCGCGGCCCTGGAGCAGCAGGTAGAGCCCCGTGCCCGGCGTGCCCTGCTCGAGGAAGATCGTGCCGGACGGGACCTCGTGGCCGGTGAAGCGGGACAGAAGCTGCTTGCGCGTGTCGCCGTCGAAGGGCGCGAACAGGGGGTTGGTGGCCAGCAGGTTGGATATCATCCGCTCGCGGGTGAAGCGGGCCATGGCCCCGGCCACGTTGGGCATCTCGGCCGCGGCCTGCTCCACCTGCTCGCGCGTGAGCTGGAGCAGGTCGCAGCCGTCCTCGCAGATCACCGAGGCGCCGCGCGGCTGGGAGCTGACCAGGGCCATCTCTCCGAACAGGGAGCCCGGCCCCAGGCGGGCGAGGAAGGCCTCCCCGGCGGCGCCGTCCGGACCCGCGGCGCTCCGGACCACGCGCACCTCGCCCCGCGCGATGAAGAAGAGCTCGTTTCCCACCTCGCCCTGGCGCACCACGGTGTCGCCGGCCCGGAAACGCCGCAATCGCAGCATCCCCAGAAAGCGGGTGAAGGCCTGCGGCTCGAGCGTCGAGAAGATCGCCAGGGGAGGAACCACCTGCGGGTAGTTCTGGATGTTGCCGGTGAAGGCCGCCATCCGGGAGGCCTCCTCGACGATCTGCCGCTCGTCCATGGCGTAGTCGAGGTCGATGTCGTCGCGAACCTCGAGGGAGTAGTCCCCGGGAGCGGGGCGCAGGCTCCGGCCGAGCCTGGGCGAGCCCGCCGCGTAGGCCGTGGTCAGGGCGGAGATCAGGGGCTCCACCGTCAGGCCCGCGGCCTCCAGCAGCTTGATCGCCACCATCGCCCGCAGCGGGCTGCCGGACTTGATGTCGTGGTCGGCCACCGTCTGCCAGACCGCGCAGGCCAGCTTGTCGGCGTTGCCGCGCGAAAGGACGTCGCCGATCTCGAGGCGAAGGTTGAAGTCCAGCGGCAGCGCCTCGAGCAGGAGGCGGTAGACCTTGAGCGCGTCGATCACCCGCCCGGCGGCCAGGCGCTTCTCGGCTTCTTGCTTCAGATCCAGCAGGGTCCGCGGCATGTTTCCCTCCGGGTTTGCTGTGGTCAGG
>CAYZAI010000147.1:0-11013 GCA_964476305.1 uncultured Myxococcales bacterium
CGGCGAAGAGGTATCCCACGGGCGCGACCGCCTCGCCGATGCCCCCACAGCCGCAGGAGCCCACCTGCCGGTCGCAGGCGCAGTCTCCGGGCCCGCGCCCGCACCCGCCCTCGCCCATCCCGCACCCACCGCCGCGCTCGCTGGCACAGCCGCCCGCGCCTTCGGTTTCGGGCACAGTGACCGGGCCGCTCGCGCCCGGGGACTGCCCCCCGCCGCAACCCTCGGAGCCGCTCCCGGCCGGATCCTTCCCGCCGGGGCCGTCAGGCGGGGACCCCTGAGGAGTGGGCCGGTAGTCGCAGGCGCCCTCCTCGTTGCCGTTCCCTGCCTTTCGCGGACGCCGCTGCCGCCTGGTGCGCTCCGCGGCCTCGCCGCTTCCGCCCGAACCGTCGTCGATCCCTCTACTCGGGTCCCGCAGCCAGTCGTAGGCCGGTGGCTTCGTGATCTCGTCGATGTCCCGGCCCACGGGGTCGTCCCCCGGCGGATCTCCGCCCACCGCGAGGCCCGGGATCGCCAGCGCGACCAGCAGGGCGGACATCCACGTCGGGACCGCGGGCCTCACGCCGCCATCTCCTTCTTCGCCGACAGCCGCGCCGCGATATCCCTAAAGCCGAGCTCGAGATCCCAGCCTTCGCCGCGAATGCGGGCGTTGATGTATGCGAAAAACCAGGCGAGCTGCCCCACTGGCAGCACCAGCAGCCAGGCGACCAGCCACAGCCCGAGCCGGACCGGGTCTTCGAAGGCCTCGGTGGTGAACAGCCCGCCGTCGCTCCACGCACCGAGGAAATCGGTGGCTATCAGCTCGAAGACCACGGTCACCGCCAGCAGCAGGAGGACGCAGACCAGCCAGGAGACGACGTCCAGCCCGGCCGCGCCGACCCCGCCGCGCCGGTTGAGACCCACGCGCCTCCGTGCCAGATCCCGACCGCCGAGGCGCTCGAGCAGCACCACCATCGGCGTGAAGGCCCAGCGCAGCCGAAGGGCGAAGCCCGCACCCACGGGAAGCAGCAGCAGCACGAGCAGGGTCTGCCCGGCCCGGCGCAAGAGCAACCCGGCCCACGAGGAGGCGTAAAGCCGCAAGGCCGCGCCGAGACTAAGCGGCGTGCCGAAGACCAGCCGGCTGGCGGCCAGCACCACGGCCCCGGAAGGGACGGCCGCGAGCAGGCCGAACGCCAACAGCGCCAGCCACGGCGACCCGGTCAGCACGTGGATCCCCACGGCGGCCGCGGCCACCGGCAGGCCGAGCACGCCGACGAGGAGCAGGAGCAGCTTCCAGTGGGCGCGGTAGAACAGCGTCGCCAGGTCGATGACCTCGGTGGTCGTCCGCGAACGGATCTCGATGTGGGCATCGCGGACGTTCACCGGCCACCCCCGGCACCGGTCCGCGCCCCGTCGCCGCTCCCGGAGGTCCTGCCGCCCAGGGCCAGGTAGGCGAGCACCAGCGCCCACAGCAGGCCGCCCGCGGCGAACTTCACAATGGCCGGTGCCCCCGACGGCGACCAGAAGCCCTCGATCAGCGCGGCGACGAGCAACATCGCCGCCACCCCGAGGATCACCTTCACCAGCTCCGGCGCGTGCCGGGCCAGGGCGTCGACGCGACGCCTCGGACCCGGGTTGACCAGCAGCAGTCCGAGCCGGATGCCCGCGGCGCCGGAGAGCACGATCGCAGTCAACTCGAAGGCCCCGTGTCCGACGACGAAGGACAGGAAGCTCTCGGAATAGCCCGCGGTGCAGATGTAGGCGCCCACCGCGCCGCCGAACACGCCGTTCAGCACCAGGAAGAACATCGAACCCAGCCCGAAGAAGATCCCCGTGGCGAAGCAGCGAAAGGCGATGCCGACGTTGTTGTTCACGTAGAAGCCTGTCATCAGCGAGTCCTCGCCCTCGGAACGGCCTCCCGCGTGGCCCTCGGCGTAGGCGTCGGCGAGCTGCTCGAGCATTTCGGGCGGGGCCAGGGCGTAGGCGAGGCCTGGATCGGCGGCCACGGCCCACGCGGCCACGGCTGTAGGTACGACGAACAGGAGCACGGCGGCCAGCAGGTGCCAGCGCATCCGGCGCACGGCGCGCGGGAACTCCGCAACGAAGAACGCGCCGGCTCGGCGCAGATCGGGCCGGGCCGGGGGCCGGAACTGCTTGTGGCCGCGGGCGACGAGCAGGTTGAGGTAGGCCTCCACATCGTCGCCGAGCCCCTCGGATCGCGCTCGCGCCAGATCGGTGCACGCCAGGCGGTAGAGCTGGAGGAACTCCTCCACCCGGTGCTGCTCGAGCCGCGCCGCGCCTTGGCGCTCCAGGGCGTCGAGCAGCCCCTCCAGCCGGCTCCAGCGCGCCTCCCGTGCCTCGACGAACTCCCGGCCGCGCATCAGCGACGTCCCCCGGGCAGCGGCGCCCGCGAGAAGGCGCTGTCCCGGCCCGGCCACGAGGCGCGCACCTCGTGGCCGGCCAGCAGGATACCCGCCAGCAGCAGTTCGGGATCACCTTCGGCGACCAGTCCCAGGCGGTGCGCCAAGGGCTCCGCCAGGATCACGGCCAGCTCCCGCGCCCGCTCCGCCGACAGCAAGGGCCGCCGGCGGAAGAACTCGTCGATCAGCGTCACGTCCCGGGAGCGCAGGCCCAGCTCGCGCAGCCTTCCCGGCTCCACGGGCGCGGCCCCGTCGGGCAGGGGCGGCAACGCGGCGAGCCGGACCCGCTCCACGCGCACGACCATCGTGCCCGCGGCCAGATCGCCGAGGCGCCGCTGGCGGCCGCCGATGATCATCGTCGCTACCCCGGCGGCGTAGAACAGCGGGAAGATGTCCGCGGCCCTGAGCAGGTTGCGCAGGGCCGAGCGCGTGAAGTCGAGGCCCACGCCGTCGGCCCTGACCACGCGGATGCCGAGAGCCTTCTTGCCCGGCGTAGCGCCGTTCCACAGCCACTCGAGGAGCGTGTGGTAGCCCCACTCGACGGCGAACAGGATCACCAGGATCATCCCCGTGGCCAGCTCGGCCGAGGCCCAGCCGATCAGCGAGCCCAGCACCAGCGCCACTACCGAGACGATCCCGGCGCGGATCAGCAGATCGAGCAGGTAGGCCAGCAACCGCGGGGCCACACCCGCCAGCTCGAACTCGAAACGGATCTGCTCCGGCGTCTCCACCGAGACCCGGCTCGAGACCCGGGGGACCTGCGACGTTGCTTCGCCAGCGACCGGCATCGGCCCAGTGTACCCGCCCCGTGCGGGATGCCAATGGGCGTTTCGCGCGGTCGGCGCCGCGCCGCCGCAAGGTCGAGGTTCGCCCGCCAACCGTCCATGCGCACTCCATGCTGCTCCCAGCGTCGGAAACCGGGACTCGAAACCCGGGACTCTTGACTTCCTCGCGGTGGTGGTAGTCTGATCTCACTATCAAGGGCGTTGTCGCCAGAGGAAGAGGCATGAACGTCTACCCCGTCGCCCTGCTGGACTCCGAGACCTGTGGTGACCTCGTTGGAGCGTTCCGTTTCGGGCGCCCGGAGGACTACCGGTTCGAGGCCGGCCAGCACCTGGCCCTGGCACTCCAGACGAGCGAGGGACTGCAGCGGAAGGTGTTCACGATCGCCAGTGCGCCGGGCGACGACTATCTCGAAGTCTGCACGAGACTGAGTGGCTCGGCCTTCAAGCGAGCCCTGCGCGGCCTGGATCCCGGTGTGGTGGTGGAGATCTCCGCAGCGAGCGGGCGACTCGCACTGGCGCCCGACGATGCGATGACCGCATTCCTCGTCGGCGGTGTCGGGGTGACGCCGGCCCGCAGCATGATCCGCGATGCCATAGCCGAGGGCAGGACCGAGCGCGTCGCTCTCTTCTTCGGCGACAGGTCTGCCGAATGCATGTGGTACGCCAAGGAGCTCGCTGCAATCGCAAAGCGAACCTCGAGGCTGACCTACGTGCCCGTGCTCGAACACCCGGACCGGGACTGGACCGGGGAGACGGGCTTCATCACCGCCGACACCGTCCGTCGCCACGTGACGTCTCCGGAGAGGCTTCGATGGATCGTCTCCGGACCTCCCGTGATGGTCGAAGCGATGAGACGCGTCGCCGCCGAGCTCGAGATCCCTGCCGCACATCTGCAGGTGGAGATCTTCGGTGGCTACCGTTCCGCGAGTCGATAGGGCGCCAGGGGATTGCCTCGCCGTGTGCTATGCTGAAGCTGCGCAAAGGAGGGAAGGATGTCCAGAATTCCATTGGTCACACTGGCTATCGCGTGCCTGTCCGGCCTCGGCTGCAGCGACCAGCCTCCGCCGTTCGTGGACGACGACACGGAGGGTGCGAGCGACGCCGACTCGGACGGCGACTCCGACGCGGATTCCGACGCCGACGCCGATGCCGATACCGACGCTGACGCCGATGCCGACACCGACGCGGACGCCGATGCCGACACCGACGCGGATGCCGACGCGGACGCCGATGCCGATGCCGACGCCGACGCGGATGCCGACGCCGACGCCGACGCGGACGCCGACGCGGACGAGAACCCGTTGATCGGGATGGTGTACGTGCAGTCGGGAGGCGTCGGTCTCGCCTCGTACCATTTCGACGCTGTCGATGATATCTACATTAACTACGAGAACGCCCCCTTCACTTGGCACCTCGACAACAACCAGCCGTTCCCCGACGAAAAGCCGTTCATCAACACCTCGTTCGATCTTCCCGCGCGGACCTTCTTCGGCACCATCGACTGGTCCACGCCCGAGGCCACGACCGTGAACGGCGCCGATCGGTGGGAGTACGAGATGGTGTTCAGCGCCGACTACCTCACGATCTCCGGGGGCAGCATCGAGATGTACAGCCCCTCCGACGTGCTGCTCGACGAAGCGTATTTCGGGTCCGACCTGTTCTACGAGGCGCTCTAGCCGCTACGGGACGCGTACCGGAAGGGGTGGTGACGCCGCAAGCGCCGCGAGGGACGGCTTTCTCATGGCACCTCCGTGATCTCCACCGCCAGCTCGCCCTCGTGCTCCACGAGGACGCCGGCGGCGACGCGCCCGTCGCCCACGCGAAGCACGACCTCCGCGCCGACCGGCCGGTCCAGCTCGACGATCCGTCCCGGCAGCAGCCCCATGGCCTCCCCCACGCCCATCCGGATCCGCGCGACCTCCACCCGGACATCCACGTCCGGAGCGCCGCCGGCCTCCGCCCCGCCCACGGTTTTCGCGCACATTGCTGTTTCACCATCGGGCTTCGCCATCGCCGTTCTCCCTCTTCCATCCGTTACCACCTCGAACCGCGTCGCGTCCAGCCAGCGGATCGCCCTGCCGAACGCGCCGGACACGAGCCGCGCCGGTGCGCCGCCCGCGGTGCCCTCCGGATGCGCGAGGCGATCGAGCACGACGAGATCCCCT
Source organism: uncultured Myxococcales bacterium (assembly GCA_964476305.1). GTDB lineage: Bacteria > Myxococcota_A > Polyangia > JAAYKL01 > JAAYKL01 > CAYZAI01. The sequence continues at coordinate 5,347 of CAYZAI010000147.1, forward strand.
GGCGCCAGGCCACGGATCGACGCGAGGGGGACCCCGGCGTCGCCGACCTCGATCCCAATCTCGGCCGGCCAGTTCGCGGCGGCCTCGGTCGGCAGCGGCCCGGGATCCCGCCCTGGCCTCCGGGCCTCCGTCTCCGGTGCCGTACACAGAAGCCACACCTGCCCTTCGCCACCGGGGATGGTGAGGTTCGCCGTGACGCGCCAGATCTCCCCCTCGGACAGCAACGCCTCGCCCTGCTCGAGACCCGCCAGGAACCCGCGCATCCCGAAGCGGACACCGCCCGCCTCGATCCAGTCACCCGCGGCGCGGTCCAGGGCGTAGAGCAGCGCGCCCTCCTCGCCGGTGCTGAGCCCGACCCCGTCCGGGGTCGTCTGGCGACCCAGCGCCAGATCGGCGAGCCGCCGCGCCAGCGCCGCCGGCAACCCGAGGACGGCTCTCGGGCCGTCGCCGTGCGCCAGGGCCAACACCAACGCCGGACCGGACGCCTCCATACGCTCGACGCGCTCCACACCGCCGAGCGCCAGCCTCGGCTCCCCGCCTATGACGTCCGCGAGCAGGCCGAGATCGATCGCCCGCCCGGCCACGGGCCACCGGTCGAACAGTCGCCGCCGCCCTTCGATCTCGCCCGTCCGCAATGCCCGGATCGGGAACGGCAGTCCGGACGACGCACGCCGCCCCGACCGCGCCGCCTGCTGTCCATCGTCCGTCGCCATCATCTTCCGTTCTGCTTTTCGGCGGGGCGGTCCTCTCCCCGCTTGCCGTGGGAGGTACCCTCCGATATAAATGGGGCGACATGCAAGAGGATCTCATCGGAAAGGAAATCCTCGGCCAGTTCCGCATCCTCGAATGCATCGGCCGGGGTGGGATGGGCGAGGTCTTCAAGGCCGAGCAGCCGGCCATGGAGCGCCTCGTCGCCATCAAGATCCTCCACGAGAAGCTGGCCTGCCGCGCCGATCTGGTCTCGCGTTTCAGGCGGGAGGCCCGCGCCATGAGCCGGCTCTCGCACCCCAACACGGTGCGGGTCTTCCTTTACGGCCAGCTCGAGCACACGGGCCAGCTCTACATCGCGATGGAGTACCTCGAGGGTCTGGATCTCGCGCGCGTCACGCGGCGGGACGGCCCGATGGATCACGTGCGGGCCTGCAAGATCATGATCCAGGTGCTCGGCGCCCTCGAGGAGGCCCACAACGCCGGCGTGATCCACCGCGATCTCAAGCCCGAGAACATCCTGCTCACGACCCAGGGCGGCATCGAGGACTTCCCCAAGGTCCTCGACTTCGGGCTGGCCAAGATCAAGGAGCAGAACCCCAGGCCGGGCTCGATGATCCTGACCCGCGAGGGCATGGTCTTCGGCACGCCGGAGTTCATGTCCCCCGAACAGGCCCGGGGCGAGACCCTCGACGGCCGCTCCGACATCTACTCGCTGGGCGTGATCTTCTTCGAACTGCTCACGGCGCGCCTCCCGTTCCCGCGCTGCAAGCCGATGGAGTACATCGCGCACCACATCAACAGCGCACCGTTCAAGGTCTCCGAGGTGCGCCCCGAGTTGGAGCTGCCTCGGATGCTCGATCCTATCCTCGGCCGCTCGCTGGAAAAGAAGCGCGAGAACCGCTACCAGACCGCTCGAGAGTTCGCCGAAGCCGTCCAGGCGGTCCTGCCCCACGGGCCCCGGACCGCGGCCATGCGCGCGGTCCCCCTCTCCTCGGTGCCGCCCGAGAGCACGCAGCGGACCAGCGTGTCGGCCGAGCGCGAACGGGAGACCGCCACCGGAGGCGGAGGCCCCGGCAAGGGCATCGTCATCGGCCTGTTGGCGATCATCGCCGTGCTCTTCGGCCTCGTACTGTGGCTGCTCCTGTCGCCGGACGACTCGGCGCCCGCGGTGGTGCCGCTCCAGGCCCCCCCGGCCCAGGCGCCGTCGCCCGCGGGCCCGGCCCCGCCGGCCCCGGCCCCCCCGGATCCCCGCTGAACGGGCAATCGAGAAACCCGCGACTGCCCGTGCTGCGTACGATTGCGCAGAAGGAACGTTTCAGGGGGCGGTGTCGTGCAGGATCACGCCCTCGACCGGGGAGATGGTGCCGCCAACGACCCAGACGCTGTCCTCCAACCGTCGACTCGGCCGATCGGGCGGCGAGCGCGCGGTGAACGCCCGGTTCGGAAGTCCGTCCCCTCAGCCCTCCAGCACCGCGGGATCGATCTTCGGAGGCCTGCCGAAGACCCGCGTGTAGCGCTCGACGAAGCGATCCTTGCCGCACAAGAGCAGCGACGACAGCGGCGCCCGTTCCTCCGCGAGGGCCCGCATCGCCGCCGCCAGCCGCCGGATGTCCCACTGGGCGTGGGCGTCCTCCCGCAGCCGGACGAAGTGGTACAGGTCGCGCAGGTTGATCGTGAGCAGCACCCGCCGCCGGTGGGCGTTGGTCAGCGCATAGGCCGCGGCCACCGGCCGCTCGGGCCGCAGTTCCCGGTACAGCTCCTCGGACCGCTCGACGCAGGAGGCGAACAGGTCCGAAAGCCCCACGTCCTCCACCGCCGGCGGGATCGTGACGCCCAGGGCCGGATCGTAGGGCCCCCATGTCTGGGTCGCCATCCGGTGGCGCTTGAGCTGGGCGAAGCAGGCGGCCGAGACCACCGCCTCGAAGGTCAGCGAAGCGTGCTCGAACTCCCGCGGGGGCGAGTCGAAGAACTCCATCCGGCGGAGCGCCGCCTCGAACAGGGTGGCCAGGGCCCGCGAGTCGACGGCGAAGGTCGCGCGCCGGCATTCCTCGTACGGTGCGTTCGCGAACCTGAACAGCAGGGCCGCGGCGACCTCCCGATCCACCGGGGCGGGATCGACCGCCAGCCGCACCGGAGCGGCATCCGCGGTCGCCGGCGGCGGTCCCGCGGCCGCCGCGAGGTCCTCGAGCAGCCCGGCCGCCACGGCCGCGACCTCCGCCCCGGTCCCGGTGTCGAAGTCCGAGGCCTCGGTGAACAGCAGCAAGGACGGCGCCACCTCCGCGGCCACGCGGTGGATCGCCTGCCCCAGGCGGCGCGGTTCGTCGAGAGGCTCCGCCGCCAGGCGGCGGATGATGTGCTCCACGTTGCGTGCGTTGGCCGTCATCCCCAACTGGCCGGTGGTGGCGAGCACCGTGACGTAGCGCGCGTCCTCCTTGGCCCAGCCGTCGAGCAGCCGCCTGCCGGAAGGGGTCTCCGACTTCCCTGTATGGAGTTCGTCGAGCCGCGCCCGGAGTGCTCGATGCAGCCGTTCGTATGCGGCCGCCTGTTCGGTGACCAGGGTCCGCAGCCGATCCCCGGCCTCGTCGCCGGCGAACTCCGCGGGGGTGACGAAGTCGTGGTCGAGGGTGATGTAGCGCTGGCTCTTCTCGGTGAACGAGCACAGGCGAAAGCGCTCGAGGGCCTCGATGGCCAGCCGCGAGATCCCGGTGACGTCGAAATTGAACACGGCGTGCTCGGCCACCGAGTGGTGCCCCATGGCGAAGATGATCGAGCGGTTGGAGCGGCGGGCCTGCTCGACCTCCTCGAGGGCCGCCCGGCGCAACTCGCCCACCGGCCGGGGGTCGCGGCTGATGCGGGCGTAGGCTGCGGACAGGACCTCCGGAGTCAGGCGATCTCGGGGGATGCCCTTGCCCTCGGCCTCGAGCAGGATCTGCGCGTCGACGTTGTATCCGGCCAGAACGACTTTCATCCGGTGTGCTCCTTGGCTTCGCCCTCTTCGACTCGGTCCGTCTTTCCCTTCCGCGACTGTTTCGTCCACGACCGGCATACCCTACCTGAGCCCCGAAGAAGTTCAAGGCTCCCGATTGTCGAGCCATCCGCGCTGCCGGGAGTTGCCTTCCCGCTGTTTGTCTGGTTGAATACCGAGATTTCTGCCGAGCTTTCCGTCCGTCCCGAGTCCGTGTCGGAGCGGGAAGCGGCGCCGACTCGAGAAAGGAATGACGCCATGAGCAGTGCTTCCGAGCCGATTGCCAAGAGTACGTGGCGGGGGATGATCGCGCGGAAGTTCGCTGCCAAGCGGGAGTACCTGATCCCCATCCTCCAGTACGTCCAGAGCGAGGAGGGGTACCTCTCGGCGCAGGCGGTGGAGGCGGTCTCCGGACATCTGCGACTGCCCGTCAGCAACATCTACGGCGTGGCCAGCTTCTATGCCCAGTTCCACTTCGAGCCACGCGGAAAGAACACGGTGACGGTCTGTCGCGGCACCGCCTGCCACGTGCGCGGAAGCGCGAGAATCCTCAAGGATGTGGAAAAGGAGCTCGATCTGGCCCCCGGTGGCACGACCGAAGACATGCTGTTTTCACTGCAGACCGTCGCCTGCTTCGGCGCGTGCGCCCGGGCACCGGTGGTGGTCGTCAACGAGCGCGTCCATGGGCAGCAGACCTCGCCCTCCGCCAGGAAGCTCATCGCCAGGACCAGGGAGGAGTCCGCCGCCGAGGATGAATCCGCCGCCAAGGATGAATCCATGCCATCCGAGGAAACGCCGATGATCCAAGGCGGCAACGGTCAGTCGATTTCCGACATGAGCACAGCATCGAAATGAGGTGAACTCGTGAACCTCGAACAACGTATCAAGAAGGCCAAGGAGCAGTGGGCGGATCTCCAGGGAGGTCGGCGACCTCTGATCTTCGTCGGCAGCGCGACCTGCGGTCTGGCCTCGGGAGCCGCCGACCTCTATCCGGTAATCGACGCGGCGCTTGTGCGGATCGGCATCGAGGCGGAGGTGATCCCGACCGGATGCATCGGCATGTGCTTCGCCGAGCCGCTGGTGGACATCCAGCTCCACGGCCAGCCGCGGGTCTGTTACAACGACATGACCCCCGAGAAGCTGGAGCAGGTCCTGGAGTCGCATCTCGGCAAAGGCAAACCCCTCGCCCACTATGCGATGGGGACCATCGGCGACGAGGAGATCAGCGGAATCCCCAAGCTCTTCGACCTCCCGGTGCTCAAGCCGCAGGTGCGGCTCGTCCTCAGGAACTGCGGATACATCGACCCGATGAACGTGGACCACTACCTCGCCCGCGACGGGTATCAGGGGTTTCTGAAGGCGCTGACCCTCTCCCCCGACGAGGTGATGGACGTCGTGGAGTCTTCGGGACTGCGGGGTCGGGGTGGTGGCGGCTTCTCGACGGCGAAGAAATGGCGGTCCTGCCGCAAGGCGCCGGGCGAGCCCAAGTACGTCGTGTGCAACGCCGACGAGGGCGATCCCGGAGCCTTCATGGACCGGTCGCTGCTGGAAGGGGATCCCCACGCGGTCCTCGAGGGGATGTGCGTCGCGGCTCATGCCATCGGTTCGACCCAGGGCTACATCTACGTCCGGGCCGAGTATCCCCTGGCGGTCAAGAGGCTGCGGCGGGCGATCGCCGACGCGCGCGAACTCGGGTTCCTCGGCCGCAACATCATGGGCTTGGATTGGAGCTTCGACATCGACATCTTCGAGGGCGCCGGCGCCTTCGTCTGCGGCGAGTCGAGCGCGCTGATGTACTCCATCGAGGGCAAGCGGGGCATGCCCCGGGTCAAGCCCCCGCAGTCCGTCGAGTGTGGACTCTTCAGCCTGCCCACGTCGCTCAATAACGTCGAGACCTTCGCCAACGTCGGCAACATCCTGCGCGAGGGCGCCGCGTGGTTCTCCAGTTACGGCACCGAGAAGAGCAAGGGCACCAAGACCTTCGCCCTGGC
>CAYZAI010000148.1:0-10993 GCA_964476305.1 uncultured Myxococcales bacterium
TCAGCCCCGACGGTGCGCTGCTGGCCTCGGCCTCGGCCGACAACACGGTGCGCCTGTGGGATCCGCGGACGGGCGCGCTGGTGCGAATCTTCACCGGACACGACGGGCCGGTCCGCGACCTCGCCTTCAGCCGCGACGGCGCGCTGATCGCCACCGGCTCGGACGACGGAACGGTGCGGATCTGGGACGCCCGCACCGGGCTGCAGCGCCGGCGCATCGACGGGCACGGGGGGAAGGTGTTCGCCGTGCGGTTCAGCCCGGACGGCGCCGAGGTCGCCAGCGGCTCGACGGACGGGACGCTCCGTCGCTGGGACGTCTCGAGCGGCGATGAGCTGGCGGTCGTGGTCAGCGGCTTCGCGCCCGGAGTGCTTTCGCTCGCCTACAGCCCGGACGGCAGGACGATCGTCGGCCCGGGCGCCGACGGCGGCTTGGCGTTGTACGATCGCGCCAGCGGGACGGCGACGAAGCTCGATATCGAGATCCCGAACTACTTCGGTGCACCGCACCCTTTCACCGAGATCGAGTTCTCCCCGGACGGGAAGCTGCTCGCGGTGTGCCCGGGAGACACCCACCCGCGGCGGATCTGGGAGCTGGAGACCAGCGCCGAGCGCGCCGCGATCTTCAATTACATGGGTCCGGGGAACGTGTTCAGGTTCGCCGGCCCGGACCGACTGGTGAGCGACGACTGTGCCGCGCTGCGGCTCTGGGACACCGCCGGGCGTCCGCTGTGGTTCGCGCGGGCGCTGACGGTGGATCCGCCCCGGGTGTATACCCACCGGGGCTGGCTCGACCCGCTGAGCGGGAAGCCCGCCGCGCCGCCGGCCGGTGCCGAGCGCTGGCGCGCTGCGGTCGAGGAGCGCGCGCTGGAAGCCAAGGCATCACCGGACGGCGAGCTGATCTGCCTGGTCAACCAGGAGCACGAGGTCGAGCTGTGGAACCGCGGGGAGGATCGGCTCGTCGCGTCGCTGCAGGCCAATCCGTTGGCCGCGATCGAGGCGTTCGCCAACGGTTGCGTCGTGCAGGAGAGCCGGTACTGCCAGCAGCTCGGCGGCGGGCTGGTGCTCCTGACCAGGGACGGCCTCCGCAAGGAGCTGATGGGTTGTCCGGATGTCTGCGACGTCTCCGGCGAGGAGATCATCGCGCGGGCCGGCGGGAATCTGGTGATCTACGACCGCGACGGGGTCGAGCGCGTCAGCATCCGCAACGACCTCCAGGTCTCGGCGGTGGTGCGGTTGCCGGACGGCGTCGTGGTGCAGACCTGCGAAGGCGAGCTGCTGCAGCTCTCCGCCGGCGACGCTCCGCTGGAGCGCCCGCGCTCACTGGGGAGGCTTCCCAGCAGCGATCCGATGCAGACCCAGAGCCTGATTCCCGGGCCGGCGGACACCCTGATCTTCGTCACGCTGACCGGGAAGATCGGCCTGATGGACCTGGGCTCGGGCGCGCTGCTCGACAGCTGGCTCCTGATCGGGCGCCCGGACCAAGTGATGTTGCACGAGAACAGGCTCTACGTCTCCACCGTCGTCGGCGACCACGCCGCCATCGATCTCGCGGACTACACCCGCGACTACTGCGACCTGATGCGCGAGGTGTGGGAAGCGGTGCCGATCGTCTGGAAGGACGGCAAGGCGGTGCTCGCCCCGCCGCCCGCCGATCACGAGTGCGCACCCGGCGGGTCTCCCGCCCGGACCGCGGGCCTGGGGCCGGACTCCGGCGAGTGACGCCCGGACGCTTCTTTCGGCGACCGTCGGTGTCCCGGCGCGATCGCGCAGCGAGAGGTACGGCTGGACGGGCGGGGTGATCGGGTGCAGATTGCGGGGACGTCGAACGAGTGGATGACCGGGGCCGGGGGTGGCACCGGGGAAAGACGAGGTGCGAAGATGACGTGGAAGCGCGCGCTCGGAATCGTGCTGCCGGTGGCGGCGATGGGCCTGGGGCTCGCGGTCCTGGAGGCCTGTGGCGGGGCGAACCTCGGCCTGACGGGCTCGGGGTCGGGCTCGGCCTCGGGCTCGGGAGGCGGGCTCGGGGATCTGGCGAGCGCCGCGGCGGACTGCCCGAAGCTGGGCAGCGTCGAGGCCGTGGCCAAGGTGAACTTCGCACGCGAGTTCGGCCTGGACGCCAAGGCAGCGGCCAGGCTCGAGAGCGCTCTTGCGGCCTCGGCCGAGCTGAAGGGTATCGCCAAGTCGCTTCGGGCCGACCTGAAGGGCGCCTGCGGCAAGCTGGCCCGGGACCTCGGCGAGGACCCAGGCAACTCGGCGGACTCGGCCTGCAAGGCGGCTGCCAAGGCCATCAAGCGGCTCAAGGCCAAGGCCGGCGGCCGGTTCACCATCGACATCGTCCCCCCGAAGTGCAGCGCCTCGGTGGACGCGATGGCCAAGTGCGCCGGCGGGTGCGACGCCAGCGTCAAGCCGGGCAAGGTCGACGTGAAGTGCGAGGGCGGCGAGCTGTCGGGCAGGTGCGAGGCCGAATGCCGCGGCACCTGCCACGTCGAGGCGGGCGCGGCCTGCTCCGGCACCTGCCGTGGGGAGTGCACGGCGAGGTTCCAGGGCGAGTGCGCCGGGGAGTGCAACGGCAAGTGCGACGGCAAGGCCACCAGCGGCGCCGCGAGCTGCGAGGGGAAGTGCGAGGGCAGCTGCAGCGCCGGCGCCAAGGGCTCGTGCGGCGGGTCGTGCAAGGGCGAGTGCAAGATCCAGGGCTCGGCCAAGTGCGAGGGGACGTGCACCGGCGGCTGCTCGGTCGAGATGAAGGCTCCGCGCTGCACCGGGGACGTGAAGCCGCCCTCGGTCTCCGCCGAGTGCAAGGCCGAGTGCGACGCCAAGGTCAATGCCAAGCTCGAGTGCACCAAGGCCCGGGTGGCGGTCCGGTTCGTCGGCGCCGCGGACGCCCAGGCCGCGGCCAAGCTCTCGGCCGCGCTGCGTGCCAACCTGCCGGCGGTCCTCGAGGTGTCGATGGGGATGCGAAAGAAGCTCGTCTCGGCCGCCGGGAGCGTCAAGACGGTGGTGGAGGGTGTCAAGGGAAGCATCCAGGGGATGGCCAAGGGCTCCGCCGGTGCGGCCGCCCGGCTGACCGCCTGCGTGGCCGACCCGTTCAAGGACGCCTTCAACGCCGCGGCCAGCATCAAGGCCAGCGTCAATGTCTCGGTGGACGTCCAGGCCAGCGCCAGCGCCAGCGCCGGAAGCTGAGCGCGGCGGCCGAGGGTCGTGGAAAAACGAGACGGCCTCGCGCGGCCGACGGCCGGGCGCCTGCTCGAACGGATACTCGAGATCCCGGGTCTGGAGTCGGCGGTCCGTTCTCTGGACGGCCGGGCCCTCGGGCGGATCATCGAGCGCGTGGGGCTCGAGGACGCCGGGGAAATCGTCGCCTTCGCCACCCCCGAGCAGCTCGAGCGCGTGTTCGACGAGGATCTCTGGGAGGGCGGGGCGCCAGGCGGGGACGAGACGTTCGACGCGGAGCGGTTCGCCCTGTGGCTCGAGATCCTGCTCGAGCACGGCGAGGACTTCGCCGCCCGCCGGGTCGCGGACTTCTCCGAGGATCTGGTCGCCCTCGCGCTGCACCGGCTGGTGCTGGTCCTCGACAACGATGCCCTCGCGATTGAGCTGCCGCACCTCCCGGACGGCCGGCTGATCGACAAGGCCCTCGAGAGCGCCCAGTCCTTCGAATTCGACGAGTTCCTGGTCGTCGCTCGCGACCACCGCCGCTTCGACACGGTCGTGACCCTGCTCGTCACCCTCGACAAGGATCACCGCGACCTGCTGCGGCGCCTGCTGGAGCGGCTGCACGATCTCGACGACGCCAGGATCGAGGACGAGGGCGGCCTGTACGAGGTGCTCACGGCCGGCGAGACCCTGGCGATCGACGTGGCTGGCGAGAGGGAGGACCGCCGCGCAAGGGAGGGCTACGTGGCCCCGTCCCTGGCCCGGTCGTTCCTGGCCCGGGCGCGGCTCGAGGGGCTCGACGGGGAGCCGGACCCCGTGGCGCGGATCTATTTCCGGGAGTTCGATCCCCGGTCGGGGGGCTCCGCGACCGACGGCGGCGCGGCGGTCCTTCCCGCGCTGCCCGAGGGCATCCCCGGCGGCGCGGGACCGGAGCGGTCCGGGAGGATCGCCGCTGCCCTGGCGGCGCTGCGCGAGAGCGATCCCAGGGCCGGCGATCGCCTGCTGGCCGAGCTGTCGTTCCTGGCCAACGCCCTCGCGGCCGGTCACGGGGTCAGGGGGCGCGCGCTGCGGCCTGCCGAGGCGGCATGCGCGGCCCTCGAGGTCTGCGAGCTGGGCCTCGGCCGCGAGGACTGGGACCCGTCGAAGGAGGGCGCCGTCGCGCTCTTCCGCGCGGGATGGAGGCTGCTCCACGATCCGCCGAAGCGGCTCCGCAAGGGCGTCGCGGAGGCCGTCGCCCGCCTCCGGGAGCGGCTGGACATCGGCTGATTCACGGACGGGGAAGGATCAGGGCCGCTCGATGGCCTGGAGGTAGCGCTCGCGGGACGCGGGGTGGGCCGAGATGTCGAACAGAAGGTCGCTGTAGGTCTCCTCGGTCCAGCCGTTCGCGGACAGCATCGCGTTGGCGCGCTCCTGCTTCTGCGCGGTGTCGAGGCTCGAGTCGTGCAGGACTTTGTAGACCTCGGCGGCCTTCAGGAGATCCGCCTCGGGGACCGCCACCGCCGGCGGGAGATCGGCGAGGTCGGCCGCGGCGGCCGGAGCCTCGGGCGCGGTCGGAGCCGCGGGATCCTCGCAGGCGGCCAGGGAGAGCAGGAACAGCGCGGACACAGCGAACGTGATTGCGGTCTTCATTTTCGTCCTCCTGGTCGTCTAGTGGCCGCCCTTGGCCTGGTTGCCCTTCTTGCCCTTGTCCTTCTGTCCGCCCTTGCCACCGGGCTGGCCCTGCGCCGCCCCCTCGGGTTTGCCGGCGCCATCGGGCTTTCCCGCGCTCTCGGGCTTTCCGTGCTCGCCACCCGGACCCACGCCTTCGGGTTTGCCGGCGCCATCGGGCTTTCCCGCGCCATCGGGTTTGCCGTGCTCGCCACCGTGCCCGCCACCCGCTCCGACCGCGCCAGGCGGATCGGGCATCGGTGGATCGCGGCGCGGGCCGTGCCCGGGTTTCTTCACCTTGGGCTTCTTCTCCCAGTCCCGGTGGACGCACGCCACGAGATCCCTCCCGCGCTTGCCCTGCGCGAGGCACCCGTGCACCACGCCGGAGAGCCCCTTGTCGCTGTTGCCCTTTTCGGCCTGCTTGCGGAAGTGCCTGGCCATCTCCGCCGCGGGCTCGCCCCCCGCCTTGGCCTTCTTCATCGCGCGCACGGTCCTCGAAATTTCCTCCTCCGACGAGCCCGCCTTCACCGCCTCGTGAACGCCTTTGGGCAGCTCGGAGAGGGCCATCAGGCTCTCGACGCTCAGGGCCTTCTTCTTCGCCGTCGCCGCGGCCGGCAGCGCCGCGATTCCGACGGCGACCAGGGCGCAAAACAGCAGTCTCTTCATCACTGACACCTCCTTCTGGATCGCGAACTCGTTGCGAATTGTGGACTCTTTGCCAGGTGCTGGAAACCCGTTTCCGCAGTTATCCTAATTTTATTCGAAATTAGTTGACATCGGCCTCTTCGAGCCGTATTAAATACGACGAAATGCACCGTGACCGTCCCATCGGTTCCTTCATGGCCATGCCCGGGCCCCGTCCGGGGGCCGTGGCCGCCTAGTCCTTCGAGACGGGCCCCGCGGTTTCCGACCGGGGCGATTCCCAGGAAAAGCACAGTGAACGACGGATCCTCCGGTGCCGGCCGGAGGCTTCCGACGAGGGAACCATGGAGTACCTGCACCGATTCTACCGCGACTGGGTGGACAGACCGGACCTGGCCGCTTTCCGCGTGGCCCGGGGCGAGAGCGATCTGCTGATCCTGGCCGACGGTGACCTGGCGGCGCCGGCGGCTCGGGCCCTGGATCGGGCGCGGGGCGAGGTGGAGGCCGCCGTCGCGGCGCGGCCGGAGTTCCTCGGGGCCCTCGAACCGCTGGACGACGATCCGGCGGATGCGCCGCTGGTCCGCGGGATGATCGAGGCGGGCCGGGAGTTCGGCGTGGGACCCATGGCCGCGGTGGCCGGCGCCGTGGCCCAGGCCGTGGGACGGGAGCTGGCCCGGCGGGCCGGGACCGCGATCGTGGAGAACGGCGGGGACGTCTTCGCCCTCGCGCCGGGGTCCGTGCGGTTCGTGCTCTACGCCGGCGAGGAGTCGCCGTTCCGGGGCAAGGTCGGCTTCGAGGTGGACGCGAGGGGCGGCATAGGGGTCTGCACCTCGAGCGGTCGCGTGGGCCCGTCGCTCTCCTTCGGCCGGGCGGACGCGGTGGTGGCGGTCTCGCCGGACGCGGCCCTGGCGGATGCCGCGGCCACGGCCCTGTGCAACGGCATCCGGGAGCCCGAGGACGTGGCGAGAGTGATAGAGGACGAGCGCCGGCGGGGGCGCCTGGCCGGAGCCATCGCGGCCTGCGGGGATCGGCTGGGCGTCTTCGGCGACCTCGCACTGTTTCGAGCCGGCAGCGGAGGAACGAGATGATCGAGCGATACGACGAGCTGTGCGTGGACTGCGGCGCCTGCGTGGGACAGTGCGCCTCCGGGGCGCTGGCGACCGACCCGGCGACGTTCGAGGTGCGCTTCCGGGCGGAGCTCTGCCGGGCTTGCGAGCGGTGCCTGGACGCGTGCGGCTACGGCGCCCTGGCGCCCGCCCGCGCCCTTCGCACCGGCACGGGAGGGCCGTGAGCCATGGAGCACAAGACCTACGAGGAGATCAATGATCGCATCCGCCGCGGCAAGGCCGTGGTGGTGACCGCCGAGCAGATGAGCGACCTCGTCGACGAGCACGGCGCGGCCGGCGCGGCGCGGCGCGTGGACGTGGTGACCTGCGGGACCTTCGGGCCGATGTGCTCGAGCGGAGCGCTGCTGAACGTCGGGCACACGACACCGCGGATCAAGATCACCCGGGCCACCCTGAACGGCGTCCCGGCCTGCGCCGGTCTGGCCGCGGTGGATCTCTACATCGGCGCCACCGAGCTGCGCGAGGACGAGGCGACGGGCGGCGCGCCCCCGACCCGCTCGTCCTACGGCGGCGCCCACGTCATCGAGGACCTCGTCTGCGGCCGCGACGTGCTGCTGCGGGCGCAGGGCCAGGGCACCGACTGCTACCCCCGCCGCGGCCTCGAGACGCTGCTGAACATCGCCGACCTGAACGACGCGATCCTCTGGAACCCGCGCAACGCCTACCAGAACTACAACGTGGCGGTGAACGCGACCGGCAGCCGGGCGATCCGCACCTACCTCGGGGTGCTGCGCCCCGGGATGGCCAACGCCGGGTACAGCTCCGCTGGCCAGCTCTCGCCGCTGCTCAACGACCCGGGCCACCGCACCGTCGGACCGGGTACGCGGATCCTCCTCGGCGGCGGCGTGGGCTTCGTCTGCGGCGCCGGCACCCAGCACGACCCCTCGGTCCCGCGGAGCGCCAACGGCGTGCCCACGGGAGGGGCCGGTACGCTGATGGTCACCGGCGATCTCAAGGGCATGAGCGCCGAGTACCTGCGGGCGGTTTCCATCGCGGGCTACGGCGTGTCCCTGGCCGTGGGGATCGGTGTGCCGATCCCGATCCTCGACGAGGACCTGGCGCGCTCAACGGCCGTGCGCGACCGGGACATCCTGGCGCCGGTGATCGACTACGCCGGCGACTACCCGCAGAACGCCGGAGAGCCGCTGGCGCACGTGACCTACGAGCAGCTGCGCTCCGGCGGGATCGAGGTCGCGGGCCGGCGGGTCAGGACCGCCGCCCTGTCGAGCTATCCCAGGGCCCGGCGCATCGCCCGCGAGCTCAAGCGCCGGATCGAACGGGGCCGGTTCCTGCTCTCGCGGCCGGCGGAGTCCCTGCCGGGGCCGGCCAGCGGGCGAAGGACGGGGCCTCTCGCGGAGCGGCCCCCGGCGGCGATCGGAGGTGGAAGATGATCGTGATGAAGTTCGGCGGCAGCTCGCTGGCGACCCCGGAGCGGGTCCGGCGGGCGGCGGACCTGGTGCGCCGGGAGCTCCCGCGCGGGCCGGTGGTCGTCGTATCCGCCAGCGGGAAGACCACGGACCGGCTGGTCGCCGCGGCCGAGGCGGCCCGCGGCGGGATCGTGGACCTGGCGGCCGTCGAGGACCACCACCGCGCCCTCTGCGCGGGCCTGGAGATCGACTTCGCGCTGGTGGAGCCGCTGCTCGGGCAGCTCTCGGAGCTGCTCCGGGGCGTGAGCCTGATCCGCGAGCTGACCGGCCGCACCCGGGACCTGGTGCTGTCCTTCGGCGAGCGGATCTGCGCCCGGATCGCGGCGGAGGTGCTGGCGCGGAGCGGGACGCCCGCGGCGGCGGTGGATGCGTTCGACGCCGGCCTGTGCACCACCGGCGAGCACGGCCGCGCCGCGCCCCTGCCGGGCATCGACGCCGGGATCGCCGCGGCCCTCGGCGCGGTCGACGGCGTGCCCGTGATCACCGGCTTCCTCGGCCGCGGGCCCGACGGGGAGATCACGACCCTGGGGCGCAGCGGGTCGGACTTCTCGGCCTCCATCGTCGGCGCGGCCCTGCGCGCCGAGGAGGTGCAGATCTGGACCGACGTCTGCGGCGTGATGACCTGCGATCCCGGGCTGGACGGCCGGGCCGAGAGCCTGCGGGAGCTGTCCTTCGAGGAGGCCAGCGAGCTTTCGTACTTCGGTGCGGAGGTGCTGCACCCGGCCACGCTGGTGCCCGCCATCCGCGCCGGGATCCCGGTGCGCGTGCTGAACACGATGCAGCCGGGCGACCCGGGCACGCGGATCACGGCGACGCGGAAGCTGACGGCGCGCCTGGCCAAGTCCGTGGTCTACAAGGAGGACGTGGCCCTGATCACCCTGGCCTCGGCCCGGGGCACGTCGGCCGTGGATACGCTGGACCGGGCGGTCGGCGCGCTCGGCCGCCTGGGGGTGGGGCTGCACATGGCGGCCACTTCCGAGGCCACGGTCTCGCTGGTCACCGAGAGCGGTGTGGGCCGCGGCCGGCTGGAGGAGGCCCGGGCCGCGCTGGAGGGCATGGGCCGGGTGCGGATCGAGACAGGCAAGGCCGTGATCTGCGTCGTGGGCGAGGAGCTGGCGGGCCGGGCCGGGGTGCTGGCGCGGATCTTCGGCGCGGTCTCGGCCCTCGGGATCAAGGCGCGGATGGTGAGCCAGGCCGCCACCGAGATCAACGTGGCGTTCCTGGTGGACAACGCCGAGATCGCGCCCGCGGTCCGCGCCCTGCACGACCTGCTGCTCGATCGGTGAGCGGCGCCGATCCCATCTCTTCCCCCGCCGGTTGACGCGTCCGGGATAGCGATTCATGGTGTCGCCATGGCTGGCACGTCGAGGACCGCGAAGCTGGGAAGGAGGCGCACGGAACCATGCGTGAAGTATCATCGATTGCCTGGTGGTCGGGGCTGGCGATGCTGATGGTGACCGTGGGCCAGGCCGGCTGCGGCGGCGGCGCAGCCGGCGCGCCGGACCCGGGTGCGCAGGGTCATCACGGTCATCAGGATCTCCGCTTTCTGGATCCCGCGGAGTGCGCGGGACGTTGGAACGACCCCGTCCGGGACGAGTGGCAGAGACCGGCGGAGCTGATCGCGGCGATGGCCATCGAGCCGGGCGCGATCGTGGCGGACGTCGGCACGGGCACCGGGTACTTCGTCCCGCACCTCTCCGCCGCGGTGGGGGAGGGCGGGAAGGTGCTGGCCGTGGACATCGAGCAGGGCATGCTGGACTTCACTGCGAGGCTCGCGGCGGAGCGGGGGCTGACGAACGTCGAGACCGTCCTGGCGGACCTCGACGATCCGAAGCTGCCCGAGGGCGGCGTGAATCGGATCCTGATCGTCAACACGTGGCACCACATCGCGGATCGCGACATCTACGCCCGGCGGCTGCGCCGGGCGCTCAAGGCCGGGGGCTCGGTGTGGATCGTGGACTTCCGCAAGGACGCGCCGGACGGCCCGCCGGTCGAATACCGCCTGCCGCCGAAGACCATCGCCGCCGAGCTCGAGTCCGCCGGCCTCGCCGCCGATATCGATCCGCTCGTCCAGCGCCGCCAGCACGTCGTCGTCGGGAGGGCGAGATAGACATGCGACATCCTCGAGCCGCTTTCTGCCGCGGGATGAATCCCACGGCAACGATGCGGCGAGGCGCCGCAACCCCGCTGAGGCGGGATCGACGGAAACCGGAAACCCGGAAACCGCATACGGACTGAACGGATCAGATCAGGGCAGTTCGAGACCCGTACCGAACGCGGATCGAGCGTGATCGCGAGGGCTTCGAGGAGAAAAGGTGGATTTTCGAACGGTCGAGAACGTGTGGGACGGCGGAGCGAGAAGGGCCTTTGTTTGTCCTCTCATAACCGCGTTGAATTGAAGGAACCTACTGATGTTTCCTATCATGCTCGCTTTCTCCTCCCTTTACCGGTCACTCAAGTACATTCTCATTCCTCTAGTATTCGCGCTGGCCGGCACTCCATTTTTCTGGGCGCTTATTCAGCGGCATCGGTTGAAGGCCCATGCCCCAAAGGCCGGTTGGCAATACATCTCCCCATCGTCGTCTTCGAAGACCGCCGTCATGAAGAAACAAATCAATGGTTACGACGTGGAAATCTGGCCCAACGATTCATTTGGCGCCAAGGTGTTTGTGTACTTTCGAAACCGCAGAAAACTCGACCTGGACCCCGGTCGCCCCGGCAGCCGTCCCAAGAAGATAAAAGACTTCAAAACACCGTCCACAAACTTCAACGCCATGTTCCACACCATGCGGGCCGGCAACACCGAAATCCAGGCCCTCCAGAACAATCCCGACGCCCTGGAGGCGATAGTACGCTACCGGTCCCGCTGGATGTTCACCGGCGGGGATCTGCTCATGACAGAGAGCTACTTGCTCATGTACACGACCTACGGCACACCCCTTGCCTACTACCTTCCCCCGCGGGTGCTCGAAGCCCTGTCCCTCGACTCCGTCGATGC
>CAYZAI010000149.1:0-10980 GCA_964476305.1 uncultured Myxococcales bacterium
CGCGTGGCTGTCGCCCGGCAACGATCCGGTGGCGAGCCACCCGGGCGCGCCGTCGCACCCTTCCGGGTTGGTCTTCTCGGGGCCGGTGTACGGAGCCGGATCGGGATCGTAGGGCGGAAGATCGATTACAGATGTGTTCCACTCGCAGGTCTCGCCATCGCCGAAGTAGATCGCGTGCTTCAGCGTCTCGCACAGCCGCGGGATGTCGAAATCCGTCGCCAGCTCACCCAGCGGGTTGCCCAGCAGGAACTCCCAGGCTGAGTCGTCCGGCAGCATTCGCGCCAGGGCGACCAGCGTGCCGACCGAGACCACCTGGTTGTCGGTGAAATCGAGCCAGGAAGGCTCGCGCAACCCGAGCAGCGGGGTCAGGTCGTGGATCTCGTTTTTCCTTGCCACCAGCTCGCCCAGGTCCTTGCCCGCCAGCGGGCTCAGGTCAAAAACCTTGTTCTCGCTGATGTCGAGGAAGCCGATATCACCGAAGGACTCCAGGGGGCCGAGGTCCGAGATCTCGTTTCGCGAGAGGTCCCAGAACGTCAGCGACTGCGCGATGGGCAGTTCGGCGAGCGGTGAGAGATCCTGGATCCGGTTGTCCCAGAGGGTCAGGCCCGGCGCGTCACTAGCGTCACCATAGGGCCAGGGTGAGAGTTCATCCATCGAGGAGAGAGGCGAAAGGTCGACGATCCGGTTGCCGTGAAGACGCACCTCGCGGAGCGCTCCGCCGTCTATCGTTTTGCCCATCTCCGCCAGCGCCGAAATGTCCTCGATGTCGTTTTCGTCGAGCCTCAGGCTGGAGTACACGGTGGCCGTGGCCAGGGGAGAAATGTCGGTGATCTGGTTTCCCGAGAGCCAGAGGGCGGCCAGACCGTCATGGCCGGCCAGCGCCGAGATGTCCGAGATCTGGTTGTTCTCCAGGTACAGCCCCCCCAGCTGCGGGTGGTCCGCCAGGATGCCGATGTCCGAGATCGCGTTGTCCGAAAGCTCCAGGATCGTGACCTGATCCAGGTTCGTCAGCCAGTCGAGGGACGAAATGCCCGTCCCCTCGGCCGTGAGGTATTTGAGGTCAACGAGCTGGGCGATCGGCTCCATGCTCGCGATGGGGTTGCGGGAGATGTCCAGGCTCGTCAACTTCGGGAGGCCGGACAGGGGTCCGAGGTCGGAAACAAGGTTGTCCGAAAGGTAGAGCGTTTCGAGCTTGTCGAGATAGGCCAACAGGTCGATGTCCGCTATGGAGTTCCAGTACAGGCTCGCCTTCTTCAAGTTGACCAAACACTCTATTCCCTCGAGGGAGTCGATGCCTTTTTCAGCAGCGAAGATACCCGGCAGCGTTTCGACCTGTGCGACCACCTCTCCGGTGAGTTCGCCGGACCAGACGGTGCCGTACTGCTGGCCGAACACCTGGTGGCTCACAGCCTTGCGCACCGCGGTTTCCAGCATGGGATCGGTGAAGGTGACGATATCGCCGGCCTCGCAGGTCTGCGGCACGTACTCGCCGGTGTCGGTGTCCGCGTCCGCGTCGGTGTCCGTGTCGGTGCTCCCGTCCGGCCCGGCGTCGTTGTCGCTTCGACTCGCCGTGCACGCGGACCAGCCCGAAGCGAACAGGTAAATCGAGCAGACGATCATTCGATGAGAAGACATGCGTTCCTCCCCTTTCGCGCGGAGCCGTTCAATCACCCTCGGTGCCTTAGTGTCCGACAGCGACCAAAGAGATGATTCCCATTTCCTATTCCACGAGAGGCAACAGGCCGATGCTCGACGAGTCACGAAGCATCTCCTGTTCCTTTCGAACCGGGGTACCTATTCTTGCAGAGTCCTTACCAGACGGAAACCGATGACAATCCAACGAACATTGACAAAATCGCCGAGATTCCTGGCTGAATATACACATGACGGATCGGCATGATAGGCTCCACCCAATCCTCCTCTCACTGGCCGACGGATACTCGTCTCGGCTCCAGGCCAACCGTGTGGATCGACAATATGAGTTTCATAGCCGCCGTAGGGAGTATTGCTGTATGGATCGGAGCACCATTCGGTCAGGTTGCCCAAAGTGTCGTAGAGTCCCCAGGCGTTCTTCTTTTTCAATCCCACCGCCATTGCGAAGGAAGCGTTCGAGCACGACCAGGCGATCTCGTCCACCACCGCGTCCGGCGCGCAGTCCTCGATCTCGTCGGACATGGATTGGCCGTTGTAGGTGTTGGTCGTCGTTCCGGCGCGGGTGGCGTATTCCCACTCGGACGCGGTGGGCAGACGGTATCCCGGGCAGGCGTAAACGTCGGCGAACCGCTCGACGTTGCACGTGCAGGTGAACACTCCGTCGTTGCACACCTCCAGAGGAGGCTCGCACCCCTCGCCTACGACACCCTCACAGCAGGACAGGTCGTAACAGGGCTCCAGTCCCTTGCTCGCGGAAAGGGCATTGCAGTACGCCAGCGCCTCGAACCAGTTGACCATCGACACCGGGCAGTCGGCGCAGTGGGGCTCGGGCGAGGGGTTGGGGAAGCCCATGGCCTCCCACTGGGCGTGAGTCACCTCGGTGCTGGAGATTTCAAAGGGTCGGGTCAGTGTCACATGAACCTGATCTTCGCTGTATTTGGAACGACACAGCTGCGTCGGAGGCGACCCGTAAAGGAAGCAGCCGGGCGGGATCCTGCACCAGCCGTCCTCGCAGTCCTCGACGACCTCCGGATGCGTACACGTATCCATGTCGCTGTCGCTGTCCGAATCGGCGTCCGCGTCGGCGTCCGCGTCGGCGTCCGCGTCGGTATCACCGTCCGTGGCCGAATCGTCACCCGGCCCGCCCCTGACCGTCTCCGCCGAACAGGCCGCCCAGCAGAGCAGCACCGCGACCGGCAGGCTGATACGTGGCTGGCAGACAATCATGCTTGCTCCCTTCGAGAAAACGCGGGAGCGACGCCAAACGCGCCGCCCCCGCTCGACCGGCTAGTGGTCAACTCCTGCTTGATCTCCCTTGGTTACGAACAGCGTTCGCTCGTTCGATGGGTTGCCGTACAGGTCTCCTACGGTATCCACCAAGTCGTTCCAGTACTTGTAGTACGATGTCTCCGCCCATACCTCCAGCAACTCGGAAACAGAGAACTTGTAATCCCCGGTCGTCCACATCTCGTATAAGAAGTGCAGCCAATCGGACTCGGTCCCCCTGTTAGCCATTCCAACCAGATCTTCACCCTCATAAAGTACCGAACAGTATTTCTCCATCCACCGGTCATAATAGGTCTCGGGAGTGACTTGGTAGGCGTTGACCACGCGTGGTGGATCGTAAGAAGTGAACGACTCACCGTCACCCACCCACGACTCCTTACAATAGACGTACTTCCCGTTGTTCTCGGTGCGGTTGTTGAACACGGCGGTCGCGAAGAAATGGGCGAATCCCTCTTGGGCTCCGTGCCTGATGTACTCCCTGGACTGCAAGCAATGTGCTGGGCTTCCATACGAGGTGTGTTCGCACTTGCAAAGGCCTAGGTAGTCGTCCTTGTTGATGTAGTTGCTGTCGGCTGTCCAGCCGTTGGCATAAGCCACGCGGTGACCGAGTTCGTGTCCAACGATGTATTTCCAAGTCGTCACGTCCTCCCAATCCTCGTTGTCCCCGTCCAGACAGACATGACTACCGGAGCTCCAAGCACCACCCGAGGTACCGCAAGTATCATGGTCGGTTCTGACATGGGTCTTCGTGTCAGTCGGGTAGTCCAACGTGTTGTAGAGCCCGAGCACCCTCCCCGCGATGGGCATGACGTTGGCCTTGGGGCTCTCCCAGTTGAGAGACTTAGTGTAGGTGGCATGCTGGTTGGGTAGGAACCAGGCTGTCGTGTAGTCCCAATAGATCCCGACCGACCCATCAGGCCAGGTGTCCTCGGGAGCCCATGGCGGATCGGGAATCACAAAGACCTTCCGGGTGCCGCGCTCAGCCTGGGTCCACTGCCAGATCCGGTACTTCGTATTGCTGAGCACGGGAAGATCCGGCGTGCAGCCGCTGCTATCCAGCAGCCCGTCCCAGATTTCCTCACTCGTACTGTAGATTGTCACCTGGGCGCGGGTGTACTTGGCCGCCCTGTACGTCGGGCTCGAGGAGGTGAAGACATCCTCACCGAAACCGGCGTCGACGTAGGTGCTCTTCCACGTAGTGCACCACTTCATCGTCGTGTCCGCGGAGGCGTTCGTCGCCGCTGTCAGGACGGCGAGGGTCGCGGCGAATGCCGCAATGCCCAGGATTCTCATTCCTGTCACGGAGTTCATTGTACCACCTCCTCCTCGACGTTGGAGCCGGAAAGCACCGCGATCCCCATCCCGGTCTCCCAGCCGATGACCTGCCCGTCCTGCTCGACGGCGAACCCGGGATCCATCAGCTTCACGTCCTCGAACCCCCCGACTCCGTCCGCGACGCGACCCAGGACCTGTCCGGCCTCGGTGATTTCCGCGCCGGTGCCGGAAAGCATGCCCCCGTGCTGCTCGATGAGAGTCCTCTCGTCGAACACCAGCAGGTTCTGGTAGCCCGCCCCGTGGCGGTAGTTGACGACGGGGGTCAGCATCCTGCGGGTCGAAACGCCGGCTTCGGTTTCCCGGGAGAGAGTGATCTCCATCCGGGCCTGGGCGGCCCCAGAGGTGGTCTGGATCGGCACTTCTTCGGCATCCACGGCGAAGACCGCTGTCTCTCCATGTGAGAGACCGCGCTTGCCCAAGTCGATATCGGCAGTCTTGTTGATCAGGCCGTTGCACAGAAGCCTCGCGCCGACCTTGTAGTCGTTCGGCGACAGGTTCTTCACCTGCAGCGCGAGACCGCCGGCGCTCGCTGTATCCCCGGGAACCATGTCAATCCAAGTCAGGGACACCGGCCTCGACGGGCCGTCGCCCCCCACGACCGACGCTTCGATCTCGACCTCGGCGTTGTCGTCGACGAGCGCGCTTGGCGTGGAGTCCAACTCCGAGAACGCCTCGCCATCGCAGCCCGCGAGTATCAACCCGCAAGCGAGGATGGCACTCCAACAGACAATGCTTCTCATTTCCTTCCTCCTCGTTGGTCGCCGCAACCATGGCGACGGGTCAAAATAACGCAGGCCGACACCATGCCGGGCCGCGTCGTCACCTTCGCCTCACCCGGGCGAAGCACGAGAGCACCCCCAGCATCCGGCCGAAGTCGACCTGGCTCCGCGCGCCCATCAGGTCGCGGAGCACTTCGAACCGCTTGCGCACTCCCGGGTAGCCGCGGTCGAGCCGCGCGGCCACGCCCTTCTCGCGGCCTGCGTCCGCGCAGTACTCGCGCAAGAGCTCGAGGTCCCGGTCCTCGAGGCCCCGGCTGCGCAGGTAGGCCTCGGCCGCGGGCGGCAGGAAGCGGCTCCCGCCGCCTTGGTCCTCGCGCGGCTCGAGGAAGCAGCGGAGGATCGTTCCGAAGCGATCGAAATTGCGCTTCACGAGGTAGCCGTGGGCCCCGGCCCGGGCCGCCTCGTGGGCCATGGCGAACGAGTCGTCGCTCGAGAGGATCACCACCGCCCCGCGGTACCCCGACGCGAGCAGCTCCCGGGTGCAGTCGAGGCCCTCGGCGGCGTGCCGCTCGTCGAAGTGCAGATCGAGCAGCACCAGATCCGGCGCGTGGCGGCGGGCGAGCTCCAGGGCCTCGGCCGGGCTCGCGGCGGTCAGCGCCGCGAAGCCCTCCCGCTTCAGGGTCTGGGCCAGGCTCCGCAGGAAGGGCGCGTCGTCGTCGACGACAAGAACGATCTTGGATGTATCGGGGGGGGGCACTTTTTCGACGGATGGATTGTCCGCCGTCGCTCTTGGGGCTTTGGCGGATGACGCGAGTACCCCTTCGAACCCGCCCATTGGATCATCAGTCATCATGCCCGATGACGATACACACGCCGGAAACGGGGAATCAATGGGTCATTTTGTGAGTCGGTTCGAGTGGCGATTGAAAAAACCAGGTCTTCGGTGAAACGAACACAAGGGTGATCACTATTCGGGAAGACGCCGGATCGTCCAGCCGGTGAAGCCGTAGAGCAGCGAGATCAGCGGGCACAGGAGGTTCAGGAGGCAATAGGGCACATAGGTCCAGGGCTCGAGGTCCAAGGTGGCGATCATGAACGCGCCGCAGGTGTTCCACGGGATCAGCACCGAGGTCAGGGTGCCCGCATCCTCGAGGGCCCGCGAGAGGTTCTTGGGGTGCAGGCCCCGCTCGCGGTAGGCCTCGCGGTACATCCTTCCGGGGACCACGATGGCCAGGTACTGGTCCGAGGCCAGCACGTTCATCGTCATGCACGTGCCCAGCGTGGCCGCGATCAGCCCGCCCGTGCCCCGGGCCAGGTGCAGGATGGCGCCGGCGATGGCCGCCAGCATGCCCGTGCGCTCCATCACGCCGCCGAAGGACAGGGCGCAGATGATCAGCGCCACGGTGGAGAGCATCGACTCCATTCCGCCCCGGGAGAGCAGCCCGTCCACCAGCGCGCTGCCGGTCTCGGCCTCGACCCCGGACCAGGCCGCGGCCAGGATCTCCCCGGTACCCGCGCCCTGGACCGCGGCGCCGACGAGCGCGCCGATCAGGCAGCCTCCCATCAGCGCGGGCAGGGCCGGGAGGCGCAGCACGACCATCGCGATCACCAGGAGCGGCGGGATCAGCAGCGCCGGGTGGATCGCGAAGCGGCCGTCGATGGCCGCGAGGATCCCGTCCACCGCCGCGGTGTCCAGCTCGCCGGCGCGGCCGTGGCCGAGGAACGCGAATACCGCGAGGGAGATCACCAGCGCCGGGCCAGTGGTGTAGACCATGTGCCGTACGTGCTCGAAGAGCTCGGCGCCGGCCATGGCCGGGGCGAGGTTCGTGGTGTCCGAGAGCGGGGACATCTTGTCGCCGAAGTAGGCCCCCGAGATGATGGCGCCGGCCACGAGCGGTCGCGGCAGGCCGAGGCCCTCGCCGACGCCGATCAGGGCGATGCCCACCGTGGCCGCCGTGGACCAGGACGAGCCCGTGGCCAGGGAGATCAGGCAGCAGATCACGCAGGCCGCGGCCGGGAACACCGCCGGCGACAGCAGGTCGAGGCCGTAGGCGATCATCGCCGGCACGATGCCCGCCTGGATCCAGGTGGCCACCAGGATTCCGATCACCAGCAGGATCAGGATCGCGTTCAGCGCCAGCCCGATGCCGTCCACCATCCCGCGCTCGATGTCCTTCCAACGGTGGCCGCGGGCCATGGCGACCAGGGCCGCGACCGCGGTCGCGAGGATCAGCGGCACGTGGGTCGTGAGCCCGTGCTCGCGCAGGTGCACGACCGTGACCCACAGGGCGGCTACCAGGAACGCCACCGGGATCAGCGCTACCCACAGGGGAGGCCTGGGCCTGGGTGAGTCTTGAGCCTCGCTCATCGTCCGCGGACCCTACCGCGATTCCGCCAGCCGGGGAAGGAGAGGGAGATGGAGAGGGACATGCTCGTTTCCCACGGGCCCAAGCAGGACGGGTTCGGGATCGAGCATGCGGTCACGGTGCCTGGTCAGGCGGCGACCTTCGGCTCGTGCCTGCCGAGGATCCACGCGCAGTCCCGGCAGAGGAAGTTTCCCAGGATCGCCAGGAAGTAGATGGTCAATCCCACGTTGAAGAAGAAGTAGGCTTCCCTCATCGAGAACCCGAACGCGAAACGCTGGATCTGGTAGAGCGCGAGCAGCGAAAACAGCCAGACACCCGAGACGATGTTGCCGGCGTCGTGATTGCCCCATCGTCGGCGAGTCAAACCGCACCAGGTGAACAGCAGGACATCGACGGAGAGGTAGTACCGGGAGAGCATCATGGTCGCGAAGATGGCGCTGAAACCCAGCAGCATGCCGTCCGTCTCGTTGCGCCGGAGCATCGCCAGCAGTGTCAGCACCAGCATCGCCGCGGCCGCGGCACGGTAGAACGGCTCGTATCTCGCCGCCACGTCCTTTCTCCTCGACGCTTCGGTCGTCAGGCCGCCCGCCTCGTAATCGTGGATGAACAGGTTCTGCAAACCGACCTTGTTCGAGGAGTCCAGCTGGTTTTCGGAGTGGATGCCGATCTTCTCCCGCCACTCCCCCCAGGCTCCGGCGCCGCGCCCGGTGAAGCACGACAGGCCGCCGAGCACCGCGCACGTCGAAATCATGGCGACCAGGAACACGAGGTGTTTCCGCTCGGGCATTCGCAGCCGCACCAGGCTGCCCGCGATCCGGACGGCCGGGTACAGTGCCAGCAGCGCGGGAAACCCGCGCATCATGGCCGCGTAGGCCAGGAGCGGGGCCGCGAGCAGCAGCTGGCCCTTGCGATGAAGCGCCACGGCGCAGACCGTGTAGCAGAACCAGTCGTACGAAAAGTAGCCTCCCAGCCTGAGCCGCGCGTTGCCGAAGTAGAACAGGAAGAAGAGGAGCCCCGCGAGCGTCGCCCGCCCGCCGAAAGCCCACCAGGCCACCGCGAACGTGATCAGGTACAGCAAGACCTGGAAATAGCACAGGAACGCCAGCGTCCCCGGCTCGTGGATGTGGACGGCGTTGAGCAGGGGGCGATGCAAGACGAGCCAGACCGGGGAAGGGTTGTAGCCCCGGTCCTTGATCGGCCCTTCCCAGCGCTTCTTCGACCGCAGGCTCTGGATGGCCCGGAGATCCCGCTTGAATTCTTCCCATCGCCGGTCGGAGAAGCGCTCCCGGATGCCCTGCTTCCGGGCGGCATCCAGCGCTTCCTCCACGGGAACGAAATCGTAGGTCCGCATGTCCCGGGTCCGCTGTTCCTCGAACACCCGGTCCGCCTCGGCGTCGGCCAGCAGAATGCCCTGGTAGAAATCGAAATACCCCAGCTCGTCGAAGTACTTGGTTCCCAGGACGTAGTGGAAGACGTTCCAGGAGTTGATCGGTTTCAGGATCCGGTCGGTGGGCCGGAACAGCAGCAGCGAGCCCCCGACCAGCGCGACGGCGACCATCGCGCCGACCGACTCCTTCCAGATGGCCGGCTTGTCGAGGATGCGGGTGACGATTCGTCCGATCATTCGACTGGCCTCGTGTCTCCCGGGCTACAAGGTCTCTTCGCTTCCACGCCCGGCTTCGGACGCTCCGCGCGCGGCGCTCGCACGGACCCAGGGAACCGGATCGGAAAGAGCGGCTTCGAAGAGGGCCTTCGCGCCGGTCGGATCCCCGCTCGAGAGGAGCTTCCAACCCAGCATGACCGAAACCTCGCCGCGCCGGACCGACGACGGGAAACGCCTGAGGAATTCCCTCATCCCGTCCGCGGCGGGACCGCGTACTCCGGCCCGGTCGAGGGCGACCGCCCTCCAGAAGACGGCGTCCTCGATCATCGACCCGCCGCGCCCGAGATCGGCGGCCTGCCCGAACAGCTTCGCGGCCTCTGCCGGCCTGCCGAGCCGCAACGCGTCCCAACCCTCGTTGAAGGCCGTCTCCGCCATTCCGGTCGTCGTTCCCGGGCCCATCCCGGTGCCGCCAGAGCCCACGCTTTCGCCGCTCGGGCCCTCCGCGACCCGGTCCCGATCGACCCTCGGCAACGAGGTGCTCCCCGGCGACGGCGCGCCTGGCGGCGCGGCACCGTCCAGGGCGCGGGCGCCTTTGTCGCGGCGCTCGTCCGGCGCCTTCCATTGCTCTCCGGGCGCGAGGAGGACAACCTCGCGACCCCTTGGTCGCACCTCCACCGTTCCGCTCCACACCCGTACGCCGACGAGGACGTCGTTGGTGGCGGTCATGTCGAAAGCCGTTCCCCGGACCTCGACCTCGGCGTCCCCGGTGACGACCCGGAACCGCTCTCCCGCCCCGAGCTTCTCGACTTCGACCGTGATCGTTCCCTCGGTGAGCCGGACAATCTCGTCCGGCTGCGAGCCGAGCAGCACGTGATCCGCGCCCTTCTGTGCATGCACCGAGGCTCTCCTCGCCTCGCCCGCCGCGACCTTCTGCGGAAGCGGATCCGAAGGGCCGTGCGCGAGCAGGACGACGCCGGCCACGAGCGCGATCGACGCCGCGGCCGCAACTGGAATCCAGTACCGTTTTCTCGCGCGTGCGTTTCCGATGATCCCGTCCGATGCGGAAGCGAGGAGCGCGTGACGGATCGCCGCGATGCTCTCTTCGGAGGGTGCGCCGTCGGGCAGCTCGCGGCCGAGTTCGGCGAGCATCCGTATCGCGGCCGCCTCCCGAGCGCAGGCCGGGCAGGCGTCGAGGTGCTCCTGGAGCGCCCGGTCGGCGCCCTCGAAGACGCGGCGGGTCAGTTCCTTCGGTCTCAGGCACACGGCGTTCATGAGCGCTCCTCTTCTATCGCGTCGGATAGTGTCTTTCGCGCCTCGTGGAGGCGTCTCCACACGGTACCCTGACGAACCCCGAGGATCGCGGCCGCCTCGACCCCGGGGATCCCCTCGAGCGCGCACATCACGAAGACGACGCGCAGGCGGTGTGGCAGATCGTCGAGACCGGCCTGCAGGCGCACGAGAAGATCCTTCCTCTCGGCCGCGCCCGAGGGAATCTCCGCCGTCGGGCAAGGCAGATCGGCCAGAGAGCGTATCGCGTGGTTCCTGCGCGCTTCGCCGCGGATGTGGTGCCTGGCCACGTTGGCAGCGATGCCGAAGAGCCAGCTTTTCACCGATGATCTTCCGGCGAAGCGCCCGGCGCCTTGCCGCGCATTGACGAACGTGTTCTGGACGAGATCGTCGATGTCGCGCGCGTCGCATCCAGAGAGACGAGCCAGGAACCGGTAGACGTCGCGGTGGAAGCGCCGGAAGAGCTCGCCGAGCGCGGCTCGGTCGCCCGTGCCGCACGCGGCGACCAGCGCGGTATCCGCCATCTCGATCGGGCTGGTGCCCGATGGGGACAGGTAGGCTATCCTGCCGCCCTTCATATGGTGTACTCCAGCCCGACGATCCCGCGAATCGATCCCCGCGGCACGCCCGCGAGCGACGAATCCTCGTCGCGCAAGGGATCGGTCTTGGCCGCGGGGAGGACCAGGGCCGCAACACCGATGGTCAGCGCGAACCCTTTACCGAGAGCGAC
>CAYZAI010000150.1:0-10907 GCA_964476305.1 uncultured Myxococcales bacterium
GAGGGGAGCCTGCGTCCCATGCTCTGCTCTCTCATCGAAAA
Source organism: uncultured Myxococcales bacterium (assembly GCA_964476305.1). Taxonomy (GTDB): domain Bacteria; phylum Myxococcota_A; class Polyangia; order JAAYKL01; family JAAYKL01; genus CAYZAI01. Next base: position 42 of record CAYZAI010000150.1, read on the forward strand.
TGGGGATCGGTGAGCGTGCTCACGGGCCGGTCTTGAGGAGGGCGAGGGCCTGGCGAAGGAGCGCCTCGAAGGGCTGCCCGGCGCTGCCGGGCTCGAGCTCGCGGATCACGCGGTCGACCTGGACCGGCTTGAAGCCCAGGTTGACGAGCGCCCCGTGCAGATCCCCGAGGGGCGTTGTCGGGCTCGCCAAGTCGCCCCCGGCGCCCATGACGAGCTTGCCGCCCAGCTCGAGCACGATCCGCTCGGCGGTCTTCTTGCCGATGCCCGGGATCGCGGTCAGCCGACGGGTGTCGCCGGACTCCACCGCCGCGGCGAGCTGATCTCCGGATAGCGCCCCGAGGATCGCCAGCGCCAGCTTGGGCCCCACGCCGCCGACCTTGAGCATCGTGCGGAACGCCTCGCGATCCCGCTTGCTGGCGAACCCGAACAGGCGAAGCTCGTCCTCGCGGACGTGGGTGTGGATCCACAGCACCACGGGCTGTCCGTTGGCCGGGAGCGTGGCCAGGGTGCCCAGGGGTACGGCCACGTCGTAGCCCACGCTGCCGCACTCGACGACCGCGCCATCGGGCCCCTTCTCGATCACGGTTCCGGTGAGACGTCCGATCATGCCGCGCAGCATAGCGCCCGCCGCGGCGGCGGACAAGAAGGCGCGAAAGCGAACGGTCACCAGTGGCGGGAACGCCGATCAGACCCCGATCCGGCGCGGGTCGAGCGCGACCCACCGGCCGGCGTGGCGCTCGACGGCGCCGTCGGCGTGCTGCAGCCAGATGCGGTGGATCGGGCCGCGCAAATCCGCCGGGATGGTCTCGACCGGCGAAACCACGGGGTGGAAGCGCAGTGACATCACCTCGGGCCGCGGCCTCCCCGCTGGCGCCCTGGGCCCGACGGAAGGCAACCTCCCCGAGCGGGAGAGCAGGTGCAGCAGGTGTTCGGAACCGGGCCGTTCCTGGTGGACCCCGAGCCTTGCAACGGCCTCGAGGGCGGCCTCGGTCTGCGCCGGCGAGTAGCCGCAGGTCGCGGGATCCGCGCCCAGCGCGACGAGCATGCCCACGATCCGGCGGCACTTCTCGCAGCGGCCGCAGGGGCGCACGCGATCGCCGTCCACGTGGGCCGCGTGGCACGACACCTGGTGCTCCAGCAGAGTGGGATAGCGCTCCGCGAGCAGCTTCTCGATCAGGATCTCGGAGGCGGACCGCAGGGCCGAGAAGACCTCGATCCCGAAACCCTTGTCCGCGAAGTAGCCGGTCATCGCCACGTCGAACCAGCGGCTCTGGTCGTAGAGCCCGGCAAAGTGGGGGATGCCCCGGTGGCGGGCGCGGACCGTGGTGTCGAACTCGTCGCCCACCAGCAGCCGACCGATCCCCCGGGCGCGGAGCACGGGCAAGGCCGAGAACAGGAACACGGCCACGGTCCAGAGACGGATCGGATAGATGTCGGCGCGCACCGACTGGAAATCGGGGCGGACCAGCGGCAGGTGCCTGAGCATCCAGTTGAACAGGCGGTCGGCGTCGGTCCAGACCCGGGCGGTGTTCGGCACGCCGGCCTGGAAATGGCGGTAGGCGTCGAGCGCGGTCAGCCAGTGGCGACCCGACTCGTTGACGTAGATCGGATGAACGTCGAGACCGAGCTCGTCGACCATGCCGAAGGTCGCCAGGCTGTCCTTGCCGCCGCTCGACAGCACCGCCACACGGCCGGGCATGGCGGGCGCCCGCACCGGCCGTTGCCTGACCGCGACGACACGGGGGAACCGCAGTTGGGCCCGCAGGAACTCGATGTCCGGACCCACCGGAAGGGACCTCGCGTCCACGGTGACGAACGGATTCGGGCGAAGCAGCTTGCCCACATAGATCTCCCGCGCCGTGTTCCGCGCCATCTCCTCGATGAACCTGGCATCCCGGCCGTCGAACTGCCCTTCAAAGACGATCTCGCGGCAGAACAGACCGTAGTTGAGGGCCGGCTGGGCCCCGATCATCGCGGCCAGGTTGACCGTCGACGGATCCGCGGGATCGAGCACGGGCTCTTCGAACTTGCAGTTCAGGACGGTGCGTGAAGTCACCTTGCCGATGGTCACCGCGTACTCGGTGGCGATCCGATCCGGCTCCACCGCGGTCGGCCCCACGACCAGGCGGTCGATGGCGTCGAGCGCCGCGAGCGGGTCCCTCCCGAGACGTCCCGTCATGACCGGTTCCCGCGCCGCCCGTCGCGATCGAACCAACCCAGCAGGGCCTCGACCAGCGGGCCCACGCCGTCGGTCAGGGGATCGACCGCCGGCAGTCCCGTGAGCAGGGTGATCTGCTCGCGGGCCTCGGCGGCCCGCTCCGGCGAGAGATCCTCGGAGTTGATCGCTATGCCGACCACGCGCTTCGACGAGATCAGCTCGATGGCCTCGATCTGCCTGGGCAGCGGCTGGATCGGGTACCCTGGGAACCCGTCGTAGTCGCGGCGCGCCGGGGCGTGCTGCAGCACGACGCAGTGGGGCCGGGCCGCGGCCAGGATCTCGAAGCCGCCGGGGTAGGCCGGGTTGAGCAGGCTGCCCTGGCCCTCGATCACCAGCACATCGGGACGGCCATCCTCCCACGCGGAAACCACCGCGTGCTCGATCTCGCCGGCGACGAAGTCGTTGACGGTGGTGTCGATGATCGCCGTGTGCCGTGCGCCCTGCAGCCATGCCGTCTGCCCGGTGCCCACGAGCCCGGCGGTGAGCCCGGCCGCCCGCAGGCCGTCCACCAGCAGCCAGGCGGTCGTGCGCTTGCCCACGGCCGAGTCGGTGCCGAGAATCGCCACCCGCAGGGCGCCGACCCGCTCGATGGCACCGGAGAAGAAGTGCAGCCCGGCCCGGGCCGCGGGCCGGCGCACGTCGATGATCCCGACGCCGGCCTCCCGCGCGGCGGCCGCCAGATCGGGATCGTCGCCGAGGAAGTCGTGCAACCCGCTGACCAAGTGGAGAGAGAGGTCGATGGCGGCGCGCAACTGCTCCTGCATCCCTGATGGCAGCCGGCCGCCGTCCGGGGCGAGCCCCACCACCAGGTGCGTGGCGGGCGTGTCCGCACCCCGAGCGGCGCGCACGGCCTCCCCGATGCCGGCATGGACGAGAATGCCCGCCGGGCGGCCGTCGAGCACTTCGCCGGCGTCGCGGCCGGCATAGCGGCTGTCGACCACCGAGACGACCCGGTAGCGCTCGGAACGGCGCACCAGGCCATGGGCGGTCTTGCCGTTGGTCGTGTTGAACGCGCCTTCGCAGTAGACGACGGCATTCCCCTCGGTGCCCGCGATCATGCCTTCCTCCCGGTCAGCACCGCGACGTAGCGATCACCGGCCAGCGGCTGGCGCTTGTGATGTTCGATAAGCGAGTGCAACCCGGCGGTCGCCGCCGGAAGCACGCTGAGGCCCTCCAACTCGCGCATGGTACGCGCCAGCACGGTCATCTCCCGGTCCGAGACGTGGTCCGCGACGCCGTTCGTCCGGCGGATCGCCTCCAGCGCCAGATCCCCGTCCACCGAGTGCCAGTTCACCAGCGGTTCGTTGATCGAGGTCTCGCGGATCCGCTCCCGCGAGAGATCGTCGCAATACAACCGGTTCTTGAGGAAGCCGCTGACGATCGGGTTCTTGTTCCACGAGGAGCCGGCGATGAACCGCGGCATGCGCGAGGTCTTGCCCCGGCGGTAGAGGCTTAAAAAACCTCGGTAGATGCCGGCCAGGGTCGTGCCGTTCGACACCGAGATCGCCACGGCCGCCGGGGCGTCGCGCAGCTCGTCGTAGATCTCGTACGCGATCTCGCCGTAGGCCTTGAGCTGCAGCGCGGTATTGGCGCCACCGGGGTTGGCGTCGTAGATCTCGTCGAGGTCCGCCCGCTCGCGGGAGAGCTCGAGGGCGTGCTCGTAGTCCCCCGGGGAGCGGACGATCTCGGCGCCGCCGGCAATGATCTCGCCGATGCGTCGCGTGTGGTAGGTCTCGGGCAGGTACACCAGGCAGCGCAGGCCGGCCCGCTTGGCGGCCACGGCCATGGCCGCGCCGTAGTTGCCGCAAGTGGCCAGGGTAATCGAGTCGAACCCCCGGCGCAGGGCGTCCATGGCCTGCGAGAAGGCGATACGGTCCTTCTGCGTGCCCGTGGGATTGCCGCCCTCGAACTTGAGATAGAGCTGCCGGATCCCCGTGCCGCGCTCGAGGTTGCGAGCGCGGGCCAGGGTCGTGTCTCCGACCTCCGAGTCGATCAGATCCTCGTAGGCCTCGATGCGCTCGTCGAGGGGAATGGCCAAGTCGCTGGCGGCGGCGGTGCGGAAATCGACATCCGGGGCAATGGGCACGGGGTTGGCGGTGGCCCCGTCGAGAGGGTCGGTCGTTGTGCCGGGTGGTTCCGAGGGGATCGTGGGCTCCTGCATTTCGATTCTCCTGTCCTGGCAGCGCTCCCGTGCTCCGAAAGACGTGGCGCTGTGCGATACCGCCGTGGCTAGCACGAACCGTACCAACGAGATCAAATCCTCTTGAAGGACTCCTTCTTCAAACCGTGGCGCCGCATCTTGCCGTACAAGGCGCGTGGCGTGATCCCCGCCCGGGCGGCGGCCTCGCCCACCCGACCCCGGGTTGTGGCGAGAAGGCCGGAGAGGTACTCGCGTTCCATCTCCGCCATCCACTCGGCACGGGCCCCGGCCAGGGTCATGCCCGCCCAGCGTTCCCGGCGGGCCCGGCCCGGATCCACGACGGCGCTCTCCGGGACGGGTCCGGCTCCGCGTATCGCCTCGGGGAGATCGCCCACTGTGATCGTCGCACCGGCGCAGAGCAGCATCGCGCGCTCGATGACGTTGATCAGCTCCCGCACGTTGCCGGGCCAGTCGTAGCGCGCCAAAGCGTCGAGTGCCGCCTCTTCGATGGAGTGGACGTCGCGCCCGACCCGCGGCCGCAGGTATTCGAGGTAGCCCCGCGCGAGCTCGGGGATGTCGTCGCGGCGAACCCTGAGGGGTGGAACCGTCAGCGTGACCACGCCGAGCCGGAAGAACAGGTCCTTGCGGAACAGGCCGGCCTCCACGCTCTCCTGCAGGTCGCGGTTGGTGGCGGCCATGAGGCGCACGTCCACCCGGATAGGGCGCTCGCCGCCCACCCGCTGGACCTCCCGATCCTGCAGCACGCGCAGCAGCCGGACCTGCAGGTGCAGAGGCATCTCGCCGACCTCGTCGAGGAAGATCGTGCCGCCGTGAGCCAGCTCGAAGTAGCCTCGGCGCGTGCGCGAGGCACCGGTGAACGCGCCCGCCTCGTGGCCGAACAGCTCGCTCTCCAGCAGCGCCTCGGGAAGGGCGCCGCAGTTGATGGTGATGAACGGCCCGCCACCCCGCGGGCCTTCGGCGTGGATCGCCCGTGCCAGGCGCTCCTTGCCCACACCGGTCTCGCCCAGTAGCAGCAGGGACGCGTTGCCCGGCACGACCCGCCGCACCACGTCCATGAAGTCGGCCATCACCGGGCTCGAGGACACGAAATCGGCCAGGCGTGGCTGTCCCAGGGGACGCAGGGTCGCCAGCCGCTGGCGTGTCCACGTGGCGCGTTTTTCCAGCAGGGCCTCGAGCACGTCCACGATCTGGTCCGTGGGCAGGCCCGCGTGGAGCACCTCCTCGGCACCGGCCGCGATCAGGGCCGCCCGCTCCTCGGGGTCGTTGCGTTCGGTGACCACGACCACGGCAGGGGCGTCCGGGATCTGGGACAGGGTCTTGAGCAGGTCTTGGGCGGGCCTGGGCAGGAGGGACTTGCTCAGGACGACCATGTCGCAGGTTTCGCGGGCCACGCGCTTCCAGATGCTTCCCCGGCTGCGGGGCACTTCGACAACGACATCCTCGCGGGCGAGGCGTTTCTGGATCTGGTGCTGGAGCGTGGGATGGTCCACGGCGATGAGCAGATTCCTGATCATTTCGGAACTATTCCTTCCTTTTTCCTCCTTGGTATATACCTTCGCACAAGAAAAGAGAAACTATACTTCTCAATATTTGTTCGATGTCAGCGTCAGTTCACCCCATGGCATTCGAACTGGAAAAAAATCGTACTCTTTTCGGAAGCCCAACTTCCTATATCGATACGACAGCAATGCCTTGAAATGACTACAGGAAACGGTTTATTTTCATTGACAACGTCCGGCAGGTGGTTATCTATCCACGCCGGACGCGACGATAACTCCAGTATTGAAGAGGGGGAATACTCATGGCGACGAAGAAAGTCGAAAAAAAGACAACCAGGAAAGCGGCCAAGCCTGCGGCTGCCAGGGCGCCGGTCTCCCGCAAACCCGAGGCGAAGAAGACCCCGACCGCGAAACCGGCGACAAAGAAACCCGGGCTTCCGGATCCCACCAACCAGATGATCGCCCAGCGCGCCTACGAGATCTGGGAGTCCAGGGGCCGTCCCTGGGGCACCGAGGCCGAGAACTGGGCCCAGGCCGAGCGCGAGCTTCGGGGCCAGAGCTAGACGCGATTCCCGTTCCTCGGATCCGGGCCAACCACGGGGCTGGCCAGACGACCGATACCCTCGATCTCCACGACCACCTCGTCGCCGTGTCGCAGGAACTCGGGGGGGGTTCGCGCCACGCCCACTCCCTCCGGAGTACCCGTGAGGATCACCGTGCCCGGCATCAGGGTCGTGTCGCAACTCAGGTAGGCGACCAGTGCGGCCACCCCGTGGACCATGTCCGCGGTCGAGCTCGACTGCTTGGGCACGCCGTTCACGAACGAGCGAATCGCGAGATCGCACGGATCCCCGAGCTCGGTCGGCGTCAGCAGTCGAGGGCCAAGAGGGCAGAAGGTATCGAAGCCCTTGCCGCGGATCATCTGTCCACCGCCCGCGTGCTTCTGCCAGCGCCGGGCCGAGACGTCGTCGGCACAGGTGTAGCCCAGCACGTGCTCGAGGGCGCGATCCTCGGGGATGTCGCGGCCGGGCCGCCCGATGACCACGGCCAGCTCGGCCTCCCAGTCGACCTCCGGGCCGCGCTCGCAGCAGGCCGGGATGCGGATCGGCGCACCGGGATCGAGCAGGGTCGATGTGGGCTTCATGAACACGATCGGCCGCTCGGGGATGTCCTGGCCGGTTTCCGCGGCGTGGCGCCGGTAGTTCAGACCGATGCCGAAGATGTTGGGCGGGACGATCGGCGCGAGCAGCCTCGCGACGTCCGCGACCTCACCGGTGCGCGTGAACCCGGTCTTGGGATCGCCGGCCGCTATCTCGGCGCGCCCGTCGTCGAGCTCGAACCCGGTGCGGGTTTCACCGCCCGGATCGAGGAACCTGATAATGGGCATGTCAGTCCTCCCGATCGCGGGCCCGCCGGCGATCCTTCTCCGCCAGGCCGCGGGCAAGGGCGACGAGCTGTTCGTTGGCCAGGATCTCGGCCCGGGCACCGGGGTCGATGGACGCGGCGGCCAGCACCGCTGCGATTGTCCCGGCGTCGCCCGCTCCGGCCTGGAGCAGCGAGTTGCGCACGGTCTTGCGCCGACCTGTGAAAGCGGCCTTGACCGCCCGATCGAAGGCCGCAGCTGCGAGCCCTTCGAAAATCGCGGCGGGACGGGGCTCGAGCACGACCACGGCCGAACGCACCGCCGGCGGCGGCACGAAGGCCCGCGGCTGCAGTGTGAGCGCCACCCGCGGCTCGAAGCGCGCCTGGATCATCGCCGAAAGCGCGCCACGGGACCGGCTGCCGGGCCCGGCGACGATGCGGTCGGCCACCTCGGCCTGGACCATCAGCACCGCTCGAACGAATGGCGCGGCCCCGTCGATGATGCGCCGCAGGATCCGTCCCGTGATCTGGTACGGCAGGTTCCCCGCCAGAACACCGGGCTCCGCGGCCAGGCAGGCGTCGTAGTCGAAGGTCGCAGCATCCGCGCGGACCAGCTCGAACCCGGGTCGCCCGCCGAGCTCGAGCTCCAGCACGCGGCACATGTCCGGATCGCGCTCGATGGCCGTGACCCGCCCTCCCGCGCCCAGCAGCGCGGCGGTGAGGGTGCCGAGCCCGGCGCCGATCTCGACCACGTGGCGCCCGGGCCGATCGACGCATAACCGGGCGAGCGTCTCCACCGCCCGGCCGCTGACCAGGAAGTTCTGCCCCCACGAGCGCTTGGGACGCAATCCGTGGCGCTTCATCACGGCCCGGGGATCCTCGAAGAGCCGCTCGCCGGTCAACGCGTCCTCACTCGAAGCGCTCCGCGAGCCGTGCGACGGCCCGGCGCTCGGCGGCGCCCAGCACGCCCACCGTGGTGATGTGCAGCCCGTCGCGGCGGAGCACCCGGCCCGCGGCCCGCGCCACCTGCTCCGCGGTGACCGCACCGAGGGCCCGCGCCTCGCCCTCGAGGGACCGGCTCCGCCCGAGCAGCGCGTGCTCGCCGAACCAGACGGCCATGGCCGAGCACCGGTCCTGCATGCTCTCGAGATCCCAGACCGCGCGCCGGCGCGCCTTGTCGAGGTCATCCGCAACCGGCGGCGCATCCCGCTGTTCCCGAAGAAGCCCCAGGATCTCGGCCGCAAGGTCTGGCATGTTCTCGTGAGTGCAGCTCGCGTCGACGTTGTAGGCGCCCGTGTCCGGGTACCATTCCAGCCCGGCGCTCACGTCGTAGGCCAGCCCGCGCTCCTCGAACACCCGCCTGTGCAGCGGCGTGGACATCCCGTCGTCCACGAGCCGTTCCAGGATCGCGAGGGCCATCGCGTCCGGGTCCTCGTCGCCGAACGCCGCGAAGGACACCCTGAGCTGGGTCTGGCTGCCGGGCTTGTGCCGGTGGATGACCGTCGGGCCGTCGCCCTGCCGGGCGGTCGATGGGGCGGCGGCCGGAGGCGCACCGGGAAGTGCCGCGAAGGATTGTTCCACGGCCGCCCGTACCAGGCCGGGATCGAAACGACCGGCCACGCAGATCACCGCCGCCGGGCCGACCATTCGGGCAGCCATCTGTCGCTCCAGATCAGCCATCGAGAACCGCATCACGTTGGCCAACGGCCCGGTCACCGACTGGCCCAGCGGCTGGTCCGGCCACAGGCGTGCGCGAGAGAGAAAATCCACATCGACGGAAACCCCGTGCTCGTCGAGATCCTCCTGGATCTCCTCGGCCACCACCCTGCGCTCGACCTCGATGTCGTTGAAGCGCGGATGGGTCGCCACCTCGGCGAGGATTCCGATCCCGTCCTCGACCATGCCCTCTGGCAGCGTGACCGAGAATTCCGTGGAGTCTGGGCCGGTGGAGGCTTCGAGGATGCCACCGAGGTTCTCGATCGCCCGGTTGAGATCGACCGCGGTCGGAAAGCGCGCGGTCCCGCGAAACAGCATGTGCTCGGTGAAGTGGGCGAGGCCGTTGTCCGTCGGGCTCTCGTAGCGGGACCCGGCGGCGAAGAGCATCGAGACCGTGACCCGGTGGAGGTGGGGAAGCGGCACGGCCACGAACGCCGCGCCACAAGGCAACCGGTACGAGAGGCACTGGTGATCCCACTTCACGGGAAGGGTCGGAAAACCTCTGGGGGGCTCGGGGTGGCGGCGAGCCACGGCGCTATTCGCCGTCCTCTTCGTCGCCTCCGCGCTCGCCGTCGTCGTCCCTGGAGGGCTCCGCCGGCCTGGCCGGTCCCGGCGCCGGCGCTACGTCGACGGGTCTCGCACCCTCGGCCTTGCCGGCCGGCCCCTCGGGGAGATCCCCCGCCGGCCCCATCGGCGAACGCTCCCTGCGCGGCGGTTCCACAGCCGGGAGATCGGCGACGATCTCGCCCTGTTTCCGGGCCTCGCTGGTCAGATCGCGGATGCGGTCCCGGAGCCACGAGGCCTGCTTGAACGCCAGCAGCTTCTCGGTCAGGGCCTCCTTCTGCTCCTCGAATTCCGAGTCGCTCGGCACCGAGCGTTCGGCGAGCTCGATCAGGAGGAGATCGCCCTGCACCTCGAACGCGCGGGACACCACCGGCGAGTCGGGGGTCAATTCGAACGCGGCGGCCACGATCTCCGGAGAGCGGCCGATCCCCGGGATGCTGCTCGCATCCCGGCTGAATGCCGGCGAGGTGCGCACCTTCGGCCGAGGCTCGGACGCGTCCTCCCCCTCCCCGGCTTCTCCCTCGCCTCCGAACAGGCCGTCGAGATCCGTCCCTTCCCGCAACCGGACCAGATACCCCTCGGCGGCTTCGGCCGCCAGCCGCTTGCCCTCGACCGTCCGGAAGAGCTTGGCCGCGATCTCGGGCGTGGCCTCCTCGAGCGAGACGTTGCCCTCGCGAACGCCCTCGCACTTGATGATGTGGAACCCGTACTTGGTCTGGACGACGTCGGAGACCTGCCCCGGTTCGAGGGCGAACATCGCCTCGTCGAACTCGGGGACCATCCGACCCCGTGGGTTCCAGTCGAGGTCGCCGCCCTGGGCTGCGCTGCCATCCTCGCTCAGCTCTCGGGCGAGGGCCGCGAAGTCCTCCCCGGCGCGAACGCGGGCGACGACACGGTCGATCTCGGCGCGCCGCGTCGCACGCTCCTCGTCGGTGGCCTCCTCGCCGACCTTGAGCAGGATGTGGCGCGCGCGGACCTGCCGCTCGAGGTTGGTGTAACGGAACTTGTTGGCCTCGTAGTGCTGGGCGACCGCTTCGCGATTGCCTTCGATCCAGGTCCGGAGTTCCTCGGCGGACGGATCGAGCCGCTCGGAAAGCTCCGCGGGGGAGATGCGCACGTACTTGACGGAGGCCGTGTCGTTCTCGCGCTCGTAGGCGTCGCGCACCTCTTGGTCCGAGATCCGCACGCCGCTGACGAGCAACTTCCGGGCACGAGCCGCAACCAGTTCCAGCCGCTGCTGCTCCACGAAGTGATCCTCGGTCACCCCGAGGCTGTATCGCACCCAGTTCTGGAAACCGGTCAGGTCGAAGGGTCCACCCTCCTTGACGAATCTCTGGCGCACCCGG
>CAYZAI010000151.1:0-10802 GCA_964476305.1 uncultured Myxococcales bacterium
CGAGGGCGGCCGCACTGTGGGCGCCGGCGTCGTGGCGTCCATCATCGAGTAACCGCGGGACAACAACACGGCAGTTTGGAGAGTCCGGCATGGCCAACAAAATCAGAATCAGGCTCAAAGCCTACGATCACAAGCTGCTCGACCAGTCGACAAGCGAGATCGTCGACACGGCAAAGCGGACCGGAGCCCGCGTAGCCGGGCCGATTCCGCTGCCGACTCGGATCAACCGCTACACGGTGCTTCGCGGGCCTCACGTCGACAAGAAGTCCCGGGAGCAGTTCGAGATCAGGACGCACAAGCGGTTGATCGACATCCTCGAGCCGACACAACAGACCCTCGACGCATTGATGAAGCTCGATCTCAGCGCCGGGGTCGACGTGGAGATACGCAGCTAGGGAGAGAAGAGCGATGCCTAAGCTCAAGATCAGGAACTTGGAGAACAAGGAGGTCGGCGAGATCGACCTCAGTGACGTCGTGTTCGGCTCGGAAGTCCGCCTGCACCTGCTTCATGAGGTCGTGCGCATGCAGCGAAGCCGAAAGCGCAGCGGTACGGCCGCGACAAAGGAGCGCAGCGCGGTGGCAGGAGGAGGGGCCAAACCATTCCGTCAGAAGGGTACGGGACGCGCCCGCCAGGGCAGCAGCCGAGCACCCAACCATGTGGGGGGAGGCGCGGTGCACGGTCCCCGGCCGCGATCCTATGACTTCCAGCCTCCGAAGACGGTGCGCCGCGGTGCGATGATCAGCGCGCTCAGCCTGTTCACCAAGGAGGAAAGGTTGATCGTGCTGGACCGACTAGATTTCGAAGAGATCAAGACCAGTAGGCTGAGTGCGGTTCTTGAGACACTGGGCACGGAGCATGCGCTGCTCGTCGATTTCAGCGATAACGACAACCTGCGGATGAGCGCACGCAACTTGGCGCGGCACCAGTTTCTGCCGCCAGAGGGACTCAACGTCTACGATCTGCTGCGGCATGACCAGCTCGTGATAACCACGCGTGCCGTGCTTGAAATCCAGGGCCGGCTTGAGCAGCCGGTTCGGGCCAGGAGGGTCGAGACATGAGGTCGCCATACGATGTGATAAAGCGCCCGATGGTCATGACCGAGAAGGGCGAGGAGCTCAAGGAGGAGCAGAACAAGATTCTGTTCGAGGTCGATTTGCGGGCGAACAAAAGCGAGATCAAGGCCGCCGTCGAGAAGTTGTTCAACGTCGGCGTCACTGAAGTGAACACGATGGTAATGCGCGGAAAGGCGGCTCGCATGGGACGGCGGGTGGGAAAGCGGCCGAACTGGAAGAAGGCGATTGTGACTCTCGCCGAGGGCGACACCATCGAATTTTTCGAGGGAGTCTAGTACCATGGGCATCAAGCAATACAAGCCGACCTCCGCAGGGCGGCGCTTCATGACGGGTTCCAATTTCTCGGGGATTTCAGGGGAAGATCCACAATCCGCGCTGCTGTGTCCATTGACGAAGAAGGGCGGGCGCAACAACACCGGCCGGATCACTGCGCGGCACAGGGGTGGCGGACACAAACGGCGTTTCCGCATCGTCGATTTCCGGCGCAACAAGATCGGCGTGCCGGCGAAGGTTGCGGCAATCGAGTACGATCCCAACCGGTCGGCGCGCATCGCCTTGCTGCACTACGCGGACGGCGAGAAGGCCTACATCCTCGCTCCGGACATGCTTTCGGTCGGCGAGGAGGTCATCTCCAGCAGGCACGCGGATATCAAGCCGGGCAACTCGCTTCCGCTGCGCTTCATCCCCCTTGGAACGGTCATCCACAATGTCGAGATGAAACGAGGCCGCGGAGGCCAGATGGTCAGATCAGCCGGTACCGGTGCACAACTGCTGGCCAAAGATGATCGCTATGCACATATCCGACTCCCTTCCAACGAAGTGCGCCTGGTGAACGTGGACTGCAGGGCGACCGTGGGCCAAGTCTCGAACATCGAGCATGCTCAGATCCGGATAGGCAAAGCGGGACGCAACCGATGGTTGGGCAGGCGCCCGCACGTCCGAGGTGTGGCCATGAACCCTGTGGACCACCCGATGGGAGGTGGCGAGGGACGTTCCTCCGGCGGGCGGCACCCCTGCACTCCCTGGGGCAAACCGACCAAGGGTTTCAAGACGAGGAAGAACCGCTCCACGGACAAGTTCATAGTGAAGCGGCGCGGCAAGAAGAAGTAGAGGAAGCAGATGGCGAGATCGCTGAAGAAAGGCCCATTCGTTGACGACCACCTCCAGAAGAAGATCGACGAGGCGACAACGAGTGGTAGCAAGAAGGTCATCAAGACGTGGTCGAGGCGCTCGACCATCATCCCTGAAGCGGTCGGGATGACCTTTGCCGTGCACAACGGGAAGAAATTCATCGCCGTGTTCGTGACCGAAAACATGGTTGGGCACAAGTTCGGGGAGTTTGCCCCCACCCGCCTGTTTCACGGGCATTCAGGCGATCGCAAGGGCAAGGTGGCGAAGAAGTAGGAGATCATCGAAATTGCAGCGTTTTTCGCTTCTTCGGCCGCTTGACGGGGCATCTTGTGTGTGGTAACACCGCTGGCCTTCGGCGATTGCCGGTACAATGAGGCGAAAAAAATGAATGATTTCGAAGGGTAACGTCTGAGGATACCATGGAAGCCAAGGCCAACGCTCGGTTCATCAAGGTCTCACCGCGCAAGGTGCGCGTGGTGGCCGACCTCGTTCGCGGCAAGGATGTCGGCGAGGCGATCACGCTCCTCAATTTCACACGCCGGGCGGGAGCCTTGCCCCTGCGCAAAGTGATCGAGTCGGCGGTCGCCAACGCCCGCCAGGCGAACTCGGCCACCGATGTAGACGCCCTGTTCATCAAGACTCTATATGTTGACATGGGGTCCTCACGCATGATGCGGCGCTGGAGACCGAGAGCACAGGGGCGTGCGACGCGCATCTTGAAAGGCACCAGCCACATCAGTGTGGTGCTTGGGATCCGCTAGGAGGAAGACGTGGGTCAGAAGGTACATCCCTATGGATTTCGGATTGGGATAATCAAGCCGTGGTTGTCCACGTGGTTCCATGACCGATCCTACTCGAAATGGCTACACGAGGACATCCGCATCCGGCGTTTCGTCAAGAAGACGCATGGACATGCTTCTGTTTCCGAGGTCGAGGTCGAGCGCGCGGCCAACAAGTGTAAAGTGATCATCCGATCTTCCCGGCCCGGAATCATCATCGGCAAGCGCGGTGCCGGGGTCGAGACCCTGCGGGGCGAGATCCAGAAACTGACGGCCAACGAAATCTTCATCGAGATCCAGGAAGTGCGCAAGGCCGAAACCAACGCCCAACTGGTGGCGGAGAACATCGCAACCCAACTCGTGAGACGAGTCGCCTTCCGCCGAGCGATGAAGAAGGCGTTGCAGACTGCGATGAAATTCGGCGCAAAGGGTATTCGTATCGAGTGTTCCGGTCGCTTGGGCGGTGCCGAGATGTCCAGACGTGAGAAATACCGTGCGGGACGTGTGCCGCTCCACACGCTGCGGGCCGACATCGACTACGGTTTCGCCGAGGCCTTCACAACTTACGGCGCCATCGGTGTCAAGACGTGGATTTTCAAGGGCGAGGTGCTGAAGAAGGCCCCGGCCCCGAAGTAGGGGAAGTAGATGCTCAGTCCGAAGAAAGTCAAGTATCGCAAACAGCAGACCGGCCGGATGCGCGGCAAGTCGTACCGGGGATGCGACGTGTCGTTCGGCGACTTCGGTCTCCAGGCCACCGAATGCGGCTGGATCACAGCGCGCCAAATCGAGGCCGCTCGTATGGCCGTCAGTCGCCACGTCAAGCGCTCCGGCAAGCTGTGGATACGCATTTTCCCCGACAAGCCCCTGACAAAGAAGCCCGCCGAGACGCGAATGGGCAAGGGCAAGGGCAGCCCCGAGGAGTGGGTGGTTGTGATCAAGCCGGGACGAGTGCTCTACGAGATCGCAGGTGTCACCGAAACGATAGCTCGTCAGGCATTCGCGCTCGCCGCGCACAAGCTCGGCCTCGGCACGCGCTTCATCGCCCGCGGAGGTGCGCTGTGAGAGCAAAGGAGATGCGGGGTCGGAACGTCGAGGAACTGGAGCGGCTCGAGCGCGATACCGTCGATCAGCTGTTTCGGGCGCGAATAAAGAACGCAACGCACCAACTCGACAAGGCGAGCGAGATCGGCAAGGCGAGACGTGAGTTGGCTCGGATAAAGACCGTGTTACGCGAGAAGGAACTGGGGTTGAACGCCGAGCTTCCCACGGAAAAGGGCGAAGAGGAGTAGGCCATGGCTGACGAACGCAAGCGCACGATGACCGGCCGGGTCTACAAGAACAAGATGGACAAGACAGTCGTGGTCGAGGTCCGGCGACGAGTGCAGGATACGCGCTACAAGAAGATCATCACTCGTCGAGCCAGATTCATGGCCCACGACGAAGCAAATGAATGCAGGATCGGGGACCTGGTCGAGATCCGCGAGTCACGGCCGCTGTCAAAGGAAAAGCGCTGGGTCGTTACTCGCGTGGTTGAGAAGGCGGTGGAGGTGTAGCGATGATCCAGATGCAGACCACGCTCGACGTCGCGGACAATTCTGGAGCCAAACGCCTGATGTGTATCAAGGTTCTGGGCGGTTCGAAGCGCAAGTACGCTACCGTTGGCGACGTGATCACGGTCGCGGTGCGCGAGTCGATGCCGAACTCGAAGGTGAAGAAGGGTGACGTGGTTCGGGCGGTTGTCGTGCGAACCGCGAAGGAGATCGCGCGGCCCGACGGCTCGTACATCAAGTTCGACAGCAACTCGGCGGTTCTGGTCAATGCACAGAACGAGCCGATCGGTACGCGGATCTTCGGGCCGGTGGCTCGCGAGCTTCGGGCAAAGAAGTTCATGAAGATCGTGTCGCTCGCGCCGGAGGTGCTCTGAAAGCGCGGGAGCGAAAGGAACGGTCATGCGGATTCGTAGAAATGACATGGTGATGATCGTCACCGGCAAAGATCGCGGAAAGACTGGCAAGGTCATCCACGTGATGCCGAGCAAGGACACTGTGATCGTTGAGCAGTGCAACATGGTCAAAAAACACCAGCGCCCGACCCAGAAGAACCCGAACGGCGGGATCGTGGACATCGAGGCGCCGATCCACATTTCCAATGTGATGCTGATGGATGGAAAGACGGGTAAGGGCACGAGGCTTCGGATGCGGCAGGGCGAGGACGGTACCAAGGTCCGCGTGGCTGCCAAGACCGGGACCATTTTTGACTAGGACGAATTGAGATGGGCGAGAAACTGATGCCACGGATGCGCGAGTACTACGACCGGGAGGTCATCCCGGCCCTGACAAAACGGTTCACCTACGGGAACCGGATGCAGGTACCTCGTCTCTCGAAGATCGTGCTCAACATGGGGCTCGGCGAGGCGATCCACAACGCCAAGGCGCTCGACGCGGCAGCGGCGGAGATGCAGCAGATCACTGGTCAGAAGCCGGTTATCACACGAGCCAAGCAGTCGATCGCCAACTTCAAGCTCCGCGCCGATATGCCGATTGGTTGCCGAGTAACCTTGCGACGCGAGAGGATGTGGGAGTTTTTTGACCGATTGATCACCTTTGCCTTGCCGAGGGTGCGCGATTTCAAGGGTGTGCAGCGCAAAGGTTTCGACGGTCGTGGGAACTACACACTCGGAGTTCGAGAGCAGATCATCTTCCCTGAAGTCGACTATGACAAAATCGACAAGATCAGGGGTCTCAATGTGACGTTCGTGACCACGGCGGGCACGGACGAGGAAGGCATGGAGCTGCTCAAGCTGCTCGGCATGCCGTTCCGCAAGTAAGCTTCAAAGGAGCACGACGTGGCCAGGACATGCGCTTTCGCCAAGCTGAATAGGAAACCGAAATTCAAGGTTCGGCACCGCAATCGCTGTCCCTTGTGCGGCAGACCGCGGGCCTACTACCGGAAATTCGACATGTGTCGGATCTGCCTGCGGATGCTTGCGCTGCGGGGCGAGATCCCCGGCCTGACCAAAGCGAGTTGGTGAGAGGACAACAGAGATGACCGATCCGATAGCTGATCTCTTGACGAGAATCCGCAACGCCGGGATGGCGCAGCACGCCCAGACTCGGGTGCCGTATTCGCGCATCAAGCAGCACATTGTGCAAATCCTCGAGCAGGAGGGGTTCATTTCTGGGTTCGAGGTAGTGGACGGTGAGACCGGGCGAAAAGAACTCATCGTTGGCATGCGCTATATAGATGGCAACAAGGTGGCGTTCCACGAGATGAAGAGGGTTAGCAGACCGGGACGGCGCGCCTACTATCCCGCGAGCGACATTCCTCAGGTGAAGTCCGGTTTGGGCATTTCGGTCGTTTCGACGTCGAAGGGCGTTATCTGCGATCGCGACGCCAGGAAAATGAACGTCGGAGGCGAGGTGCTTTTTACCGTCTGGTAGCCGCGTGCAAGCGGTCGAGGTAGCTAGAATGTCACGGATTGGAAAGAAGCCGATTGAGATACCCCAGGGTGTGAAGGCCCAAGTCAGCGAGCGGAAGTTCTCGGTCAAGGGGCCCAAGGGTGAGCTGGCTCGAGAGCTTCCCCCCGATGTCGATGTGGAAATCGACGCCACGCGAATCCTGGTGATTCGAAAAGGGCAGGATCGTAGACACGGGGCTTTCCAGGGGTTGGCTAGATCCCTTCTGGCGAATATGGTGATCGGAGTGTCCCGCGGGTTCGAGAAGAAGATGGTGGTGGAGGGAGTCGGCTACCGTGTTTCCAAGGACGCTCACAAGTTGGTCTTCAACCTCGGCTTTTCAAACCCGATTGATTTCCCGTTGCCTGCAGGGATTGATGCCGAGGTGGGCGAGAAGGGAATCCAATTCACGATTAGAGGAATAGACAAGGAACTCGTTGGGCAGACGGCCGCCACGATCCGCTCGTTCAGGCCGCCAGAGCCCTACAAGGGGAAAGGTATCCGTTACACGGATGAGACCGTCCGTCGCAAGGCGGGCAAGGCCGGCGCGAAGTAGGGGTAGTGTGCGATGAGGACCAAGGCAGAAATCAGAGACTGGCGGAAGAAGCGGATTCGCAAGAAGGTCAGTGGCAGCGAGAGTCGGCCGCGGCTTTCGGTGTTCCGCAGCGCGGTTCACATCTACGCCCAGATCATCGACGACGCGCAGCACAAGACGCTGCTTGCCGTTTCGTCACTGTCGAAGGAAGTCGCTGGTGGGGATGGACAGGGCGATAAGACGGCAACGGCGCGGAAGGTCGGAGCGTTGGTTGCGAAGAAGTGCCTCGAGCAGGACATCCGTAAGGTCGTTTTCGATCGCAACGGGTTCGTCTACCACGGTCGGATCAAGGCCCTGGCCGATGGTGCACGGGCCGGCGGCCTGGAGTTCTAGGAGCGTAAGATGGCGCAGCAGGAACAGCAGGACCTCCAATCTGAGGTCGAAGAACTTGTCGAGAAGGTCGTTCACATCAACCGGGTGGCCAAGGTGGTCAAGGGTGGCCGGCGGTTCAACTTCACGGCTCTCGTAGTCGTCGGCGACGGGAACGGAAAGGTTGGCATTGGCTACGGCAAGGCGAACGAAGTGCCAGAGGCGATTCGCAAGGGGACCGAAAAGGCTCGGGCCGGCATGTTCCAGGTGGCGCTTGACGGGGAAACGATCCCTCATGAATCGCTGGGGATCTTCGGCTCCGGACGGGTTCTGCTCAAACCCGCCAGCCCCGGGACCGGAGTTATCGCCGGTGGACCCGTCCGAGCGGTCGTCGAGGCCTGTGGCATTCGCGACGTGTTGACCAAGTGCATCGGGTCCAACACGCCGGTGAACGTCGTCCGCGCGACGGTCGAGGCTTTGACGGGGCTCGAGGATTCCGTGAGAGTGGGCCGACGACGGGGCAAGCCGGTGGAGAACCTGCGCTAGGGCAAGTGCTGCCGGAAGAGGTGAGAAGCGGTCATGGCGACAAAGAAGAAACTGAAAATCACGCAGGTTCGCAGTCTGATCGGTCAATGCAAGGCCAACCGCGCGGTAGTGAAGGGACTCGGACTGACGCGTACCGGAAAGAGCGTCATTGTTGAAAATACTCCGGCGTTCAGGGGCATGATCAAGAAGGTCATCCACCTGCTGGAAGTCGAGGAAGCCGATGTCTGACATCCTCAGCAGGCTCGCTCCCCCAGAGGGATCGAGAAAAAAACGCAAGCGCCTCGGACGCGGACCCGGCTCCGGGTTGGGGAAGACCTCGGGCAAGGGAAACAAGGGCCAGAAGGCCAGAGCCGGCGGGAAGGTGCCGCGCGGCTTCGAGGGTGGCCAGATGCCCTTGCAGCGACGACTTCCGAAGCGCGGGTTCAAGAATCCCTTCCGCGTGGAGTGGACGGTTGTCAACGTCGGCCGGCTCGGCGTTTTCGACGATGGATCGGTAGTGGATGTCGAGGCGCTGCTTGCGAAAGGGCTCATCGGCAAGGTGGAGGGGGGGGTCAAGATCCTGGGAAAGGGCGAACTCGGAAAGAAGCTTACCGTGCGGGTTCACGCGGCGTCGAACGGTGCGCGTGAAAAGATAGAGAAGGCGGGAGGAAAGTTCGAGGAGATCGGAAGGTAGCGCTAGGTGGCGAAAACACGCGAGGAGTCCCTCGTAGACAAGAGGATTTCAGGTGGCGAGCGGTATTGCGAACATCGGTAAGATACCCGAGCTCAGGAAGAGAATTTTCTTCACACTGAGCATGCTGGCGGTCTACCGGATCGGCATCTTCGTGACCACCCCCGGAGTGGATCGCGAAGTGATGGGCAAGCTCGTTCGCGAGAGCTCGGGTTCTTTCATGGGCCTGTTCAACATGTTCTCGGGCGGTGCCCTCGAGAACCTGTCGATCATGGCGCTGGGCATCATGCCCTACGTCAGTTCCTCGATCATCCTGCAGTTGCTGTCGTCCGTGGTCCCGCGTCTGGCGGAACTGCGCAAGGAAGGCGAGGCCGGCAGCCGCAAGATCAATCAATACACGCGCTACGGCACGGTGATTCTCAGCTTCATTCAGTCCATGGGAATTGCGACGTATCTCGAAGGTCTCAACCAGACCAGTTCGTTTGGCCAGGTCGTCGGCGAGCCTGGGTGGCCATTCCGCTTGATGACGATGATTACGTTGACGACGGGAACGGCGTTCATCATGTGGCTCGGCGAACAGATCACCGAGCGCGGAATCGGAAACGGCATCTCGCTGATCATTTTCGCAGGTATCGTCTCACGGCTCCCCGACGCCGTGCTGCAGACCTTCCGGCAGACCGGAGTAGGCGAGATCACGCCGGTCGATCTGCTGTTCATCGGCGCGGTGCTGCTGGCGGTCGTGGCCGTGATCATCTTCTTCGAACGTGGCCAAAGGCGGGTTCCGATCCAGCACGCCAAGCGAATGGTGGGACGCAAGGTCTACGGCGGGCACTCGACGTTCCTGCCGCTCAGGGTCAACCAGGCTGGAGTCATTCCGCCTATCTTTGCTTCCACGCTGCTGATGTTCCCATCGACCATTGCCAATTTCACGGGCTGGGACGCGCTTCGCAACCTCTTTGTTTACGGCAACTGGCAGTACAACGCCATCTATGCCCTGCTCATCGTCTTCTTCTGCTATTTCTACACGGCGATCACCTTCCAGCCGACCGACGTGGCGGACAACCTGAAGAAGCAGGGGGCGTTCATTCCCGGTATCCGCCCTGGGCAGCGGACTGCGGAGTACATCGACAAGGTGCTGAATCGAATCACGTTCGGCGGCGCCATCTATGTCGCTGCGGTGTGCGTATTGCCTTCGTTCCTGATCACCAGATTCCACGTGCCCTTCTACCTCGGTGGCACGGGCCTGATGATCGTGGTCGGTGTGGCCCTCGATACCGCGCAACAGATCGAGTCCCACCTGATCACCAGGCACTACGACGGGTTCACGGGTCCCAAGGGAACGAGGATTCGTGGCAGAAGAGCGAGGGCGTGAAGATGGCCAATCTGATCATCCTGGGGCCTCCCGGAGCCGGCAAGGGCACACAGGCGAAGTTGCTGCTGGAATTGACGGGTGTGCCGCAGATCTCCACCGGGGACATGCTGCGAGCCGCGGTCGCTGCAGGTAGCGAGCTCGGGCGTGAGGCGAAGGAATTCATGGATGCCGGCAGGCTCGTGCCGGACGAGGTCGTTATCGGGCTTGTCGAGGAGCGACTGAACCAAGAGGACTGCGGCCGAGGTTTCATGCTCGACGGGTTCCCACGGACAGTGCCCCAGGCCGAGCGGTTGGAGCAGGTGTTGTCGAGGCTCGGGAGAGCAATCGACAACGTCCTGCTGCTGGAGGTGGAGGACGAGGAACTGGTCGGGCGGATAACTGGCCGTAGGACCTGCGGCGCTTGTGGCGCGATCTGGCACACGATCTTCATGCCGCCGCCACAGCCGGACACCTGTCGTTGCGGAGCAAAGGACCTGCAGCAACGGGCGGATGACAACGAGTTGACAGTAAGAGAGCGCCTGGGCGCCTATCATGAAAAAACCGCACCGTTGATCGTTTTCTATGGAGAGAGAGGCCTGGTGCGGAAGGTGGACGGCACCGGAAAGAAGCCGGAAGAGGTGTTCGCAGCGGCGAAGAAGGCACTATGCCTGGATACGGACGCTCGCTGAGTCGGAGGATGCAATGAAAGTCAGGCCATCGGTCAAGAAAATCTGTGACAAGTGCAAGATCATCCGCCGGCGAGGCACCGTGCGAGTGATCTGTGAAAACCCCCGGCACAAGCAGCGTCAGGGCTAGGAGGACATAGTGGCACGTATCTCTGGCGTGGATTTGCCCCGCAGGAAGCACATTCGGATCGCGCTGACCTACATCT
>CAYZAI010000152.1:0-10792 GCA_964476305.1 uncultured Myxococcales bacterium
TCTCCATCCCGCCCTCTGTCGAGGCCATCAGGCAGATCATCCGCTTCTCGCGGTCCACCACGAGCCCGAGGTAGAGCTCCCGGGCGATGTCCATGCCCTGCTCGACCAGCAGCCGGCCCACCTTCCTTCCCTCGGGGCCGGTCTGGTGGGTCACCAGCTGCATTCCGAGGATCTTCGAGGCGGCTTCCCGAGCCGCAGCCTCGCCCTTGACGACCTTGACGCCGCCGCCCTTGCCCCGGCCGCCGGCGTGGATCTGGGCCTTGACCACCACGGTCTCGTTGCCCGCCTGGGCGATCAGCTTGCGGGCTACCGCCGCCGCCTGCTCGACCTCGAAGGCCGCCTCCCCCGCCGGCACCGGGATGCCGTGCTTCCGGAACAGCTCCTTGGCCTGGTACTCGTGGATCTTCATCCCTTCCTCCGCTGTCCCGGGGCGTGCGCTCCCGGGCGTCTGGCGCCGAAAACGGGACAGACACTACCCCCGCCCGGCCCGAAGGGCAATGCGATCCACGCCGGTTCATGCTATAGTGGGCGACAGAGAACGGGATGAACGAAACGACCCACATCCTGAAGCTGGCCGGGCACGACGAGCTCAGGGAAATCGACTTCGAGCTCGACTGGCTCGCCACCCTGAGCGAGGCCCGGCGCTTCAAGCTGATGCTCGAGAAGTCCGAGCTGATGTGCCGGATGCTGGAGCAGCATGGACATCGAGAAGCTGATACGATTGTTCGACGCACATGACGTGGACTACGTCCTGATCGGCGCCGTCGCCTTCCCGGTCCACGGCTATGCCCGCGCGACCCTCGATGTGGACGTATTCATCCGCCCGACGGTGGAGAACGCCATGCGGGTGCACCGGGCACTTTCCGCGTTCGGGTACGACGTCAGCGACGTCACCACGGACGATCTGCTGACCACCAAGCTGCTGATCCGGCAGTACGCGCTGCAAACCGACATCCACCCGTTCGCGGCGGGCGTGACCTTCGACGAGGTCAGAGCGGGAAGGGTCGCCGGGACCATCGGCACGACGCGCGCCTGGTTCGCCTCCCTCGATCACCTGATCGCCATGAAGCGGGCCGCCGGGCGCCCCAAGGATCAGGAAGACCTGAAGCATCTCGAGCGCCTCAAGGAACGGAACGCCTGACCTTTGCGGCCACATGAGACTGATCTTGCGCATGGGCCGGGTTGCGTGGTGATGTAGGCTTCGCCAGGAGGCTGAACCCTCATCGACAGGAGGCTTTGCGGAATCATGGGCGACAAGCAGCAGGAACGCTACCAGCTGAAGCACCAGGTGCGGGTGGTCACGGCCACCAGCCTGTTCGACGGCCACGACGCGGCAATCAACATCATGCGCCGCCTGATCCAGCTCGGCGGCGCCGAGGTCATCCACCTCGGCCACAACCGCTCGGTGGCGGAAATCGTCGAGGCGGCCGTCCAGGAGGACGCCCAGGCCGTGGCGGTCTCGTCCTACCAGGGCGGCCACAACGAGTTCTTCCACTACATGGTCGAGATGCTCCGCGAGCGCGGGGCCGGGCACATCCGCGTCTTCGGCGGCGGCGGCGGCGTGATCCGCCCCGACGAGATCGCAAAGCTCGAGGCCTTCGGAGTCGAGCGGATCTACGACCCGGAGCACGGGCGTAACATGGGCCTTGTGGGCATCATCGACGACCTGCTCCGGCGCTGCGACTTCCACACAATAGTCGTCCCGGGCTCGGACGACCCCTCGGGCAGGGGCGCAGCCATGCCCAGGGTCGAGGAGCTGACGCCGGACAGCCCTGCCGCCGTGGCCCGGGCCATCACCCTGACCGAGATGGGCGAGGGCGCCTTCGACGGCATCGCCCCGCGGGTGCGCGAGCTGGCGAGCGCCAGCCGGGCCCCGGTGGTGGGCGTCACCGGCACGGGCGGCTCGGGCAAGAGCTCGCTGCTCGACGAGCTGGTGCGCCGTTTCCGCGCCGACAACCCCGGACGGACCGTGGCCGTGCTCTCGGCGGATCCCTCCAAGCGCAAGACCGGCGGCGCCCTGCTCGGCGACCGCATCAGGATGAACGCGATCCACGGCGCCGGCGTGTACATGCGCTCCCTGGCCACCCGCGGCTCGCGCACCGAGCTGCCCGAGACCATCCGCGACGCCATCGCCGTGGTCAGGGCCGCGGGCTATGACCTGGTGCTCATCGAGACCTCGGGCATCGGCCAGGGGGCCACCGAGGTCGTCGACGTCGCCGACGTGGCGATCTACGTGATGACCGCCGAGTTCGGCGCGCCGACGCAGCTCGAAAAAATCGACATGATAGACTTCGCTGACCTGATCGCGATCAACAAGTTCGAGCGCAAGGGCTCCGAGGACGCCCTGCGGGACGTGCGGCGGCAGATGCGGCGGTCCAAGAACGTCTTCGATGTCCCCCTCGAGGAGCTGCCGGTCTACGGCACGATCGCCTCCAAGTTCAACGACGAGGGCGTGAACGGGCTCTACGCCGGGCTGGTCGAGACCCTCGACCGCAAGTGCGGCGCGACGTTCGCGTGCGGCATCCCGGCGGAGCGCATCGCCCGGACCTCGAGCCAGAAGTCGCTGATCCCGGCGGAGCGCATCCGCTACCTCGGCGAGATCGCCGACACCCAGCGCGGCTACAAGCGGCGGGCCCGGGAGCTGGCCGATGTGGCCCGCAAGCGCCAGCACCTGCGGACGGCGCGGGCCGAGCTCGGCGGCGCGGCCGCCGCGGAGCTGGATTCGGGGATCGCGAAGCTCGAGGAGCGGCTCGCCGGGGACCCGGCCCGGATGCTCGAGGGCTGGGAGGATTTCCGCCAGTGCTACCAGGGCGACGTCTTCCGGTACCGGGTGCGCGACAAGGAGTTCTCGGTGGAGCTGACCAGCGAGACCCTGGCCGGAACCAGGGTGCCGCGCGTCGTGATCCCGGACTTGAAGGACGACGGCGATCGGCTCGAGTACCTGCTGCTCGAGAACGCGCCCGGCGAGTTCCCCTACACCGCGGGCGTGTTCCCCTTCAAGCGCCAGGGCGAGGATCCCAAGCGCCAGTTCGCCGGCGAGGGCGGGCCGGTGAAGACCAACAAGCGCTTCCACTACCTGACTCGGAACGACGAGGCCAAGCGGCTGAGCACGGCCTTCGACTCGGTGACGCTCTACGGCCAGGATCCGGACCCGAGGCCCGACATCTATGGCAAGATCGGCGACTCCGGGGTCTCGATCTGCTCGCTGGACGACATCAAGAAGCTCTACGCGGGCTTCGATCTCTGCGCGCCGTCGACATCGGTCTCGATGACGATCAACGGTCCGGCGCCGATGATGCTCGCCTTCTTCCTCAACGCGGCCATCGACCAGCAGGTCGACCGCTTCGCCGAGAAGAACGGCCGCGCCCCGGACCCCAAGGAACTTCGGGAGATCCGTACCTGGACCCTGAAGACCGTGCGCGGCACCGTCCAGGCGGACATCCTGAAGGAGGACCAGGCGCAGAACACCTGCATCTTCTCGACGGAGTTCGCCCTGCGGATGATGGGGGACATCCAGGAATTCTTCATCAAGAACGACGTGCGCAACTACTATTCGGTGTCGATTTCGGGCTACCACATCGCCGAGGCCGGGGCCAACCCCATCACCCAGACCGCCCTGACCCTGGCCAACGGCTTCACCTACGTCGAGTACTACCTCTCGCGGGGCTTCCCCATCGACTCGTTCGCACCCAACCTCTCGTTCTTCTTCTCGAACGGCATGGACGCCGAGTACACGGTGATCGGCCGGGTCGCCCGCCGGATCTGGGCCGTGGCCATGCGCGAGCTGTACCAGGGCGACGCCCGCAGCCAGAAGCTCAAGTACCACATCCAGACCTCCGGAAGATCGCTCCACGCCCAGGAGATCCAGTTCAACGACATCCGCACCACGCTCCAGGCGCTGCTCGCCTTCTACGACAACTGCAACTCGCTGCACACCAACTCCTACGACGAGGCAATCACGACCCCCACCGAGGAGTCGGTGCGCCGGGCGATGGCGATCCAGCTGATCATCCTGCGGGAGTTCGGGTTGACCAAGAACGAGAACCCCTGGCAGGGCTCCTACGCCGTCGAGCAGCTCACCGAGTTGGTCGAGGAGGCGATCCTCTCGGAGTTCGAGCGGCTCTCGGAGCGCGGCGGGGTGCTCGGCGCGATGGAGACCCAGTACCAGCGGGGCAAGATCCAGGACGAGTCGATGCTCTACGAGCACCAGAAGCACTCGGGAGAGCTGCCGATCATCGGCGTCAACACCTACCTCGCCGAGAGCGGCGAGAACCTGATCCCCCGCGAGATCGAGCTGCGCCGCGCCACGCCCGAGGAGAAACAGGAGCAGATCGACAACGTGCTCGAGTTGCAGAAACGCTGCGAAGGCACGTGCGACGCCTCGCTGGCGAAGCTCAAGGAGGTCGCCCTGTCCGGCGGCAACATCTTCGAGCAGATGATGGAGACCGCGCGCCACGCCTCGCTGGGGCAGATCTCGCGGGCGCTCTACGAGGTCGGCGGCCAGTACCGGCGGAACATGTAGGGGGGATTCAGTAGTTCTCGGCGGCGACCTCGAAGTACTCCTTCGGGTGGGCGCAGGCCGGGCACCTGGCCGGCGGCTCGGGGCCCTCGTGGACATTGCCGCACTGCCGGCACCGCCAGCGCACCGGGGCGTCCTTCTTGAACACCGTGCCGTTGTTCACGTTGTCGAGGAGCTTGCGGAACCTGGCCTCGTGCTCCTTCTCGACCTGGCCGATCTTCTCGAAGGACAAGGCCACGTCGGCAAGACCCTCCTCCCTGGCCACCTTCGCGAACTCGGGATACAGCACGGTCCACTCCTCGTGCTCGCCCCCGGCCGCGGCCAGCAGGTTGCCCGCGGTGTCGTCGATGATCCCCGCCGGGTAGTCCGCGGTGATCTTCACCATCCCGCCCTCCAGGAATCGGAAAAATACCTTGGCGTGTTGTTGCTCGTTGGCCGAGGTCTCCTCGAAGATCGCGGCGATCTGGTGGAAGCCGGCCTTGCGCGCCACCTTGGCCGCGAAGTCGTAGCGGTTGCGCGCCTGGGACTCCCCGGCAAAGGCCTTGAGCAGGTTCTGTTCGGTCCTGGTCCCTTTCAAGCTCGCCATCTTTCGTACCCTCCTTTTCGTTGTGCTCTTCTACCGCAGCAGACCGCCGCGCGGCAACCCCGGGCGGATTTCTTGGGCGGATTTCTCGCCGAAAATCCTGTGCCGGAAACACCCTGGAACGGCTGTTCATCCCGGGCCATCGCGGTTATAATGCGTCACCATGAACGTCCAATGCGAGAAGTGCGGGACCGGGTACGGCCTCGACGAGACACTGGTGGGCCCCTCCGGAACCACCGTGCGCTGCACGGTCTGCGGCCACGTGTTCAAGGTCTACGCGACCAACGCTGGGCGGACCGAGTCCTGGGTCCTGCGCCAGGCCAGCGGCGCCACCTTCCCCTTCGACCGCCTCGGCACCCTCCAGGACTGGATCGCCGAGGGCAAGGTCTCGCAGCAGGACCTGATTGCCAAGACCGGCGGCGAGTGGAAACGCCTGTCGGACCTGGCCGAGATGAAACCGTTCTTCGACGCGGCCCGCGACCGGCAGATCCGGCGCGAGGTCACCCAGCCCGTGGCCGCCGGCTTCGTTCGCAACTCAGCCAGCGACTACGCCGCCACCATCCGCCAGGCCCCCGTCGGCCAGATCCCGGCGCCCGCGCCGCAGCAACCGGCCCAGCACGTCACAGCAGCCTACGAGTCCGCCACCGCGCCCCGGGCCCCGATGGCGCGCCCGGCCGTGGCGCCCGTGGCCCAGGCCACACCCACGGTCCGTTCGGCCCCGGCCCACATCCCGGCCTCGATCGCCTCGGCGCCCACGCAACCGGCCATCCAGGCCCCGGTCCCGGTGTCGGCCCACGAGGCCGCGGATACCATCCAGGCCTTCTTGCCGGCCTCCCAGCTGCCCCAGGCCCCGGCGCCCTTCGCCGCACACCAGGTCAGCGACGACGCGCCGACGATGATGCAGGTCCCCGCGGCCGCCACCTATCCGCCGACGAGCTCCCATGCCCCCGCGGCTCCGGCGACCCGGCCAGGGCCGGCCCGCGCGCACGTCGCGCCGTTCCAACCCTGGCAGGAGGGTCCCGAGGCACAATCCCAGCCCCGGGGCGGCGCCCCGGCCTACGCAGCGGAGCCGGATTTCTCGCAGGTCCCCGCGGCGGGCGAGGAGGAACGCTGGGTCCGCGGCCGTCCCGTGGCTCCCGGCGGCCCCGCCTGGGCGGAACCGGGCCAGGCGACGAACGCTGCGCACCGCGAGTTCGAGGAGGACGAGCCGATGCTCCCGCGGCGCCGACCGGGGCGCTGGATCGCGCTCGCCGTTGTCGTACTGCTCGTCGGAGCGGGTTTCTACCTCTACATGTACCAACGCGAGACGCTCGAGGGGCTGCTCGGCGGGCTCAGCGGGGGCCCGGACGAGGGCCGACAACAGGCGTTCTTCCTCAAGGGCCAGGAGAGCTTCCTGCTCGACACGGACCTGGCTTTCCGCCAGGCGGACCGGGAGTTCCAGAAAGCCCTGGCCCTCGTCGAGAGCGACGCGGCCACCCTGGCGTCCCTCGGCGTGATGTACGCGGTCTGGTCACAGTACCTTCGGGACGAGGCGATCGACGCCCGGATCGACGCGACATCCGCCGCCCCCGCGGAAGGCGAACCGGACCTGCGCGAGGTCGAGCGTCTCGAACGCGAGGCGAAGGAGAAGCTCGACGAGGCCCGGCGCTGGGCCGAACAGGCCCGGGACTCGGGCGCGGAGTTCCCGCTGACCCACGTCGCCCTCGCCGACGTGGCGCGGCTGCGCGGCGACCTCGACAAGGCGAGCGCCGAACTCGCCAGCGCCCAGGCCGGGCAGGCCGATCCCGCTGCCGGCTACGTCGCGGCGCTCGTCGAAATCGATCGCGGCAAACCCCCTGGTGATGCCGAACGGCTGCTTGCCGGAATCGCCAAGGGCGACGAGTTGTTGCGCGTGCTGTACCGTCGGGCGCGGGCCCTGGCCGCGGCCGGGCGAAGCGACGAGGCGCGGCGCGTCATCGACCGCGTCATCTCCCTGAACCGCGACCACGAGCGGGCCAAGTCCCTCGCGTCGCGACTCGAAGCCGGGCTCCCGGTGGCCCTGCGCTTCGACGACGCCGCGGCCCAGGCGACCGTCGCCGCGACCGACACGGACACCGCGACGCAACCCGCGACGGCGGAAATGCCCGCCGAGGGCAAACCGGCGATCGCGCCGGCGCAGGGCCCGGGCGACGCCGTTGGCGGCGCGGGAGGCGGCGGCAACATCGAGTCGATGCTGGTGCGTGCCATGCGATTGCAGGAAAACGGCCAGGCCGCCCAGGCGATGGAGGCGTACGAGGCCGTGCTCGAGAGGCAACCCGGGAACATCGACGCCATGTCGGGCATGGGCTACTGCAACCTGGATCGCGGCAACAAGGGCCAGGCCATCAGCTGGTTCCGCCGGGCCCTGGGCGGCGGCAGCGGGAGCTACGGCCCGGCGATCGTCGGCCTGGCCGAAACCTACAAGGCACAGGGTCAGAAAGCCGAAGCCCTCAAGTGGTACCGACGTTATCTGGAGGTCCACCCCGGGGGGCACGACGCGGCGCTCGCCCGCTCCAACGTGGAACGTCTGGGGGCCGAGGTCGGCAAGGACGCGAAGACCGAGGGGGATGGTCCCACCGCGCCGGCCGGGAGCCAGCCGACCGTCGAGACTCCGTACGACAAGCCCGCGGACAAGCCCGCGGACAAGCCCGCTGTCGAGACTCCGTACGACAAGCCCGCGGACAAGCCCGCGGACAAGCCGGCCGTCGAGACTCCGTACGACAAGCCCGCGGACAAGCCCGCGGACAAGCCCGCGGACAAGCCCGCATCCCCGAGCCCCGAGCCCTACTCCGCGGAAGGATGATTCCATGAGAAACCCCCGACGCTCGAGGCGCGCCGCCGGCGCGATCCTCGTCGGCTTCGCCGCCCTGGTCGCGGGGGCCTGCGACTGCGATCTGGATTTCGGCGGCGATCCCCAGGCCGCGGGCCCGATCGGACCCCACGCGGTGTTGTTCGACATCGATGGCCCGCTGCCCTCGTTTTCCGGGGCCGGCCCGCTGCTGGCCGCGATGGGCCAAAGCCAGTATCGCCTCGAGGAGCTGCTCGATCGGGCGGGCCGCGACCCCAATGTCCAGGAGGTCGTGGTCCGCATCGGCAACCCCGAGATCGGCATGGCCCGCGCCCAGGAGCTGTCCGACGCCATCACCCGCATCGCGGCGACGGGCAGGCCCGTCACCTGCCACATCGAGGAGCCGGGCAACATGGCCTACTGGCTGGCTGCCCGCTCCTGCGGGCGCCTGGTCATCGCTCCGGCGGGTGGTGTGGACCTGGTGGGCTTCGCGCTGGAGGCCGTGTTCGCCCGCGAGCTGCTCGACTCCCTCGGCATCTCGGCCGAGATGCTGCACATCGGGCGATACAAGGACGCCGCCGACTCCCTGACCCTCACCGGGATGACAGAGGAGTCCCGGCAGGCCACCGAGAGCCTGCTCGGCGAGCTGCACCGGGAGCTCGTGGCCGGTATCGCGGCCGGGCGCAAGCTCGAAGCGGGGCGGGTCGAGGAGTTGGTGAACGCGGGCCCCCATTCCGCGGCCGGGGCCCGGGAGACGGGGCTCGTGGACGAGATCGAGACCCTCGGGCGCGTGCTCGCCCCGCTGCGAGAGAAGTACGCCGGCGGCGTGGTCGACGACTACGGGAACGAGGCGCCAAAGTCGCTCTCGCTCATGGAGCTGTTCAACATGCTGGGCGGCAAGCCGCCAGCAGAGGAGAGGAGCACGGAGCCGCGCATCGCCCTGGTGCCCGCCGTGGGGCCCATCGTGTCCGGCGGCGGGCAGGACGAGCTGCTGGCCGGGATGGAGCTGGTGCGCGACACCGAGCTCGTCGAGGCGCTCGGCGAGGCGGAGCGGGACCCCTCGATCCGGGCGGTGGTGCTGCGGATCGACAGCCCGGGGGGCAGCGCCCTGGCCTCGGACAACATCTGGGCCGCGGTGCGCGACCTCGCGAAGGTCAAGCCGGTGGTGGCCTCGATGGGCGACACGGCGGCCTCGGGGGGGTACTACGTGGCGGCAGCGGCCACCGAGGTCTTCGCCTCGGCGTCCACGATCACCGGCTCCATCGGCGTGGTGGGCGGCAAGCTGGCCATCGGAGACGGTCTCGCCAAGATCGGCGTCAGGACCGAGACCGTGGCCCGCACCGAACGCGCGCGCCTGTTCAGCCCGTTCTCGCCGTTCGACGACGCGGAGCGCGAGGTCGTCCTCGGCCTGATGCGCGCGGCCTACGACCTGTTCGTCGATCGGGTCGCCGAGGGCCGGGGGCTGGAACGCGGTCGGGTGCTGGCCGCGGCCGAAGGCCGGGTCTGGAGCGGAGCCCAGGCGCTGGAGGCGGGGCTCGTGACCCGGCTCGGCACCCTGGCCGACGCCGTGGAGCGGGCCCGGAAGCTCGGCAGCCTGCCCGCGGGACCGGTGGAGATCTTCCCGCCGCCCAAGACCCTGATGGAGCGGATCGGCGAGGCGCTGACCGGCCCCCAGACCGGAGCCCTCGCCGCAGCACGCCGGCACCCCTCCGGCCGCCACGCCCTGCTGGTGGCCTCGCTGCTCTTCCGGCAGCGGGTACTGGCCGTCGCGCCGTACGCCTTGGAGGTCCGCTGAGCCGATGCCGAGCCCGTTCTTCGCCGAGGGGGTCGGACTCCACACCGGCGAGCCGGCGCGGGTAGCCGTCGAGCCCGGCCTTCCCGGAACCGGGCTGATCTTCGAAGCCGGGGGCGGAACGATTCTGGCCTCCTGCGAGACCATCGCGCGGGACGCCGAGCGCGGCACCGATCTCGTGGCGGGCCCGGCGCGGGTGTGCACGGTCGAGCACCTGCTGGCCGCCCTGTGGTGGTTCGGAGTCGCCGACGCGCGCATCCGGATCGACGGCCCGGAGATCCCGGCCCTGGACGGCGGCGCCGCCGGGTGGTGTGCCCTGCTCGCTGAGGCCGGCGCCGTCCCCGGTCCCCGCCTGTTTGCCCTGGCCAGGCCGCTGGAGGTGCGGGGCGAAGGGGGCGCGCGGGCCCTCCTGGTGCCCGTAGATACCCGGGATCTGGTCTCGGTGAGGGTCGAGTTGCGCTTCGACGACCCGGCCATCGGTGCGCAGGATTTCTCGTTCTCAGCGGAAACGGACGACTTCGTCACCGCCGTGGCACCGGCGCGGACCTTCGCCCTGATCGCCGAGGTGGAATGGCTTCGCGCCCGCGGCCTGGCCCGGGGCGGCGGCCTGCACAACGCCCTGGTGCTCGGACCGGACGGCCCGCTCAACCCCGGGGGCGCCCGGTTCGCGAACGAGCCGGCCCGGCACAAGCTGCTCGATGCCCTGGGCGACCTCTCGCTGCTCGGGGGCCTGCCCCGGGCCCGCATCGACCTCGTCCGCCCGGGCCACCGCCTGCTCCACGCCGTGGTCCGCGCGGCCCGGGTCCTGGCAGGAGAGCGGAGCGCGTGGTAGACCGGGCGCTGGACGCGAGACGCGAAGGAGGGACGAGATGGCGAAGCCGGCCGTGAAGAGGAACGTCTTCCAGCGCATCCTGGGCCTCTGTGCCACCAGGCCGCCGGCGGACGGCGGGTGCTGGAGCCACGAGGACGGGAAGATCCATGTCGATCTGTCCCGGGTGCCCGAGCTCGCCGGCGGGAGTGGCGCCGTCCGGCTGGAAGGAAAGGGCCTTGCGCAGCGGATCCTGGTCTTCCGCGGCACCGACGGCCGGTACC
>CAYZAI010000153.1:0-10739 GCA_964476305.1 uncultured Myxococcales bacterium
CGTATGGACGGGCGGATCACCCCCGATGGGCGGGGGATCGGGGCCGATGGAGGGGGGATCGACCCCGAAGGACGGGCCGAACACCCCGAAGAGCGGTCACTTCGGTCTCTTGCGTCGCTTGCGTCCCTTGCCCGGCCGCCGGGCTGGTTTCCAAAGTGATTCCCAGCTGATCCGTGTAGTCCGTACAGTAGGAGGATCCCTGGATCCCTGGATCCCTGATTCGTTTACTGATCACTGATCCGTTTACCCCCTACCGGGATCTGAGGATCTGATCCGTGTAGTCCGTAGGGTAGGAAGGGGGATTGACACGGGGCGAGGTCCCGCGGTTACTAGGCGTCATGGCGAAGAACACGCAGCGAAAGTCCTGGCCGTTCAAGGAGGCAGAGCGCATCGTCAAGGCGTCCGGTCGCGGCGGCCCGCCCGCCGAGGTGGTGTTCGAGACCGGCTACGGTCCGAGCGGCCTTCCCCACATCGGCACCTTCGCCGAGGTCGCCCGCACGACGTGGGTGCGCCACGCCTACGAGGAGCTGACCGGCGGGAAGACCCGGCTGATCGCCTTCTGCGACGACATGGACGGCCTGCGCAAGGTGCCGGACAACCTGCCCCAGCCCGCGATGCTGCGCGAGCACCTCGGCCGGCCCCTGTGCGACATCCCGGATCCCTTCGGTTGCTGTGCGTCGTTCTCGGCGCACATGATCGGCCGGCTCGCCGAGTTCCTGCGGACCTTCGGCTTCGCGCCCGAGCTGGTCTCGGCCTCGGAGTGCTACCGCGCGGGGAGGTTCAACGCCGGCCTCGAGGTGCTGCTCGACCGCGTGGATGGCGTGCTCGACGTCATCCTGCCGACCCTCAAGGAGGAGAACCGAGCGGGCTGGTCGCCCTTCCTGCCCCGCTGCGAGCGGTGCGGCCGGATCTACACCACGCGGGTCACGGCCTATCGCAAGGCCGAGCGCGCCGTGGACTACACCTGCGATGCGCCCTTCGGCGAGGCTTCCGGCTGCGGCCACCTGGGCACGGTGTCGGTGCTGGACGGCGGCGTCAAGATGGGCTGGAAGGTGGACTGGGCCCTGCGCTGGTACAGCTTCGGCGTGAACTACGAGATGTACGGCAAGGACCTGATCCCCTCGGCCGAGCTGTCGGCGCAGGTCGTGCGGCTGATGGGCGGCGCGCCGCCGTGCGGCTTCTTCTACGAGCTGTTCCTCGACGAGGCGGGCGAGAAGATCTCCAAGTCCAGGGGCAACGGCGTGTCCGTGGAGCAGTGGCTCGAGTACGCGCCGGTCGAGTCCCTGGCCCACTTCATCTTCCGCGATCCCAGGCAGGCCAAGAAGCTCTACTTCGACATGATCCCCAGGGCCATGGACGAGTACCTCGACCAGTTGCGCCGCTACCCGGAGATCGAGGAGGCCAAACGCCCGGACGCCGCCCTGTGGCACATCCACGACAAGGGGAAGGCCGTGCCCGCGTTCACGTCCGCCATCAACTTCACCATGGTGAACAACCTGGTCTCGGCCCTGGGCAGGCCGGAGCCGGCCCTGGTCAAGGACTTCCTCGCCCGCTACGACCGGCGCGCCCTGGACCATCAAGGCGTCGTGGACCTCCTGGTCGACAAGGGGATGCGCTACTACGAGGACCACCTCCTGCCGAAGAAGACCTACCGATCGCCCACGGACGCCGAGCGGCCGATGTTCGCCGCCCTGCGCGGCCGCCTGGCGGAACCGGGAGCCGAGGAGATGGGCGAAAAGGATATCCAGAGCCTGGTCTTCGATCTGGCGCGATCGCTGGGCATCGAGCCGGCGGAGGCCTTCGCGGCCATCTACCAGGTGCTCCTCGGCCAGGAGCGCGGCCCGCGCTTCGGCACCTTCGCCCGGCTGGTTGGCCCGGCGCGGGTGGTCGAGCTGATCGACGAGCGGGTGCCATCGGCACCTTCGGGCCCGGCTTGACGCGCGGATCGAGGCCCCATCTTGAGACCACCGAGGAAGACAGTCGTGGCCGTGGCGAGCTTCGCCGTGCTGGCCGCGGCGGTCTTCGCGCTGCTCGCGCTCTTCGATCCGCCCGCGGAGGGTGGAGCAGAGCCCGCCGTCCGGCCCGCGACCGGGCCGCTGCCGCCCCCCAGGCCGGAGCCCGAGGTGGCCACCCAGGATCGGCCGGAACCGATCGTCGAAGGGCGGATCGAAGCCCCGCACCAGCCTGTCGAGGAGCCGGCGGGGAAGCCCCTGTGCGCGTTTCACGAGGTCCTCGAGGAGCTGCGACAGGGACGCCGGAGCCGGCCGGTGCGCGTCGCGTTCTACGGCGACTCGCTGCTCACTTCGGACCACCTCACGGCCCAGGTCCGGGAGGTGCTCCAGGATCGTTTCGGAGACGGGGGCCACGGCTTCGTGCTGCCGGGCAAGCCCTGGCGCTGGTACAAGCACGAGGGAGTCCATCTCGGGGCCTCGGACCGGTGGCGGATCCGGCCGCTCACCTCGGACCCGGTCTCGGACGGGATGTACGGTCTGGGCGGCGTGGCGTTCGAGCTGACGGGGATGGGCACGGGCCGCGCCTGGGTCGCCACCGACGAGGAGGCCGAACGCCCGATGCGGGCCTCGCGGTTCGATCTTTCCTACCTCGAACAGCCTCGGGGCGGGAGCTTCGAGCTGGTCGTGAACGGGACCCTCGTGGATCGCGTCGCCACGGCGGCCGACGCCAAGCGGGCCGCGCACCGGGTGGGCGAGACGGCCCAGGGACCGGCGCGGATCCAGGTCAAGACGCTCGGGGACGGGCCGGTGCGGATCTTCGGCGTGGCCCTGGAGACCGGTGATCCCGGGGTCGTTGTGGACAGCCTGGCGATCAACGGCGCGCGGGCCTCGGCGATGATGCGCTACGACCTGGAGCACTGGCGCGGCGAGCTGCGCCACCGGGACCCGGATCTGCTGGTGCTGATGATGGGCGCCAACGAGGGCAACAACAAGTGGCTGGTGCTCGCCGAGTACCGGCGTCACCTGGCCCGGGTGCTGGCTTTCCTGCGTGACGCCCTGCCCGGGCGCTCGTACCTGGTGGTCGGGCCGCTGGACCAGGCGGAGCGGCAGCCGGACGGCGCCCTGGTTTCGAAGAAGATGCCCCGGCGCCTGTCCGATGCCCAGCGGGAGGTGGCCCTGGCCTCGGGGTGGGCGTACTTCGACACGTGGACGGCCATGGGCGGCGAGGGGAGCATGGCCAGATGGATCCATCGAGGGCTCGGGGGCTCGGACTTCGTCCACCCGACCGAGCACGGCGCCCGGCGCATCGGGGGCTGGCTGGCCGAGGCGCTGCTCTTCGGCTTCCAGGAGCGCGATGCGACCTGCGACCCCGGCTCCGACGCGGGGATCGACGCCGACGCCGGAACCGATGTCGGAGCCGATGGCTTCGATGCGGGTCAGCCCCTTCGCCATCCTTGACACTCGCCCGCAGGGCGCCCAGGATGTGATCGGATCGGAAAGTTCCGATGAAGATGGCAGGAGGAGGCATGGAGCGGAGTCGGTTGCGAGCCTCGCGTTTTCCCGGAGTCGTTGCCTTTGGCCTGCTGCTGTCCCTGGTCGCGACGCCTTTGGTGGCCGGGGCTGACACGGACCATGCCAAGGCAGCGTTCGCCGAAGGTGGGACCCTGTTCGATGGCGGGCAGTTCGCCGAGGCGGCCTTGGCCTTCCGGTCGGCCTACGCCTTCGCTCCACACTGGAAGCTGCTCTACAACATCGGTCAGTGCGAGGCCGCTGCCAGGCGCTACGGCCTGGCTCTGGATGTGTTCGAGCAGTACCTGGCCGAGGGCGGCGACGAGGTCGACGCGGAGCGGCGTGACGAAGTCCTGGCCGAGATCGATCGGCTGCGCAGGATGGTGGGCGGGTTCGACATCGAGGCTCCGGCGGGTTCGGTGGTGCTGGTGGACGGGGAGGAGCGGGGACGGACGCCGCTGCCCGGGCGGCTGCGGCTGGCCGCGGGGGTCGAGCATCTGGTGGTGATCATGTCCGGCGGGGAGGTGCTGCTCGAACGCAAGGTGCGCATCGGCGGGGGCGAGGTGATGTCGCTGGTGGCGAAGCCCAAGGCCGAGAGCCCTGTCTCGGCCCCGACCCAATCGTCACCGGTCGAGGATGCCGAGGCCCGCGGCCTGCCCGTGCTGTTCTGGGTCGGGGCCGGTGCCACGGTGGTGGCGGCCGGGCTGGGCGCGGGCTTCTGGTTCGCGGCGGACTCGCGGGCAGACGATTTCGCGGGACTGGACAAGAAGGTCGCCAGCGGGGAGATTCCCCCTGACGACAAGAAGCTGCTCGAGGCCCAGGATGACGTGGAGCTCTACGACGATGTTTCGCTGGGCATGTGGATCGGCGCGGGAGTCCTGGCCGCGGCCACGGCCACGGTGCTGATCGTCCACCTGACCGGCGACGGGGACGATTCCCCGCCCACCGGCGCATCCCTGGTGCCGGCGCCGGGCGGCTTCGCGGTGAGGTTCTGAAATGAAGAAGACGACGGTGCTGTTCCTGATGGCCTCCCTGGCTGCGGCCTGCGGCCACGACCTGGACATTTCCGACCCCCCATCAACCGACGCGGACACGGACACCGACACGGACACCGACGCGGACACCGACACTGACACCGACGCGGACACCGATACCGACACCGACACGGACACCGATACCGACACCGACACGGACACCGACACCGATACCGACAGCGATACAGGCACGGATACCGGCTCGGGGTGCACGCCGGACGCCTACCAGCAGTGCGGGTCGGACGGAAACGTGCGCTGGTTCGACTCGTGCGACGCCGAGGGAGGTATCGCCACGACGTGCGAGGTCACGGAGATCTGCACCGAGCCCACGACCTCGACCGCGACGTGTGCCGGGATCGGTGACAGCTTCCAGGGCGGCATCATCGCCTATTTCCTGCAAGCAGGTGACCTGGGTTACGTCGAAGGGGAGAAGCACGGGCTGATTGCGGCGCCTTCCGACCAGAGCGCGAGCGCCGAGTGGGGTTGTATCAACACGGCGGTCTGCTCCGAGCAGCAGGCGGAGGGGCAGCCGATAGGCAAGGGCAACCAGAACACCGTCGAGATCATGGCCGGCTGCTCGACGGCGGGCATCGCGGCGAGGCTCTGCGGGGATCTGGTCCTGGGTGGTTACGACGACTGGTATCTGCCGAGTTACTACGAATTGTACGAACTCTATTCGAACAAGACGGCAATCGGCGGTTTCGTCGATACCGGTTACTGGAGCTCCAGCGAGGGGACCGCCTGGTACTCATATTATCTGAACTTCGCCGATGGTATTCCTGGCTACCCCAACAAGAATCTCACGTACAGAGTTCGAGCGGTTCGGAGCTTCTGAGCCTCTCGGACTTCCAGGGGACACGGCGGGGAAGGTGCCGACCCCCAATGTGCCGGCCCCCCCAAATTGACCCGGGCGGGGGGGCATGCTAGCTGCATACCCGTGAAAGGCGGCGACCAGCCGGAGCGGACGGCATGAGCTTCGATACCATCCTGGGCCAGGAGCACGCGGTGCGCGTGCTGCAAGGAGCCCTGTCCGCGGGCAAGGTGCCCCACGCCTACCTCTTCGAGGGCCCCCCCGGCGTGGGCAAGCGCCTCGCGGCCCGTTCCCTGGCCCTGGCCCTGAACTGCCAAGACGGCGGCGCCGACGCCTGCGGCGCCTGCTCCGACTGTCGCAAGATCGGCGCGGACGTCCACCCGGACGTGCGCTGGCTCGGCCTGCCAGAGGGCAAGCGCCGTATCCCCATCGAGTCGGTGCGAGAGCAGGAGCGCTGGCTCACCGTCGGTCCCCACGAGGGACGGGCCAAGGTGCTGGTGATCGAGCCGGCCGAGCAGATGAGCGACGCCGCGGCCAACGCGCTGCTCAAGACGCTGGAGGAGCCCCGGCCCGGCAGCTTCGTCGTGCTGGTCACGGCCGCCGCCTCGTCGCTGCTGCCCACGGTCCGCTCGCGCTGCCAGCGGGTGCGCTTCGGCGCCCTGCCGGTCGCGATCGTGGAACGGTTGCTCGCGGGGCAGGGGCTCGCGCCGGAGGAGGCCCGCGTGCTCGCGGCGCTCTCCGGGGGGAGCCTGGACCGGGCCATGGCCTGCGCCGGAGAGGACATCGACGGGCGCCTCGGGCGCGTGCTCTCGCTGCTGGAGGGGGCGGCCGGGACCACGCCAGGGCCCGGGCTCGACGTGTCCGCCGCCCTGCGCGGGGAGCGCGAGGAGGCCCTGGCCGTGCTCGATCTGGCGCTGCTCGTGCTGCACGAGCTGCTGCGGCTCCGGGCGGGCGGCGGCACGGAGGGCGAGGCGCCGGGCCTGCGGGAATGGCTCGGGGAGCGCTTCGATGCCCTGGTCCGGGGCGGAGACACCCTGGACGCGGCCCGGGGCGTCGCGGCGGTCAACCGGGCGATGACCGCGATGCAGCGCAACAACATGAACCCCCAGCTCGCGGTCGAGGGCGCGCTCCTGGCCATGCGGGGCCGGACCGCCATCGGCGCGGGCTGGGACAGGATCGGTGCGGGCGCAAGATGACGAACGGCGATGCGAACGGCAAGGGCGGCCCTCCCGGGGGGGGCGACGGGGAGCGCAGCGGCGGACGGCGGCGGCGGCGGGGATCCCGCTCCCGCAGGCGGAAGAGCGGACCCGACGGCGCCTCTCCTGACCAGGCCGGGAACCAGGCGAGGCCGGCGGACGGGCGACAGGAGTCGCCAAGACCGCCACGCGAACGCCCGGCCACCGAGTCGCAGAGGCGCGAACGCCCGGCAGCACAGAGCCCGGCTCCCCGCAGGAACCCAGCGCCCCGGCCTTCCGCGGCGCCGCGGGACCAGCGGCCGTCCGCCCCGGCCTACAGGCGGACCGCCGAGCCAATCGAGGATCCGCCGGCGCTCGAGACCGACTACCTCCGAGAGAGCGAGGACCGCGGCGACTTCACGACGATGGACTCCGATCGGATCACGTTCCTCAAGCCCCACGAGATCGACGAGGAGCTGCTGCTCGAAGACCTGCCGGAGCTGGACCCCGAGGCTCGGGGCACGCTGCTCGACGTGGCGGGGATCAAGCTGCACCCGGCCGGGCTGGTCATGGCCTGCGAGTGCATCGACCTGTCGCTGGACAAGGGTGATCCGATCATCGTCGAGACCGGCCGCGGGCTGGCGCTCGGCGAGGTCGTGGTGCCGTCGACCCGCAAGCTGGTTTCCGAGACCAGGCTGCCGCGGGTGATCCGCAAGGCCAGCCAGAACGACATGCGCCAGCGCGAGCGCAACGTCGAGAAGGAGCGGGCGGCCTTCACGCTCTGCCGGGAGGGGATCGAGCAGCTGCGCCTGCCGATGAAGCTGATCAGCGTGGACTACCTTCACGGCGGCAACAAGGCGGTCTTCTACTTCGCGTCCGAGGGGCGCGTCGATTTCCGCGATCTCGTGCGGGAGCTCGCCCGGCGACTGCACATCCGCGTCGAGATGAGGCAGATCGGCGTCCGCGACGCGGCGCGGATGCTGGGGGGGATCGGCTCCTGCGGCCAACCGCTCTGCTGCAACCGCTACCTGAGGGAGTTCACGCCGGTCTCGATCCGCATGGCCAAGAACCAGGACCTCGTGCTGAACCCCGAGAAGGTCTCGGGCATCTGCGGTCGCCTGCTGTGCTGCCTGGCCTACGA
This sequence comes from uncultured Myxococcales bacterium, assembly GCA_964476305.1. Classification (GTDB taxonomy): domain Bacteria; phylum Myxococcota_A; class Polyangia; order JAAYKL01; family JAAYKL01; genus CAYZAI01. The sequence goes on from CAYZAI010000153.1 coordinate 7,623, forward strand.
GGACGCCCACTACCGCGAGGCGGCGAAGAACATGCCGCGCGTGGGGAGGCGCGTGATCACGCCGGACGGCGAGGGTCGGGTCCGGGATCGCGACGTGCTGCGGCGCATCGTCCGCGTGCAGGTCGGCGAGGAGGGGAACCTCTGCGAGTACACGGCCGATCAGGTGCGGCCCGCCGGCCAGCCGGGCGCGCCGCCGCCGGTCGAAGAGGACGACGAGCCGCTCCCCGCCGATCTCCCGTCCGAGTGAGCCTCCCTTGACGACCTGGATCCTGCCTTCGGACCTGCCGCACCTGGACGCCGCCTTGCGTGACGCGGGAAGTGACTCGGCCGCGGCGCGCTGGGTCGCGGCCCTGGCCCTGTCCCGGGAGGACGGCCCGCGGCTGGCCGAGGCCGCGTCGGCGCTGGCGAGGCTGGCCGCGGACCCGGTGGAGGAGGTGCGCTCCCAGGCGCTGGAAGGGCTGCTGGCCCTGGCCGCGCCGGGCTACGAGCCGCCGGTGGACATCTTCCGCGCCGCCCTGGCCGACCCGTCCCCCCTCGTGCGCTGCTCGGCATTGGAGGCCGTCGCCGCGCTGGTCGAACGGCCCCTCGCCGAGATCGCGCCGCTGCTTCGCGATCCCTCCCCGGCGGTGCGAGCGACCGCCGCTCGGGCTGCGGGCGATATCGAGGGTCGGGAGCAGGGAGACGCGCTGGCGACGATGCTGGGTGATGCGGATCCGGTCGTGCGCGAGGAGGCGGCCCTGGCCCTGTGCCGGGTCGGCGATCCCCGAGGCGAGGACGGGGCGATCAAGGCTCTGGCCGGAGGCGGGAACGCGGTCATTGAGGCGGCGCTGGCGCTGGGACGTCTCGGCGGCTCGCGCTCGGCCGCGGCTTTGCGGTCGCTGGCGGGGAAGTGGCTCGCCGCTGCGTCGTCCCGTGCGGCGGCGGCGACGGCGCTCGTGCGCTGCGGGGACGGGGGCGGTCGCACCGTGCTGGCGAGGATGCTCGGCGGGACCCGGAGCGCGACCCGGCTCGCGGCCCTCGGAGCCCTGGCCCGCCTGCCCGTGGACGGGATGGCACCCGCGGTCGGCGCGCTGCTCGACGGGCGATCGGCCATCGAGGCCTCCGCGGCCACCTCGACCCTGACCGCCCTGGCCGCCGCGGATCGGGACGCCGCGGTCGCCGAGCTCGAGCGCCGCCGGGGACGGCTGCCCGCGGATCTCGACGCCGAGATCGCCGAGGCGCTGGCGGAGATCGACGGGGAGGCCGGGCGATGCGGCTGATCGATTCCCACGCGCACCTGGACATGGCCCGCGGCGGCGAGGCCGAGGTCCGCGCCGCGCTCGAGCGAGCCTGGGACGGCGGGCTCGTGGCCATCGTCGCCGTGGCCGGGGCCACGCGCCCGGGAGAGTACGAGGAGACCTTCGTCCTGGCCGACCGGGACCCGCGCATCCGCGTCTGCGTCGGCATCCACCCCCACGCCGCGTCGCGGGCCACTCCCGACGCGCTGGAGCGGTTGCGCTTCGCCCTGGACCGCGGCCCGGTGGTGGCCCTCGGGGAGATCGGGCTCGACTACCACTACAACCATTCGACACCGGAGGAGCAGCGCCGCGCGTTCGCGAAGCAGCTGCGCCTGGCCCGGGAGGCGGGGAGGCCCGTGGTGATCCACACCCGCGAGGCCGACGACGACACCCTGGCGATCCTGCGGGACGAGGGCGCCGCGGAGCTCGGCGGCGTGATCCACTGCTTCTCGGGCGGGTGGCCCCTCGCCACGGGCGTCCTGGAGCTGGGGTTCTTCCTCTCGTTCTCGGGGATCGTCACGTTCCCGAACGCGGCCGAGGTCCGCGAGGTGGCGGCCGGCGCGCCCGCGGACCGGCTCCTGGCCGAGACCGACGCGCCGTTTCTCTCGCCCGTGCCCCACCGGGGCAAGGTAAACGAGCCCGCCCGGGTGCGCTTCGTCGTCGAGGAGCTTGCCCGCCTGCGGGGCGAAGATCTCGAGGTCACCGCCGAGCTTACCGTCGAGAACGCGTTCCGCTGCTTCCGCTTCGATCAGCCCTGAGCCGGGCGCGGCGCTTTTCCCGCACGAGGAAAAGCCGTTCTGCTATCCTCTCGAATACCGACGGGCTTGCGTCGAACGGGAGGAGGGAACGATGAAGCTCTTCATCCTGGCAGCGGGTATCGCGTGTCTGCTGTCCACGGGCTGCAGTGGCGATGACGACGACGGATCGGGTACGGATGGCGACGCCGACACGGACGCCGACACCGACACCGACGCCGACACGGATTCCGACACCGATTCCGACACCGACACCGATACCGACGCCGATGCAGATGCCGACACGGACAGCGACGCGGATACCGACGCCGATGCGGACACTGACACTGATGCTGACACGGATACTGACACCGATACGGACACGGATACGGATAGCGACACAGACACGGACACCGGAACCGGCCTGGGGTGCACGTGGACGTGGCTGCCGTTGTCGACGAGCGGGCCGTCGCCGATGGGGACGGTGCACCACGACGCGGTATGGATGCCGGAGTACGGGAAGATGATGGTGGTTGGCGGGATCCCGGATCACAACAGTTTCGCCAGCATGTACGACCCTGTGGCGGATACGTGGGAGGGGACCACTGGCTGCAACAGCGGTGATAGACCGGGAATCGTGTGGACCGGTGAGTACACACTCAAGTGGGCCAACAACGGATACTACGACCCGTTCACTGACACATGCGGCGGAATCCCCTCAGGAGGGGATTCGCCAACCGTAGATCGCTGGTTCACTACGGTGTGGACCGGGATGGAGATGATCGTGTGGGGCGGCGGGGACTCGGGGACGAACTACGGGGCGCGGTACCTGCCCGGGGACCCGGACCCGGGGACGGGCTCGTGGACGGCGACTTCTACGGGTAGCGGATGTCCGCTTGCTAGAAATTGGCATACGGCGGTATGGACCGGGGATCGAATGATAATCTGGGGGGGGGGGCCGGGTCTCGGAACGAATACTGGTGGCCAGTATGATCCGTTGATGAATACGTGGCAAGCGACTTCCCCCCAGGAGTTCCGCAAGTCGCCTGGAGCGGGGGCCGGTTGCGGGGAGCCGGGGTGGTCCGCCGTGGTTCGGGCGCACCGGT
>CAYZAI010000154.1:0-10733 GCA_964476305.1 uncultured Myxococcales bacterium
GAAGTGCCGGTGGAAGCGGACCCGGGACAGGTTCACCAGATCGTGATGAACCTGGCCACCAATGCCCTGCAGGCGGTGCGGGAGCCTGGCGGCACGATCACCTTCCTTGTCGACGAGGCTCAGGCGCCAGGCGGCGGGCCCGGCGACGGGCGGTGCGCCCGGCTGACAGTGGCGGACGACGGGCCGGGCATGGCCCCGGAGGTCGCGGCCAGGGTCTTCGAGCCGTTCTTCACGACCCGCGGCGACGCAGGAGGCAGCGGACTGGGGCTGGCCACGGTGGCGCGCATCGTCGAGGACCACGGCGGCCGGATCGCGGTGGACAGCGTCCCTGGCCGCGGCACCACCATAGAAGTGTGCTTCGCCCTGGCCCGGCGGGTCGATCCGTCCCGGCGGATCGTGCTGCCGAAGCTCGCGAGCGGCAGCGAACGCGTGCTGTTCGTCGACGACCGCGAGCGGATGGTGCGCGTGGTGCGCCGGTTGCTGGAGCCGCTGGGCTACCGGCTCGAGGCCTTCACACGGCCCGAGGACGCCCTGGCCGCGTTCGCCGCCGCGCCGGAGGGCTTCGACCTGTTGCTCACGGATCTGGCCATGCCCGGCATGGACGGCCTGGACCTCGCCGCGAAGATCCTCGCCCTCCGGCCCGGGCTGCCCGTGGTGGTGATGACCGGGAATGCGGAAGACGCGGCCCGCGTGCGAGGGGCGGAGATCGGCGTGCGGGAGATCGTCGAGAAGCCCCTCGATCGCGCCACCCTGGCCGAGACCCTGCGCCGGGCCCTGGAATCGCTAGCCGGGGCGCCCGGCGGGCTCACTCGCCGATAACCTTGACCAGCACGCGCTTGCGGCGCCGCCCGTCGAACTCGGCATAGAAGATCTGCTCCCACGGGCCGAGGTCGAGCCGGCCGCCGGTGATTGCGATGGTGACCTCGCGGCCCATGATCTGGCGCTTCAAGTGCGCGTCGCCGTTGTCCTCGCCAGTGCGGTTGTGCCGGTAGCGGCTCACGGGCTCGTGGGGAGCGAGGCCCTCGAGCCACTCGTCGTAGTCGGCGAGCAGACCCGACTCGTCGTCGTTGACGTAGACGCTGGCCGTGATGTGCATGGCGTTCACCAGCACCAGGCCCTCGGCCACGCCGCTCTCGGCCACCGCGGCCTGAACGTCCTCGGTGACGTTGACGTACTCCCGGCGCCCCCGGGTCTCGAACCAGAGTTCCTTGCGGTGTGACTTCACGGCTGTCCTCCTCGCGTTTTCGTGGTCTAAATAGCAGGAAACCCGCGGGGCGGAAAACGGGAGGGCCGATGCCGAGATTCACGCTGGCGATGATCGTTACGGTCGCGCTCGCGCTTGCTGCGGGCTGCGGGGAAGACGGGCCCGGGGGCGGGGCGGACGCCGACTCGGACTCGGACTCGGACGCGGACACCGACTCGGATTCGGATTCGGATTCGGACTCGGATTCCGACTCCGACCCGGGCCCGGACTGCGGGCCGCTGCCGCCGCCTGCCGGCGACACGACCAGCGTGACCCCGGACCAGGCCGGCGAGCTCACGGGCATCGTCGCCGCGGCCGGGGAGGGGGACACCATCCTCTTCGCGGACGGCACGTACCTGCTGGGCGGCGCGTACATCTGGATAGACACGCCCGGGGTGACCCTGCGCTCGGCGAGCGGCGACCGCGAGGCCGTGGTCCTCGACGGCGAGTACCAGACCACCGAGATCATCACCGTGGCCGCGCCGGACGTCACCATCGCGGACCTGACCATCCGTCGGGCTTTCACCCACCCGATCCACGTCACGACGACCGGCGACGGCGACGTCACTGGGACGCGGATCTACGACGTCCACATCGTCGATCCCCGGGAGCAGGCGATCAAGATCAACCCTGCCGCGGAAGGCTTCTACCCGGACTTCGGAGAGATCGCCTGCTCGCGCATCGAGCTGACCGACGAGGGCCGGCCCCACGTCAACCCCACCTCGGGCGGCTGCTACACCGGCGGAGTGGACGCGCACCAGGCCCGGGGCTGGGTCATCCGCGACAACGAGATCGAGGGCTTCTGGTGCGAACAGGGCCTGTCCGAGCACGCGATCCACCTCTGGCGGGGTTGCCGCGACACGCTGGTGACGCGCAACGTCCTTCGCGACAACGCCCGGGGCGTGGGGTTTGGCCTCGCCACCGAGGGCGACGCCCGCGAATACGACGACGAACCCTGCCCCGAGGCGGGGGAGACCTACGTCGACCACTTCGGCGGCGTGATCCGCAACAATGTGATCTTCGCGGGCCGGGCCGAGCTCTTCGCCTCGGACGACGGCTTCGACTGCGGCCTCTGCCTGTGGTCCGCCTGCCGCGCGAGGGTCGTACACAACAGCATCGCCTCCACCGGAGACAACTTCTCGTCCATCGAGTGGCGGTTCGCCGGAGCGGTGGGCGTGGAGATCACCAACAACGCCGCGACCCACCCGATGCGCGAGCGGGACGGGGCCAGCGCCACGCTGGCCGGCAACCTCGAGGAGGTCGGGCTCGACCTGTTCGCGGACGGATCCGGCGGTGATCTCCACCTGGCGCCGGGGTCCGCGGCCGTCGACCAGGGCATGCCACTCGAGCCGGGCTTGTGCGACGACGACATGGATGGCGAGCCGAGGGACGACGGCGCGCCGGACGTGGGCGCGGACGAGAGAACCGATACCTAGACGGCGGCTAGTCCTCCACGCAGCACAGGACGCCGCCCTGGCCCAGTCCCGTCTTGACCACGTTCAGGGCCTCCGCGGTCGTGCTGCTGCCGCAGTTCCAGACGTTGCTCAGCAACGGGTACTTGCCCAGGTGGTTGCACCATTCGCCGCAAAACAGGTCGTTGCGCAGGCCCTTGCACCTGTCGTGGGAGGACATGATCAGCGGCGCGCACATCAGCTGCGCGGTCTCGTCGCTGCTGATGTTGCAGCCGAGGTTGCCGCAGCCGAACAGGTCGTTGGTGGCGTCGGAACCGGTGGAGCACAGGAACGCGCCCTCGGACGACATCTGGGTCGTGAAGAACACCGGGTCCGCCGCGCCGTTCATCACGCCATCGCAGCCGCCGGGGTTGCGCAGCAGCACGTCGTCGCGACCGTAGCACACCCGCCAGCCAGGCCCGCACAGGTCGCTGACCGTGCAGCCCGTGCCCGAGGGGTTCGTCCCGTCGTTCCCAGCCTGGCGATCGCAGCTCACGGGCATGTCGAAGATGCCGGGGAGGGACCACGCGCCATCGCAGCCCGCGATGTAGGGGTACATCGCCTGATCCGCGAAGCCCTCCCGCGTGCCGTCCGCGCAGCCGGCGGTGAAGAACTCCGTTTCGGTGTCGCTGTCCGTGTCCGCATCGGCATCCGCATCGGTGTCGGCATCGGCATCGGCATCCGCGTCCGCGTCGGTGTCGGTGTCCGCGTCGGTGTCGGTGTCCGTGTCCGTGTCCGTGTCGGTGTCGGTGTCCGTGTCGGAGTCGGTATCCGAGTCGGAGTCCGTGTCGGAGTCGGTATCCGAGTCGGAATCGGTATCGGAGTCGGTATCCGAGTCGGAATCCGTGTCCGAGTCGGAATCCGTATCCGAGTCCGTGTCGGAGTCGGAGTCGGTATCCGAGTCGGAATCGCTGTCGGAGTCCGTGTCGGAGTCGGTATCCGAGTCGGAATCGCTGTCGGAGTCCGCATCGGAGTCGGCGTCGCTGTCGGAATCGGAGTCCGCGTCCAGCGTGCCCACCACGTCCCCGGCCTCCATGCAGCCCCAGGCCAGGGCGATCACGAGCCATCCGAAGGCGCAGGTCGAAAGGGTCCTCATGTTCAATCCTCCTCGTCGTCGACGATGCAGCACAGCACGCCACCCTGGCCGGAACCGGTCTTGGTGACGTTCAGGGCCTCCGCGGTCGTGCTGCTGCCGCAGTTCCAGACGTTGCTCAGCAACGGGTACTTGCCCAGGTGGTTGCACCATTCGCCGCAAAACAGGTCGTTGCGCAGGCCCTTGCACCTGTCGTGGGAGGACATGATCAGCGGCGCGCACATCAGCTGCGCGGTCTCGTCGCTGCTGATGTTGCAGCCGAGGTTGCCGCAGCCGAACAGGTCGTTGGTGGCGTCGGAACCGGTGGAGCACAGGAACGCGCCCTCGGACGACATCTGGGTCGTGAAGAACACCGGGTCCGCCGCGCCGTTCATCACGCCATCGCAGCCGCCGGGGTTGCGCAGCAGCACGTCGTCGCGACCGTAGCACACCCGCCAGCCAGGCCCGCACAGGTCGCTGACCGTGCAGCCCGTGCCCGAGGGGTTCGTCCCGTCGTTCCCAGCCTGGCGATCGCAGCTCACGGGCATGTCGAAGATGCCGGGGAGGGACCACGCGCCATCGCAGCCCGCGATGTAGGGGTACAGGATCTCGTCCGCGAAGCCCTCGCGCGTCCCGTCCGCGCAACCCGGCGTGAAGTAGCCCGGGATGGTTCCGGTGTCGCTGTCCGAATCGGTGTCCGTGTCCGAGTCCGTGTCGGCGTCCGTGTCGGAATCCGTGTCGGCGTCCGTGTCAGAATTGGTGTCGGCGTCGGTGTCCGCGTCGGCCCCGTCATCGTCACCGGAGCCGTGGGACGAGGACGCGGTGCAGGCCGCCAGGAGGATTCCCGAAAGCAGGAACAGCATCAGATATCGCATAGACGTTTCCTTTCCATTTGGACAAGGAGAGTATGATATCCTGTCCGTGGAAACCGCGCAACGATGCGATCGAGCCGCCGCTCCGGAGCGGCCGGTCAAATATCGAGGATCTCGTTGAGGGAGCCGGTGCGGTAGCCGTCGAGGTCGATGGCGGCGTAGGCGAAACCGTGGGCCCGGCAGGCCGCCGAGATGGCCGAGCGAATCCCGGGGCGCAGGGCGCGATCGATCTCGTCCGAGCCCAGCTCCACCCGGGCCACGTCCCCATGATCGCGGACCCGCACCACCGTGAACCCCAGCGCCAGGATCGCCTCCTCGGCGACGCCGATGCGCGCCAAGTGCTCGGCCGTGATCTCGACGCCGTAGGGGATGCGCGAGGCCAGGCAGGCGCAGGCCGGCCGATCCCAGCCGGGCAGGCCCCGTTCCCGGGACAGCCGGCGGACGTCGTCCTTGCGCAGGCCCAGCTCGGCCAGGGGCGAGCGCACGCCCGCCTCCCGGGCCGCGCGGCTGCCGGGGCGGAAGTCCGCGGCGTCATCGCGGCTTTCGCCGTCCAGCAGCGCGGGCAGGCCCTGCTCGTCGGCCATGGCCCGCAGCTCTCGGAACAGTGCGCCCTTGCAGTAGTAGCAGCGGTCGGGCGGGTTGGCCCGGTACCGGGGATCGTCCAGCTCGTCCGAGTCGAAAAGCACGTGCCGCGCGCCGATCGACCGGGCGATCTCCACGGCCCGCTCCCGCTCCCGAGCCGGGTAGGACGGCGAGCAGGCGGTCACGGCCAGGGCGCGATCGCCCAGGGCGTCCACGGCCGCGGCCAGGAGCAGGCTCGAGTCCACGCCGCCGGAGAACGCCACCACGGCCCCGCGAAGGCCGCGCAGCTTTTCGACGAGCCGGTCGTAGGAAACGCCGGTCGGCCCGTCGGTATCGGTCTTCTCGTTCACGAGCAGGGATCTAGCCCGCGTTCCGTGCCTCGGCAAGTGCTCCGCCTGGAAAGCCGTGCGAAACCCGGCAGAACTGCTAGACTTCCGCCGCCCGCCGGATCGAACTCTGGCGGCGAGGAGCGGAAGATGAGCGAGATCGGAGGGAGAAGAGGGATCCCCGAACCCGTGAGCGGCGTGGACGGGCTGTTCCGCCCGCGGTCCGTGGCCGTGCTCGGCGCATCGGCCAGGCGGGGTTCCATCGGCCGTGAGGTGATCCGCAACCTCGTCACGGGCGAATACCAGGGCTCGGTCTTCCCGGTGAACCCGGCCCAGGACGTCGTGATGTCGATGAAGTGCTACGGCAGCGTGCTCGACATCCCGGACCCGGTGGACCTCGCGGTGGTCATCGTGCCCAAGACCGCGGCCCTCGACGCTATCCGCGAGTGCGGCGAGAAGGGCGTCAAGTCCCTGGTGATCGTCTCGGCGGGGTTCGGCGAGACCGGCCGCCCCGACGGCTGCGAGCGCGAGCGCGAGCTGCGAGAGCTGCTCGATCGCTTCGGCATGCGCGCGGCCGGGCCCAACTGCATGGGCGTGATCAACACCAACCCCGAGATCCACCTCAACGCCAGCTTCTCGCGGCTCACGCCCCCGGCGGGACCCATTGCCTTCGTCACCCAGAGCGGGGCCCTGGGCGAGTCCATGCTCGAGCTGGCCGCGGAGCGCGGCACCGGCATCTCGAAGTTCTGCTCCATCGGCAACCGCGTCGATGTGGACGCCGTGGACCTGGTGAGCTACTGGGGCGCCGATCCCCTCACCCGCGTGATCGCGATGTACGTCGAGAGCTTCTTCGACCCCAGGCGCTTCGTGCCCGAGGCGAGGCGCGTGGCCCGCGACAAGCCCATCGTCGCGGTCAAGGCCGGACGCACCGCGGCCGGCGCCCGGGCCGCCCTCTCCCACACCGGCTCGATGGTGGGCCGCGACGTTTCGTACGACGCCCTGTTCGAGGAGTGCGGCATCATCCGCGTGGGCTCGGTGACCGAGCTCTTCGACGTGGCCGCGGCCCTGGCCGAGCAGCCTGCCGCCCCGGGCAACCGCGTGGCGGTGGTGACCAACGCCGGCGGGCCGGGGATCCTGGCCACGGACGCCCTGGCGGGCCTGGGCCTGACCATCGGGCCGCTCTCCGACGCGACCACCGAGCACCTGCGGCGGGCGCTCCACCCCGAGGCCAGCGTGGGCAACCCGGTGGACGCCCTGGCCTCGGCCACGGCCGCGGACTCCGACGCCGCCATCCGCGCGATCCTGGCCGATCCCGAGATAGACGGGCTGCTGGTGATCTTCGCTCCGCCGATCATGAGCGACGCGGACGCCGTGGGGCGGACCATCGCCGAGGCCTGTCGCGGGGCCGGTGGCGGCAAGCCCGTGGTGGCCTGCTTCATGACGCGAAGCCGCTCGCTGGGCGAAGGCCGACGCTGGCTGCGGGAGGCCGGCATCCCGACCTACCTCTTTCCCGAGGCAGCGGCCAAGGCCCTGGCCGCGCTGGTGGATCACGGCCGGGCCCGCAGCCGCCTCGAGGACATCATCCCGGATCTCGCCGTGGACCGAGAGCGGGGCAAGGCCGTCGTCGAGACTGCTCGGGCCAGGCTCGCGCCGGCTGGAGGTACGGGGCTCCTCGGTCTGGGGGAGGCCCAGGATCTCGTCGCGGCCTACGGCATCCCGGTGCCGCGCACGGCCTTTGCCAGCACCCTCGAGGAGGCGCTGGAAGCCGCCGCGGGCATCGGCTGGCCCGTGGTGGCCAAGGTCGACTCGCGGGCCATCCCCCACCGCACCGACGTCAAGGGCGTGGAGGTCGGCATCGGCGACGAGGGGGCCATGGTCCGGGCCTGGCGGCGGCTCTCCGAGGTGCTGAAAGCCCACGGCAACGGCGAGGGCCGGATCGCGATCCAGCAGGCCTTCCCCGGTTGCCGCGAGACCATCATCGGCATGAGCGCGGACCCCGTGTTCGGCCCGCTGATCATGTTCGGCATGGGCGGGATCCACGTGGAGGTGATCCGCGACGTGGTGTTCCGCCTGCACCCGGTCGGCGAGCTCCACGCCCGGGAGATGGTGCGGCAGGTGCGCGGCTTCCCGCTGCTGGCCGGGAGCCGGGGCGAGGAGCCCGCGGACCTCGACTTCCTCGAGCAGTGCCTGATGCGCCTCTCGCTGCTGGTCTCGGATCACCCCGAAGTGTCCGAGATCGAGATCAACCCGCTCCTGGTGGCCCCCGCGGGACAACCCTCCGCCGCGGTCGATGTCCGCGTCCGGCTGGATTGAGAGCAGGCGCGGAGGTTGCCGAGCCGGTGTTGCCCGAGCGCAATGTTGCCCGAGCGTAATGTGACGGCAGAGCGGACGTATGGTATCCTGGGCACCGCCATGAAGCTACACGGCATCGAGATCCCGGTCGAGGCCCTCGAGGCGTTCTGCCGGGACAACGGCATCAGGCGGATGGCCCTGTTCGGCTCGATCCTCCGCGAAGACTTCGGGCCGGACAGCGACATCGACGTGCTCGTCGAGTTCCAGCCAGGCGTCCGCGTCGGTCTGTCGTTCTTCCGCCTGCAGGACGAGCTTTCGCGGATCCTCGGACGGCGCGTCGACCTGAACACGCCCGGTTTCCTGAGCAGGCACCTGCGCGATGAGATCGCCGCAGAGGCGGAGTCGGTTTATGTCGCGGCATGACGACCGCCTCGCGCTTCGGCAGATGCTGGAGCACGTCGAGGAGACCGTCGCCCTCGCTGACGGGCGCACCCGGGCGGATCTCGACGCGGATCGCACGTTCTTCCTCGCCACGCTCAAGCTCGTGGAGATCGTCGGCGAGGCGGCCTCCAGGATCTCGGACTCGTTCCAGGAGGATCACCCCGACATCCCGTGGCGCCAGATCATCGCCACCAGGAACCGGCTCGTCCACGGCTACGACTCGGTCGACTGTGACATCCTGTGGGAGATCGTGACGGCGGATCTCTCCGCCCTAGTCCCGCGCCTGAGAGCGATCGTCTGATCGGCGCTTTCGGCCGTCCGGCCGTCCGCCGCGGTCGACGTCCGCGTCCGGCTGGGCTGAGCCGCTATCCCAGCAACCGCTCGACGTGCTCGCGGATATCCTGGGGCCAGTCGCGGATCAGCCCGCCGAGCTTCTCCCGATCCCCGGCGAACAGGGCCCGCGTGGCCTCCTCGAAATCCGGCAGGTTGCCGGCCATGGACCACATGAAACGACTGGCCGCGTCCCTTGCGCGGCGGGCGCGCTCCTGCTCGGGCTCGCGCTTGCGCGCCTCGTCCACCAGCCGGCGCAGAGCGGCCGAGATCCCGTTGTCCTGCTCCTCGAGCCACTCCCAGTGCCGGGGCAGCAGCGAGACCTCCCGCGAGACCACGCCGAGCCTGGGCCGGCCCGGCCCTGCCGCCGGCTTGGGAATGGCCCGCTCCACGACCTCCTCGGGCGTGCCGCGGAAGTCGAAGTCGATCTGCTTCCCGGTGCTGTCGTCGAAGATGAGCACGATCTCGCTCTCGCCGTCGTCGATCCGCTTCTTGGTTCTCAGCAGCATCGCGCGCAGGTCTCCGGTGATGATCCTCTGCTGGCCCGCGAACGACGTGTAGGTCCGGTCGTTTTCCATGGGACACCTCGCTTTCCGGCGAGGAATATTACCCGGGTCAAAATAGCCCGTCAATATTACCCGGGTGTTTTTCGGAAAGGCGGAGGATCCCTGTTCTCGCGTCCTACGGCCAGGTGAAGGGACCTTGCTGGATCACGTAGCCGTTGTTCCAGATCGGCGCCAGGGCGCAGGTGTCGGAGAGCGGATCCCCGTGCCAGGTGACGTCGGTCACCTTCCAGCCGTCTCCGCAGCTGTTGCCGCAGCCGTAGTCGAAGCCCGTGACCTGGGGCGTGACCCCGTAGGTCGCCTTGAGCGTGCCTCCGCAGTAGATGTTCACCACCGGGTGCGTGGTGGTGGCGGAGTAGTCGTACATGTGGACCAGCACGCGGTACTGGTGCCCCTCACCGGGGTTGTCGACGTTGATGTTCTCGGGGATGCCCACCGAGGCGATGTTGTCGATGTCGAGCCTGGGGTTGTAGACCCACTCATAGTTGCCGAGCGGCGGCATCGCCGAGTACGTCTGCGCGTAGCCCCAGTTCGGTGTGCCCGTGTTCTTGCAGTTCCCGTAGTAGCATTCGGTGCTGGTGAACCAGCCTGTGGTCGTGCCGATGCGGCCCAGGTGCAGGTCCACGTCGTTGGCCGGGGTCGTGTCCCAGCACAGCTCCACGCGCAGCCCCGGCGCCACCACGTGGATCACCCACTGGCACTCCAGCCAGCCGTCGGCGGGCGTGTTGACGCGCATCGTCAGCGTGTAATCGCCCGAGAGCTGCCACCTGAGCGTGAGCTGCGACACGCTCGGGCCCGAGATCGTGCTCACGGCCTGCCCGTTCATCGTGAAGCTGTTGGTGCCCAGCACCAGGTCGCACGGGCCCTTCGTCAGGGTCCACTCCCAGGCCAGGGCGTCGCCGCCGGTGTAGATCTGCGTGCCGTCGATGACCTTGTCCACGAACGGCTCCGCGTCCCCCACGTCGAAGTCGCAGTTGATCGGCGGCTCGCAGCACAGGTCGTCGTCCGTGCAGCCGTCGCAGTCGTTGTCCACGTTGTCGCAGATCTCCGGCGCCGGCCAGATGCCACCCGTGCACGCGCCCCACACGCCGAACTCGCCCGAGGCCACGCAGGGCTGGGTCCCGTCCGTGCACTGGCCCACGTCGCGGAAGTTGGGCGGGCCCTTGAAGCACGGCTGGACCTGCCCCACCCCGCAGGTGCAGCCCTCGTCGACCTGCCCGTCGCAGTCGTTGTCGAGCTGGTCGCACAGGCCCTGGGCGTACTCGCTGGACATGGCCGGCTGGCAGACCGGCGAGGCCTCGGGGCAGTTGTCGATGCACTGCGTGTCCGTGTCGGCATCCGCGTCGGCGTCCGCGTCGGCGTCCGTGTCGGTGTCCCCGTCGCCGCCGGTCTCGTCGGTCAGGCCGTTGCAGTTGTCGTCGACGCCGTTGCCCGCCTCCTCGGTCACGCCGGGGTTGACGTCCGGGTCGCCGTCGTCGCAGTCGAAGGGCACGCACCACCAGTCGTCGTCCTCGTCGACGCAGGGCGGGTCGGTGTCGGCGTCCGAGTCGGAGTCGCCGTC
>CAYZAI010000155.1:0-10654 GCA_964476305.1 uncultured Myxococcales bacterium
TCTTGAACTTGCCGGAGACCGAACCCTGGGGCACGCGCACCCGGATCTCGTTGTTGGAGACCAGTGACACTTGACAGGCCAGCCCGGTCAGCAGGACCTGGGTGTTCATCGGATCGTCGCCGAAATTCGATCCCTTGATAACCACCTCGGTTCCCATGCCGCCGGCCGCGGGCGAGAAGGTCGAGATCTCTGGCGGGTAGACCACCGGGAACGGCGTCGGGTGCTCGTAGCTGCCCAGCTTCTTGACGTCGACCGAGAAGCGTCCGGTCTCGGCGCCCTTCTTGGGGACCTCGACGGTCAGCTCGGTGACGGACGCGTTCAGCACCTTGCAGGCCTTGTCGCCGAGCTTGACCTTGTTGTCGTTCTTCTTGGCCGAGAAGCCCGAGCCACGCAGCACGACGTGGGTGCCGGGCGGGCCGAGTGCGGGCGACATCGACTGGATGACCAGCTGCGCCAGCACGGTGAACGCCTGGGGCGAGGTGGCCTGGCCGGCGTTGAAGACCTGCACCGTGATGTTGCCGGTCTTGGCGCCGACCGGAATGACCGCCTGGATGCGGGTCGTGTTGGCCGTGCGCACCGACAGCGCCACGCCGCCGATGGTGATGGTGTTCTCGTGTCCCTTCGACGAGAAGTTGTTGCCACTGATGGACACCACCGTGCCGGGGGGGCCGGAAGTGGGCTCGATCGACGTGATCACGGGCGCGGCCTTGGCCTGCACCACCCAGAACACCTGGGGGCTGTCCACCTGGTGCTGCGGCCCGCGCAGCGTGAACCGGCCCTGGATCGCGTTCGCCGGGAGCTTGACGGCGATCTCGGTGGCGGTGACCTTGGTGGGGGTGAGGGCCACGCCGTTGTACAGCACCTGGTACTGCGCGCTGAAGTTCTGGCCCTGGATGGTCACCGTGGTCCCCGGAGGGCCGGAGGGCGGGTTCAATCCGGTGATGACCGGCCGGGCCTGGTACTGGGCCTCGGCGGCCAGCGCGAATAGTACGATGGCGCCGATGAGCGCCGGGAAGGTCAGCCTGCGAAGCATCTTCGTCCTCCAGCGTTGACCGAGGGACCCCATCGAACATCGAGGGTGGGGTACCTGGCACAAAGTCCGCCCACTATTGGTTTTGAAGCCATACAAAGTCAAGCCCTTACCTTTTTCCTCTTCCCGGGCCGCCGGACGGGTGCCTCCCGAGGCGCTGCCTCCATCCTGATCGACACGGCGCAACAGCCCCGAATTCAAAGCACCTCCGTCGGGGTGAGCCCGGCGCCGGCCTGTCGTCGCATGCACCAACCCCTCCTCGGGAACGGCGTCCCGATCCCTGTGTGGGGCGAGGGCGCTTTCAGGTTGAAAAGAACCCGTGGGTTCTCTACGTTGGGCCTGCCATGCAAGATGTCGACCTCGTCGTCCACGGCGCGTCCCAGCTCCTTGTCGGCGAGCCCCTGCCCGGAGCCCCGGCGGATGCGACCGGCGATCCCGACGCCGTCGCCCTCGGTGTCGTTCGGGACGGCGCACTGGCGATCGCCGGGGGCAGAATCATCGACGCGGGAGAGCGCGAAAAGATCCTCGATACCTACCGTGGCCGCCGCGCCATCGACGCCACCGGCGGGGTGGTGATGCCCGGGCTCGTCGATCCCCACACCCACGCCGTCTTCGCCGGCAGCCGCCACATGGAGTTCGGCCTGCGGATGCGCGGGGCCGGCTACGTCGAGATCCTGGCAGCCGGCGGCGGGATCCACTCCACGGTGACCGCCACCCGCGCCGCCACCCGCGACGGGCTCGTCGCCGAGTCACTGCCGCGCCTGTCGAGGGCGCTTGGCTTCGGCGTGACCACGATGGAGGTCAAGAGCGGCTACGGGCTCGACGTCGACACCGAGCTTCGCATGCTCGAAGCCGTGGGCGAGCTCGACCGCCGGCAGCCGATCCGACTGGTCCCCACCTATCTCGGCGCCCACGTCGTCCCCCGGGAGTTCGGCGATCGCCGCGGGGACTACGTCGATCTGATGATCGGCCGCGTGCTGCCCGAGGTCGCTCGCCGCGGCCTGGCGCGGGCCTGCGACGTCTACGTCGATCAGGGAGCCTTCTCTCTCGAAGAGGCGCGTGCGCTGCTCGAGGCGGCGGCCGGACTGGGGCTGGCGACCAAGATGCACGCCGGGCAGTTCACGGATCAGGGCGGGCCCGAGCTGATCGCGGCGATCGGGGGGCTCTCGGCCGACCATCTGGAAGTCATCTCCGACTCGGGGATCGAGGCCCTGGCCGCTTCCGGCGCCGTGGCCAACCTGCTGCCGGGAGCGGCGATGTGTCTGCGGGACGGTTTCCCGGACGGACGCCGGCTGATCGACGCCGGGGTGACCGTGGCCGTGGCCACCGACGACAACCCGGGCAGCTCGCGCACCGAGAACCTGCCGCTGATGGCGCATCTCGCCGCCACGAGGATGGGGCTCGACTGTGCCGAGGCCATTCGCGGGGTCACGGTCAACGCGGCCCGGGCCCTTGGGCTGCACGAAGAGATCGGAAGCCTGCTGCCGGGGCGGGCCGCCGACCTCCTGATTCTGGGCATTCCGGACTTCCGGGGATTCCTCTATCATTTCGGCGTCAACCACACGAAGACGGTCATCGCCGGCGGCGAGGTCGTGTTCCAGGAGCCAGACAACCCATGACCAGCGACGACTATCTCGACGTGTACAAAAGATATTTGAAAAGGTTCGAGTCCGTTTTCGGCGAAATGGAGTTCGACGACACGGTGCAGCACCGGGGCAAGCTGATCCGCAAGATGCGCTACGATGACTTCGTGGCGGCGTGGACCGAGTACCGCAAGATCGAGGAATATCTGCGCGAGGTCATGACCCGGGGAGCCACCCTCAACGACGAGGTCAACCGCAAGTACGCCGAACTGGCGGGCGCGGTGCTCGAGAATCCCAAGGATTTCATGATCCTGTGACCCCGTTTCTTCCCTTGACAAGGGCAGGGGCTTCGGACTAACTAGGGCGCTTCGCGGGACGCTGTGGAAGCCCGCGTGACGAGATCTGGAGCGGACAAATGCGGACTTTCAGCGCGAAACCGGGCGAGATCGAACGCCGCTGGTACATCTTCGATTCCAAGGGCAAGACCCTCGGCCGGGCCGCCGCCGAGATCGCCAAGATCCTCCAGGGAAAGAACAAGCCGACGTACACGCCCCATGTGGACACCGGAGACTTTGTCGTCGTTGTCAACGCCGGGCAGGTGCGGCTCACGGGCCGGAAGCTCGACGACAAGCAGTACCATCGACACACCGGCTGGGTCGGGCACCTGGTCTCGGTCAGCGCGCGAACGATGCTCGAGAAGAAACCCGAGGAGCTCTTCCGGCTGGCGGTCAGAGGCATGCTGCCGAAGACCCGCCTCGGCCGGGCGATGCTCAAGAAACTGAAGGTCCATGCCGGCCCGGCGCCCGTGCACGCTTACGCGGCGCAGAAGGCGACCGAGCTGGCGCTCTAGAGGAGACAGCCGGATGCCCGAGACGAAGACCGAGAATCGCTGGTACGCCACAGGCAAGCGCAAGCGCGCCGTGGCCCGGGTCTGGATGACGCCGGGGACGGGAATCATCACGGTCAACCGCCGCAACGAGGAGTCCTACTTTCCGCGGACCATCTCGCGGATGATCATGCGCCAGCCCCTCGAACTCGTCGAGGCGGACGGCCAGTACGACTTCCGGGTCAACGTCTGCGGCGGAGGCTCCTCGGCCCAGGCCGACGCCGTGACCCACGGGATCGCCCGCGCCCTGTGCCTGGCCGATCCCGAGCGCCGCGGCGCCCTCAAGAAGGGCGGCTTCCTCACCCGCGACGCCCGTGAGGTCGAACGCAAGAAGTACGGCCGCCCCGGCGCCCGCAAGTCCTTCCAGTTCTCGAAGCGCTAACCCGGAAACAAGACACCCCCCACCGCCCGCCAAGGCGGCGCCTTGGGATCACTCCGCGGTCTTGGGCAGGAACTCGCAGTAGTCGGCGAAGTCGCCGGGCAGGCCATCGTCGTTGTAGGGCGAAACCTCGGTGCCGAGCGGGTGTGCGGCGAAGAACTCCACCAGCTTGTCGGCGTACATCGCGGACGGCACGGTGTGCCCGCTGCCGTGGTCGCAGACGATGGTGTCGTGGCCCAGGCCGCGCAGCATCGTCGAATCGTTGCCTGCCGCCTGGTCGAAGTGCAGCTGGACGACGGACATGTCGTACAGGTCGGTGGTGCCGCCGTGGAGGAAGAGGTGGGTGTACTTGTTCTCGACCTCGTAGGCGGGCCAGCTCACCACCATGCCGAGCAGCGCGCCGACGTTGACGGGGTTGCTCCAGTAGATCCCCGAGTAGGTCGCCACCGAGGCGAGCTGCTCGCCGCGCACCGTGGCCAGCAGGTCCGTGACGATGGAACCCAGCGAGAATCCCATCGAGTGGACGTGGTCGGGATCCACGCCGTAGCGCTCGTCGAGGCAGGCCAGGACCGCGTCGAACAGGGCCACCTCCCGGTTGGCCTCGGTGATCTGGAAGACCTCCCAGTCCAGGGGCATGTCGCCCGCCAGCGGGACCGAGAGCACATAGCCCGAGTCCTCGAGGGTCACGCCGATGAACGGCATCGTCTCGTTGTTCACCTGGCCCGAGATCAGGTTGTGGAAGTTCTGGGCGGTGTCTCCCAGCCCGTGCCAGCTGAAGACCACGGGCCAGGGCCCGCCTTCCTCCACACCCGTCGGCAAATCGAGGTAGAAGTCGCGGGTCAGCTCGCCCACCGGGAAATCGCAGTTCAGCCCCGCGTGGATCGTCTCGCAGGTCACGGGCTCGCACGCGTCAGTGTCCGCGTCGGTGTCCGCGTCGGTGTCCGCGTCGGTGTCCGCGTCGGTGTCCGCGTCCGTACCGGTCCCGTCATCGTCATCATCGCCACACCCGGCTGCGGCCGGAATCAACCCCGCGAGAATGGACAGCGTGAAGAAAGATATCAGGTATTTCTGCCACATGGTGGAACCTCCTTCAGCGCAAAACGCCTTGACATCATAGTAGCTGCGACCCGAGTCGCTGTCTCGCAGAAAAGGGCTGCTTGCCGGTTCACGGAACAATGCGTTCGGGATGCGAGAAGACGATCAGCTTGCGACCACGGGCCAGACCCGCCAGGGTCACTCCCATCTCCCGCGCCAGGAGCACGGCCTGGTGGGTGGGCGCGCCGAAGGATGCGACCACCGGGATCCTCGCGCGGCGAACCTTGAAGAGGATCTCGGAGGAAACGCGCCCGGTGCCGGCGAGGACGCAGGATGCCGCGTCCGTACCGTCCATCAGCGCGCGGCCGATGACCTTGTCCACGGCGTTGTGCCGGCCCACGTCGTCGATGGCCGAGCCCGGATGGCGCGCCTCCGGTGCCAGGACCGCGCTGTGCACGCCGCGAGTGAGGCGGTGTAGCCCGGAGCCGGACTGGAGCCAGCGCATCAACTTGTCGATCGCGGCGGCGGGAACGCGGAAATCCGATTCCAGGGGGTGTCTGGCCGCGAGCTCGAACACGGACGTGTACATCACGCCCCTGCCGCAACCCGACGTGTACAGGCGTTTTCCCAGGAACTCCGGGTCCGGGGTGCGGGCGATCGATGCATCCACGCGCCAGCGAGCCGGGTCGACGGCGATCTCGGACACGTCGTTGGTGCCGCGGATCAGTCCCTGGGTGAAGAGGAAGCCGCAGACCAGCTCGGAGAGATCCGCCGGGCTGCACGAGAGCGTGGCGAGCTCCACGCCGTTCACGACGACGGTCAGGGGTACCTCCGTGGCGACCTGGGCCTCGGCCGCCTCGGCCGCGCCGTCCCGGAAGCGCACGACTTCGAAAGAGGTTTTCGTACCGAGGGGCTGGTTGTCGGTCATCCGGCAGTCCTCCTCGACTGAGCTCCTCGAGCGGCACTTTCATACCACCGATCGACCAGCTTGGCCCGCCTTTCCCAGCGGGGCGGTCCGATGGTAGAGTGTGGCGGCGGCGGGAGATGCGCGCGGCGCGCCGCGGGAAAGGACGTGCAGATGAGCGACACCAGGCGGAAGGTGCCACTGCCACCGGGCCGGCTCGAGTGGAATGTCACTCCCCTGCCAGAGCAGGTGGTCCTCGTCACTACCGCGGACGGCGACGGTGTGCCCCACGTCGCGGCCAAGTCCCGGGTCGCGGTGATCTCGTACGGGCCGCCGACGGTCGTGGTCTTCGGCTGCCGCGCCGAGTACCGCACGGCGGCCAACGTGCTCGCGACCCCCGAGTTCGTGCTGAACGTGCCTGGGGACGACCTGGTCGCAACCTCCTGGGTCATCGGCCTGGATCCGGCGGGTACCGGGGTCGACCGCTTCGACCGGAACGGGCTGACGCGGATCGAGAGCCTCGCGGTGAAGCCGCCGCGCATCGCCGAGTGCCGCGCCCACGTCGAGTGCCGGGTGCGCGAGACCCGCGCCTTCGGCCCGGACCTCGCCGTGTTCGGCGAGGTGGTCGCTGTTTCACTCGACCGCCACCTGCACGAGGAGGACAAGGACGCGGCCTACCGCGGCCTCGCGCCGTTCTTCTTCCTGGATATGGGATTCACCGCACCGATGGGCGCGGCGCGGCCGGTGGAGAAGCCCGTGCCGGGCCCACGCCATGACGTGACGATCCTGGCAACAGAGGATGTCCGCTCGCTCGCGGGTTTCTATATGCGCGCCTTCGACTGGTTGGTCGAGATCGAGTCCCGGGACCACGTGCAGTTCGCCGTGCCCGGGGGACGGGGGATCGCGGTGTGCAGCTTCGACGTCTTCGAGAAGACCACCGGTAGCCGCTTGCCCCACAAGACCGACGAGGACCTCACGGGCATCCAGCTCTACCTGCGCACCGAGGACCTTTCCGGGGCCATCGCCCGGGTGGTCGAGGCCGGCGGACGGCCGCTCGGCCCCCTTCGCCGGCGCGAATGGGGCGACGAGGCGGCCTACTTCGCCGATCCCGATGGAAACGTGATCGCCCTGGCCCGCCGCCTGCGCCGCCCGGCCGGCTCCGTGGACACGGGGGGCGAAGGCGTGTAATCATCTCTCCGTACGACATCGCACGATAGGACAGGGAGCTGCTCCTGATGGGTGGAAACGACGCGCACGTGGGTCAGGTGCTCGATGGCCGCTACCGGGTGGAGCGGCTGCTGGGCGAGGGCGGCATGGGGGCGGTCTACGAGGGCCACCACGTGTTGGTGGGCAAGCGCGTCGCCATCAAGATGCTCCACGCCGAGTACGCCACCAGCGAGGAGGTCCTCAAGCGGTTCTACCGCGAGGCCCAGTCCGCCGCGGCCATCGGGCACAAGAACATCATCGACATCTACGACGTCGGCGTGACGCCCCAGAACGAGCCCTACATCGCCATGGAGTACCTCGAGGGCGAGGATCTCGAGAGCCTGCTGGAGCGGGAGGGCAAGGTCACGGTGGAGGCGGCCTGCGGCATCCTCGAGCCCGCGCTGCTGGCCCTGGAGGCGGCCCACGCCAAGGGCATCGTGCACCGCGATCTGAAGCCGGCCAACATCTTCCTGCTGCGCTCCACGGACGGCGTGCCAACGGTGAAGCTGATCGACTTCGGCATCTCGAAGGTCACGGCCCCGGGCAGCACCAAGCTGACCCAGACCGGCTCGCTGCTCGGCACGCCGGCGTACATGTCCCCGGAGCAGGCGCGGGGCGACGCCGACATCGACCATCGGGCCGACATCTACTCGATGGGCGTGATCCTGTACCAGATGCTCACCGGCGAGCTGCCGTTCCAGGGTGCCCACTACAACGAACTGCTGATCAACGTCCTGACCACGGAACCCCGGCCGCCGCGGGAACTGGAGCCTTCGATCCCGGCCGAGGCAGAGGCGCTCGTGCTGCGGGAGCTCAGCAAGGCAGCCGCGGCGCGAAGCGCCACTGCCCGGGCACTGCTGGAGGACCTGCAGCGGCTCTCGGCCTACTCCGAGCGGGAGTCCGGGTTGTCGCTGCTGGGCACGCGGATCCAGGCCGGGGTGGCCAGCGGGGACCTGGGCAAGACCAAGGGCGGCAGCGGCGTCCAGTCGTCGGCGTCGAAGGTGCTGTCCCAGATGGCGCGGACGCCCGGGGTCTGGGCCGATACCGCGGCCAAGCCGAAGAGCCGGAAGCTGCTCTGGGGCGGGATCGCGGCGGGCGTGCTCGTGGCGGCCGGAGTGGCCGCGTGGCTGGCTTTCGGCTCCGGAACCGGCGAACCGGCCTCCCTCCCGGCCCCTTCCCCCGGGAAGAGAGGGGACGGCATCGCCGCGCCCGCCGTGCAGGGCGTGGAGATCACGGTGCAGGGCCTGCCCGAAGGCGGGCGGATCTTCTACGACGGCGCGCGGATCCCGGAGAACCCCTTCCGGGTGAAGCGCGCATCGCTGTACGTTTCGCTGCGGGTCGAGGCCGACGGTTTCGAGCCCTTTGTCACATCCGTCATGCCGGACGCGGACCGGACCGTGATGTGGGAGGCGAAGTCCGTGGCAGCGGTGGCTGAACCGGCCGCGCCGGAGGCCGATGAGGAAGGCGCCACGGCCAAGACGGGCGGCGGTGGCAAGAAGAAGTCCCCTGCGAAGAGCGTCGGGGAGGCCCCGCGGCCCACAGAGCCCGCGACCATCGAGGTGTCGGTGCCGAAGAAGACCGGCGGCAGCAAGAAGATCGCCGACGGGCGCAAGGGCACCAAGTTCTCCGAGGACTTCGAGTAGTGCAGGTGGAGGTGGGCATGAGAGCCGTGACGGCATTCATCGTGACCATGATCGTGGCGGCGTGGGCCTTCACGGCCCGGGCCGAGGACAAGGCCCTGGGGCAGAAGCACTTCAAGGCGGGCGTGTCGCTGCTCAAGGCCGAGGAGTACACAGCGGCGGCCCTGTCCTTCGAGGCGTCCTTCGAGGCGTTCCCCACCAAGAACGCTCTGTTCAACCTGGCCAACTGCTACAAGGCCCTGAAGCGTTACGACGACGCCCTGGCCACCCTGTTCCGACTGCGCCGCGATTTTGCCGGAAAGCTCGGCGCGGAGCTGGAGCGCGAGTCGACCGCCCTCGAGCAGGAGATCCGCAACCTGGTGGGGAGCCTCGTCATCGATGTGGATCGACCGGGAGCGACGATCCTCGTGAACGGCAAGGAAGCGGGCCGCTCGCCGCTGTCCAAGCCGCTGCTGATGGTGCCGGGCGACCACAAGGTCACGGCGCGGCTCGAGGGCGTGGAGTTCGGGGTAGAGACGGTGCGGCTGCTCTCCGGCGACGAGAAGCGCGTGACCCTGGCCGGCCGGGAGAAGCCCGAGGACCCATCCCCCCGGCCCCCTTTCCCGCCGGGGAAGGGGGAGGAAACCGGTGGAACTGCGCCCCCCGCCCCTCCCGGGGGCGGGGATGGGGGTGGGGGCGAGGTCGCGGAGGGCGGGCCGTCGGGCCTGTTCTGGGCCGCGGCCGGAGGCGCTGTGGTCACGGGGGTGCTGTCCGGCGTGTTCTTCGGGCTGCGGGGCAAGGCCGAGGGAGCCTTTGACGACGCGCTGGAAGGCTGGGACGCGCTCACGCCGGCGGAGCAGTCGTCGGCCGTGGGGGATGGCCCGTGGAGCGACATGAAGTCGGCTGGCGAGGACTACGACAAGTGGAACGGCGCGGGGATCGGCATGGCGGCGACAGCGGGTGCTCTGACAGCGGCGGCGGTGATCATCCTGATCGTCGATCTGACCGGCGAGGAAGAGGCGCCCGCGGCCGACACAGCTCGTGCCACGTTCCGCCCTTCCCCCGGGGGACTGCGAATCGATTTCTGAGTGGAGGAGTGACACCATGACGCGGGACGAGATGCTGCGAGAGGCCGTGCGAATCCTGGTCGAGGCCGGCGCGCCGCGGCGGATCATCCTCTTCGGCTCGCAGGCCCGGGGGGACGCGACAGAGGCGAGCGACCTCGACTTCATCGTCATCAAGCGCGAGGTGAAGAACCGGCGGGCCGAGATCGTGCGGCTGCTCGAGGCGCTCGAGCCGTCCGGGATCCCCGCCGATGTCTTCGTCGCCAGCGAACTCCATTTCGATGAGTGGAGCCGGGTTCCGGGAAATCTCCTGCACGAGGCGCGAAGGGAGGGGAAGGTCGTCTATGAAGCCGCTTGATCCCTGGCGGGCCCTGCTCGACAAGGCGTCCCAGGACGAGCGAGCCGTCGACGGGCTCGCCACCTTTCCCGACATCGCGCCGGAGATCGTCGGTTTCCACCTGCAACAGGCCGCCGAGAAGATGCTGAAGGCCGCGCTCGGATCGCTCGAGGTGGCCTACCGGTTCACGCACAACCTCGGTGAGTTGATCCACCTCCTCGAAGTGAACGGACATCCCGTGCCGCAAGAGCTCGGACGCCTTCGCGATCTGACTCCGTACGCCATCGAGTGGCGGTACGACTTCGTCCCGCCCGAGGGAGAAGACGACCTCGACCTGGGACCGCACCGGGAGATGGTGCGGAAGCTTCGCGCATGGGTCGAGGCGTTGCTCCATGAGAGGAAGAACCGATGAAATCGCACAGATGGTTCCCGGTCGTCTTCGTCGCGCTGATCCTCGGCGCCTGCGACGGGCTCGAGATGCCGGATCGTCCGGCCAGCGACGGCGGAACTGACGCCGACACCGACGCGGATACGGACGCGGATTCGGACACCGACGCGGATACCGACACGGATACCGACGCCGACACGGACACCGATACCGACACGGACAC
>CAYZAI010000156.1:0-10598 GCA_964476305.1 uncultured Myxococcales bacterium
CGCCGGCCACGTCCTCGCCGTTCCAGGTGGCCGTGCTGCCCGGGTTGGGGAAGTACTCGCACCGACCGTCGCTGGCGCACACGGTGGAGGTCCCGCCGATGGTGCTGCCCATCTGCTCGGCGTCCCAGGTGAGGCCGTCGCCGAAGGTGACGGGGCTGGAACTCGAAAGGTTCGAACTGTCGCCGTAGTCCGGATCCACGGCCGGATGTCCGGGCCGCTCCATCAGGGTGACGAGCGTCCCGGACGGGCTCTCGGCGGTGATGGTGAGATCGCCGATCCAGGTGTGCGTAACGGCCACGTCGATCTCGACGGACGTCGCGAGACAGGATTCGGGCACGTTGACCGTGATGCACGCCCCGC
This sequence comes from uncultured Myxococcales bacterium, assembly GCA_964476305.1. GTDB lineage: Bacteria > Myxococcota_A > Polyangia > JAAYKL01 > JAAYKL01 > CAYZAI01. The sequence continues at coordinate 361 of CAYZAI010000156.1, forward strand.
TGGTCGGAGATCCGTCCGGGATCGAGACGTCCGGGTTGGGGTTGGTCGTGTACGCCCCGTTGCAGTCCGCGTCGGTGTCCGTGTCCGCGTCCGCGTCGGCATCGGCGTCGGCGTCCGTGTCGGCATCGGCGTCGGCGTCGGCATCGGCGTCGGCGTCGGCGTCAGCGTCGGCGTCAGCGTCGGCATCGGCATCGGCGTCGGCGTCCGTCGAGGGGAACTCGGCCGGGATCTCGTGGGTGATGCAGTGGATCGCGCCGGCCAGGGGGATGATGTGGTCCGCGTCGATGGGGACGACGGTCACGCCGGGCCGCGCGGTCTCGTAGGCGGCGATGGCCTCGGCCTCCATGTCCAGGAGATCCTGGTACGTCTCCTGCTGCGGATCGTAGTAGGACGGCATGGCCACGTACTCGTTGAAGACCTCGGAATTCATGTACGAGCGATAGACCCAATAGGGGGAATCGAAGTACGGCTCGGGGGTCGGGACCCGGGTGATCGTGTACGGCACGCCGTCCATGTCGGTGATGGCCTGGAGGGTGGCCAGGTTGTCCTCCATGTCCTGGTAGTCGTTGGGGTAGTGCGTGCCGCAGTGCCCCGTGTCCGACGAGTAGGTGGTTCCGTGGAAGTGCGTGGCAGGCGGGAACTCGCCGAGCAGGATCGAGTTGAAGTCCATCGCCTTGGCGTACAGGTCGATGTGCCCCGTGCCGTCGAGGCAGATCGAGTTCAGCGTGACAATCTGCTCGCAGCCGTAGTAGTCGGCCAGCAGGTCGTCCACGTCCTGTTGGGTCCACCCGCTGGGCGCCTCGTAGCCGTAGACGATTTTCGAGAAGAAGCACGTCCCGTTGCCGTCGGTCATGATGTTGCCGCCGGACAGGCCGTGGGCATGGCTCCAGGCGGTCATCGCCGACTGGTCGGCGTTGATCCAGTCGTCCGCCGCGATGACGAGCGGGATGGCGTCGTCGTTGGGGCGCGCGGAGCCGTAGTCGGCGTCGATGATCTCGCGCTCCAAGGTGGGCGTGTAGACGAACTCGGGGCCGTAGTCGCGGATCCAGATCGAGTCGTGGGAGTAGTTGAGATAGGTGTACGCCGACGACGGGATGCCCGCGTTGTTGAAGCGCGTGGTCATCGTGTTCTGGAGGCTCGACGAGATCACGATGTAGGTGTGCCCCGCGTGCTGGTACACGTCGAGCATGTCGACCCACATGTTCAGGAACGCCGTCCCGTAGTTCACGATCGCGATGATCGACGAGTCCATCTCCTCGAACTCACCGGGCCGCACCGAGCCGACCGGCGGGGGCGGGAGGTAGAACAGGGGCTCGACGTACTGCGTGACCACCCGCGGGTGGTACAGCTGCGGGTTCGCCAGCTCGTCCGCGGTCACCATCACCTTGGGGATGCGCAACACCTCCCGGGGCGTCCCCTCCTCGACGACGGCCTTCGGACCGGCGCCGGCGACCACGTAACGCGGGAGGTCGGAGCGCTGGCCCTCGGCCGGGGCGCCGAAGCCGGTGAGAGCGAGGACGAGGGTTGATGCCAGGGTGAGTCTGAATGTCGAGTTCGTCATTTTCTTGACCTTCCGCAAGACCTCGAATCGGAGTGGGGGTTCCCTTGATGCACGAGAATCAGGCTACCACCGCCGGGAGGAAGTCTCAATCGTTCCGAGCTTTCCGCCTCAGCAGGCGGCCGGCGAGCAGCGCCAGAACGACGAGCCCCACGGCGATCCACGCGACCGTGGTGTAGGTCCGCAGCCAGCCGAGCAGCCGCGGCCAGCTGGCCCCGACCGCGAAGCCCGCGGCGATGATCAGCGCGTTCCACACCGCGGCCGAGATCGCGCCCCACAGCAGCACCCGCGACACAGGGAGCCGGGCCATGCCCGCGGCGACGAACAGGAGGGCGCGGATGCCCGGCAGGAAGCGGTTGATTGCGATGTAGGCCGAGCCGTGGCGCTCGAAGCGGATGACGAGCGGGACCGCCAGCTCCCGCAGGCGCCGCCGTCGGCCCGTCAGGCTGCAGGCGGGCATGCGGCTCAGCCGCCGGCCCAGGCCGTAGTCCAACGCCGCGCCGGCCACCGAGCCGGCGGTCACCGCCACGAACACCAGGGGCACGGACCAGCCTTCCACCGCGGCCAGGAACGCGCCGAACAGGGTCACCGTGTCACCCGGGAAGGGCGGCAGGACGTACTCGATCATCGCCGACAGGAAAAGGACTCCGAGGCCCGCGGCGCTCTGGCCGGCCGAGAGGAAGTCGAGCAGCGCGCGGGTAGCGTCCTCCATCGCCGCGAGTATACCCGCGTTCGCCGCCGCGGGGTGCCGGGATTCTAACGCCGGGGATTTCCGTTTTGCGCCAGGGAATTGTAAGAATGGCGCTGTGATGACATATTCCGCTCCCGAAATGGAACACGTTCCACAGGTCCGGCCGAGATTCGCGACGCTGCTCGGGGCCTTGATCCTGATCGCCTGCGGCGGTCCCGAGGGGCGGGAGGGCTCCCTCGATGAGCTGCTCGCCGGCGACGGACGGGCCTCCGACACGCCCCTGGCCGCCAGCGACCTCGATGTCGAGGTTCTGTCCACCGAGCTTCCGGAGCAGGTCGACGAGTACCGCATCGGCGCCAACGACGTGCTCAACATCGTCGTGCTCGACCACGAGGAGTTCTCTTCTCCCCGCGACTTCAACCGCGGCGTGATCGGCACCATCGTCAAGAAGGACGGCAACATCTACATCCCCATCGCCGGCCCCATCCCGGCCGCGGGGCACACGATAGAGGAGTTCCTCGAGGTCCTGCGCGAGCGGCTGGGACAGTTCGTCAGGGAGCCGCACCTGTCCGTGGACGTGCTGAAGTACGAGTCGCAGAAGTTCTACGTGCTCGGGGAGGTGAACAAGCCCGGCGCCTTCCCGGTCAACGGCGCCACGACCCTGCTCGAGGGCATCGGCCTGGCCGGCGGCATCAAGCCCGAGGGCAACCTCGAGCGCGCCTACGTCGTGCGCGACGGCGCCCTGCTGCCGATCAACCTGGCCTCGCTGCTGTTGCGCGGGGATACCAGCCGCAACGTCTACATGAAGCACCGTGATCTGATCTTCGTCCCCAGCGCCGCGGACCAGACGGTCTACGTGCTGGGCGAGGTCCCCAGGCCCGGGGCGATCCCGATCCGCCAGGCCCGCCTCAACCTGGCCCAGGCCCTGGCCGAGGCCGGCGGCATCAAGGACGTCGACGCCAGGAAGCGGAACATCAAGGTCATCCGCGGCAACTGGCAGGAACCGACGATCTACTCCCTCTCCTGGAACACGGTGCTCGAGCAGGGCGATCGGATCCTGCTCGAGCCCGGGGATCGGGTGGTGGTCACCCCCACGACGCTGACCACCCTCAGCCGCTACATGCAGCAGATCCTGCCGTTCCTGCAGGGCGCGGACTACGCCCTGAGAATCTACGGGCAGGCGGCGGCCATCCCATGACGGGACAGGGCCAGAAACCGCCCCGCGGCGCGGGCCCGGACGTCGCCTCCATCGGCGAGTACCTGACGATCCTGCTCGACGAGTGGCGCACGCTCGTCGTCCCGTTCGTGCTGGTCATGGTTGCGGCCGTGGCCTACCTGGCCACAGCGGTGCCGATCTACAGCGCCTCCGGCGTGATCCAGGTCTCCACCTCGGACGAGACCGGGGCGCTCCAGCTCTTCGAGGTCGCGGGGCTCGGCCGTCCCTCGCCGGTGGAGACCGAGGTCGAGATCCTGCGCAGCGGCCGCATCGTCGGCAAGGCCGCCCGCAAGCTGGGGCTGGACGTGGCCGGGCCCCAGTCGATGCTGACCCTCGATTTCGACGTGTCGCTCAAGGGCGAGTCGCCGGTCGATCCGGCGCTGTTCAGCGCCAGGCGGGCCATCCGGAACCTCTCCGTCGCGGACTGGGTCGACCGCCCGATCCCGGTCGTGCTCACGCCGGCGGCGGACGGGGGGCTCGGCGTCCGGCTCGGCGAATCGGACCGGGAGGTTCGGGTGCCGCGCGGCGGGACGTTCGACGGGACCGGGGTCCGCTTCGAGTGGGACGGAGCGGCGGACCTGCCGGCGGGCCGGGCCGTGGAGGCCAGCTTCGTCCCCGAGGGGATGCTCGTCGCGAACCTGCTCCAGAACATGGCGGTGGAGAGCATCGGCGGTCGCAAGGAGACCAACCTGGTGCGCATCACCGTCCGCGGTCAGGACCGGGGCATGGCCCGGGACCTCGTCAACACGGTGATGGGGGCCTACATGGAGTTCGCCCTCGAGTGGCGGACCCTGCGGGCCGACCGCTCGGCGGGCTTCATCGAGGGGCAGCTCGAGGCGATCCGGGGGAGCCTGGAGCAGTCCGAGGCCGAACTCCAGGCGTTCCTCGAGGAGAGCGGCGCGGTGGCGCTCCCCGAGCAGGCCACGGAGCTCGTCCGCGGCGGGAGCGAGCTCGAGCTGGAGCTGCGCAAGGTGCGGATCCAGGAGGAGGTGCTCACCGCCGTGGCCGGCGAGATCGCCCGCGCCAACGCCAGCGGGGGGCCGGTGTCCCTCACCGGGGACTTCATCCTCGAGGACGAGCTGCTCGGCCGCGCGATCGGCGCCCTCAACGACCTGGAGCTGAAGCGCGAGACCCTGCGGACAGGGGTCACCGAGACACATCCCGAGGTGCTGCGACTCGGCGACGAGATCCGCCGGGTGCGAGGCCAGATCCTGGAGTTCGTGCGCGCCTCGCGGGAGCGCACGGGCGAGCGGCGGCGCTCGATCTCCGGCGCCCTGGACTCGATCCAGACCCAGCTCGCCACCTTCCCGGAAAAGGAGCGGCAGATGGCCGCCCACCGCCGCGGCCTCGAGGTCAGCCAGGAGCTCTACGCCTTCCTGATGACCAAGCTCGAGGAGTCGCGCATCCTGAAGGCCTCGACCACCACCGACAAGCGGATCATCGACATGGCTGCCACGCCCTACCTCCGCGACAAGCCGCGCCGCGCCACGACGCTGGCCCTGGCCGGGATCCTCGGGCTGCTGCTCGGGGTCGGGGCGGTGTTCCTGCGAAGGGCGGCGGATCCGCGTCTGCGGGACGAGGAGGAGGCCAAGCAGCTGGCGGGACTCCCGCTCTACGGCGTGATCCCGGATCTGAAGACGCTGCGGATACAAACCGATGTCGAGAACCTGTGGAAGTCGCCCAAGGGGCCGGCGGCCGAGGCGTTCCGCACGCTGCGCACCAACGTCGAGTTCGCCCAGGTGGGCGACAAGCCCATCCGCGTGATCCAGGTGACCTCGTCCGAGGCGTCAGAGGGCAAGTCCACGGTGATATCCAACCTGGCGGTGGCCCTGTCCAAGGCCGGGCACCGGGTGCTGGTCGCGGACCTCGATCTCAGGCGCCCGGTGCAGCACCGGATCTGGGCGGTGCCGCGCGTCCCGGGCATCTCGGATCACCTGGCCGGCCGCGGCGCCCTCAGCGTGCGCGAGGTGCCGGACTGGCAGGTGTCCGTGGTGCCCGCGGGCAACGAGCCCCCGGAGTCCCAGCGATTGCTGGGGTCCGAGCGCCTGGCCGACCTGGTGGCGGACTGGCGCGACCGCTACGACTACGTCCTGCTCGACACGCCGCCACTGCTGGTGTCCGACTCGCTGGTGATATCGAGGCTCTCCGACATGGTGCTGTTCGTGATCCGGCCGCGGGTCACGCGCCGCGCGGCGGTGAAGCTCGCGTCACAGACCCACGAGCGGATGGATCTGGTGAAGGGCCTGGTGATCAACGGCGTCGCCACCCGCCGCGGAGGCTACTACCACTACTACCGCGGCTCGTACTACGGTTCGAAGACCACCGACACCCAGGAGTCCTGATCCCGCCTGGCGTCAGGAAGCCGCGGGGCCCTCGATCCAGCCGCCGCCGAGCACGCGATCGCCGTCGAAGACCACCGCGGCCTGGCCCGGGGTGATCGCCTCCTGGGGCTCGTCGAACCGCACCGAGAAGCGCTCTTCGTCGAGACGCTCGATCGCCGCGGGCGCGGCCTCGTGGCGGTAGCGGATGCGGCAGCGGGCACGGAAACGCCCGACGATGTGCTCGCGGCCGAAGCCCTCGAGGCGGGCTACCAGCTCCCGGCCGAGCACGTGCTCGCGACCGCCGAGCACCACGCGGTCGCGCTCCGCGTCCAGCCGCACGACATGGAGCCTGTCGCCGCCGGCCACGCCGAGGCCACGCCGCTGCCCCAGGGTGTAGCGCGAGATGCCGCGGTGGCGGCCGAGCACCCTGCCTTCGACATCGACAATCTCTCCGGGCCGGTCGCCCCCGGGGGGCAGCGGGTCGAAGCAGCAGTCCTGGCTCTCGGCGCCCTGGACGGCTTCCAGCCCGGCATCGGCCGCGATGCGGCGCACTTCGTCCTTGGTCAGGTCGCCGAGGGGGAACAGCGCCATGTCGAGGACGCCCTGCTCCAGGGCGAACAGGAAGTACGACTGGTCCTTGGACGGGTCGATCCCGCGCCCGAGCCCGACTCCGGCAGGACCCGGAATGGTCCGCGCGTAGTGCCCGGTGGCGAGCCGCGCATCGAAGGCCTCCGCGGCCGTCTTGGAGAGCTGCGCGAACTTGATTCTCGGGTTGCACAGGGCGCAGGGGTTGGGCGTGCGCCCCGCCAGGTAGGCCGCGTGGGAGGGAGCCATCACCTCGCGGGAAAAGTGCTCCCGGGCGTCGATCACGCCGAGCGGGATGCCGACCCGCGCGGCAGCTGCCTCGGCCCGCTCCGGGGTCCCGCCGACACCCAGATCGAGCCACAGGCCGGTGACGCTCCACCCCGAGCGGTGCAGCAGGAGCGCGGCCACGGAGGAGTCCACCCCGCCGCTCAACGCCACCACCACGGTGCCGGGGTCGCGGTTCATCCGGCCAAGCTAGTACGTTCGGGATCCGCTGTCATGTGCATCCGGCAATCCCGTGCGGACCGCTTGTCAAGAAGGCCCGAGGCCCATATCCTCCTGATCCCGGCCTGCGCTCGGGACTGGAGGGTGAACCATGTCGTCGATCAATCTGCACACCGACGAGGTGGGGATCAAGGTCGTCTACTACGGGCCCGGACTCGGCGGGAAGACCACGTCCCTGCAGTTCGTCCACAGAGCCCTCAGGCAGGAGAGCCGCGGCCAGCTGATCTCACTGGCCACGGGAATCGACCGCACCCTGTACTTCGACTTCCTGCCGGTGAAGCTGCCGCGAATCAAGGGTTTCACCGTGCGCATGTCCCTCTATACGGTACCCGGACAGGTGCACTACAACGCGACCCGCAAGCTGGTGCTCCAGGGCGCGGACGGCGTGGTGTTCGTGGCCGATTCCCAGGCGCCGCGCCACGACGCCAACCTCGAGAGCATGGAGAACCTGCGCGAGAACCTGCGCGGACAGGGGATGAACCCGGACACGGTGCCCCTTGTGATCCAGTACAACAAGCGCGACCTCGCCGAGGTGGTGCCCCTCGAACGGCTCGAACGCGACCTGAACCGCCTTGGCGTTCCGTCGTTCGCCACCAGCGCCACGGACGGCCGGGGAGTGTTCGACGCGCTCAAGGCGATCACCAAGCTCGTGCTCGCCGACCTGAAGCGCAAGGGCATCTACGGCGACAAGGAGCGCGATGCGGAGCCGGGGCGCGAGCGGCCGTCGAAGCCGCCGAGCGGCGAGTACGTGATCGCCACGCCCCCGGGCTCGTCCGAGCGCTCGGGCCTGGCCGCGGCCATCGAGGAGCACATGGAGCTGTCCGGTGGCGCCTCGGTGCCGGAACCCGTGACTCCACCGCTGGCGCCCCCGTCCCTGGCGGACCTCTGGCAGCCGGGCCGGGCCGCGGACCGCTTCGGCGATCTCGAGCGGGCGGTGGCCGGCGGCGACTTCGCGGGCGCCATCAGCGGTGCCCGCGGGCTGCTCGACGAGCACCTGGCCGAGACCGCCGGCTCGGGGGCCGCCACCGCCGACGCCCTGCTGGTGCTCGGCGTGCACGGCGCCCACTGGGTGCGGTTCCTGGCCGCCCTGGCCCGGCCCGAGCCCTCGCGCCAGGACGCGATGATCTGCCTGTTCTTCCTCACGGACGTGGAGCTCCGCCTGCAGGCCCTCGGCGCCCGCGTCGTGGAGTGAGCGCGGGCCCGATCCCCAGATCGACGAGCACGGACGCCAGGTCGTCGGGCAGCGGGCTCTCGATGTCGACGACGGCGCCGGTGCGGGGGTGGGGGAACGACAGCGCCGCCGCGTGGAGGAACGGCCGCGACAGGCCCGGGACAGGTGGGCCGCCGTACTCGGCGTCGCCGGCGATGGGCGCTCCGATCCCTGCCAGGTGCGCGCGGATCTGGTGCCTGGCGCCGCGGTGGATCACGGCCCGCACGAGCCGCCAGTCGCCGCGGGTCGCGACGAGCTCCAGCACGGTGCGGGCGGGGCGTCCGTCCGGGGCCTTGCGGGACCGCCCCCCGCGTGTTCCCGCCGGGCCCAGAGGCGCTGCGATCTCCGCGGGCAGGGGCGTTTCCGGGCCATGGACCAGGGCCACGTAGCGTTTGGTCACGCCGCCTCGACGCTGTGACCTGAGCAGCTCGGCGTAGATTTCCGGGCTGCGCGCCGCCAGCACCGCGCCCGAGGTGCCCCGATCGAGGCGCTGGAGCAACCCGGCGTCACCCGGGGAGCGGCCGAGGCCCGCGCACTCGGGAAAGCGAGCCGCCAGCCGGCCCGCCAGGGTTCCGGCCTCGCCGGGCGAGCGCGGGGTCGAGGGGATGCCCGGTGGCTTGGCGACCGCGACGAAATCGGGATCGACGAGCAGCACTTCGAGTGGGCCTTCCGCGTCCGGAAGCGGGGTCCACCGCTCCGGGGGCGGAGGATCGAGAACCTCGACGGTCTGGCCGGCGGCGATCGGGCTGCCCTTGCGCGCCGGGTGCCCGTCCAGCGTGACACTGCCGGCTTCGACGAGCCGGGCCGCGGCCGGGCGGGAGGTCCCGGGCAAGTGCCGTGCGAGCCACGCGTCGAGTCGCTGCCCAGGCGAAAGGTCGGACTCGACCACCAGGACCTTCCAGGGTTCGCCGGATTCCATGGGCCGAGCTTGTCCGGGACCGGCGCCCCCGTCAACGATCCATCCTGCTCGAAACGTCCTAGTCCAGGATCACCGGGACTTCCTTCAGATCGAGCCCGCCGGGGTACATGTACGAAGTGTAGTTGCCCACGCCGTAGACCGTGATGGCGAAGGGGTCGCCGCCGGAGATGGAGTGGATGCCGCCGGAGATCTCGAGGTTGGTGCGGGCCCACTCCGCGGTGATTTCCACCGTGTCTCCGACCACGGGGACGCCGTCCAGGGACGGCGGCGCGCCGATGGGGTGGACCACGGTCAGGTAGTTGTAGACGTAGCTCGTCGGCGCCAGGAACGTGTAGCTCGTGCGGTACTGCTCCACGGGCACGCCCAGGGCCATGGCCGGATCGCCGTTGGGCGGCGGGCTCGAATCGGAGGTGTAGTTCTGCCCCACCATGAACTGGGCCACGGCCACCCGCCCGTTGCCGGACACCTCGAAATCGCCGAGGCTCTCGAACTCCACGTACTCGCCCTTGTCCAGCGTCACCGCGGGGTGGACCGACGGGGCGAACTGGATCTGGTTGTCGTCCGACCCCGAGATGATCCTCCAGACCGTGGGCTCGGCCGCGGCCTGGGTGATGTTGTGGGCGCACAGGTAGTGGATGCCCCAGGTCTCGACCCACGCATGAAGAGCAGGATCCAGCGGTTCTACGACGGCAGCGAGTACGGGTTACCCGAGATACTGGATGAGAAAGCGACCGACAGGTTCGATAGAACCGTGTGTCGGAAGATCGGGATGAAAATCATCCGACAGGCTCCGTTTCTGGCAGCACATCTCGTCTCGTTGCTGGATAGCGTCGATACGGATGGTTGAGAGCCGGAGTGACACGCAGACACCCGAACAGACTGCCCGGATACTGCGGGCAGTTGCTGGATTAGGACAGTGAGTGTCCTATGCCCGGCGTCTGATGGGACGAGGGCGAGAAAGAGAGGCGAGGAGATGACGAAGAAGCACGGGTTCCCGACGAAGAGGCAGCTCGAGGAGGGGGTGGACATCGCGTGCGCCGGAAGCGGCGACGAGGCGCTCGAGAAGCTGGAGGCCGCGCACGTGCGGCTGCAGCTCGCGGACGGCGTGGTCGACGACGACGAAGAGGACGAGGCGGGCATCGTCGTGTTCCTGCGCGAGGAGGGGGAGCGGCGCTGGGTGTTCGCCGGCGTGTTCCCGTTCGGCGTCTCCACTCCGTCCGAGGAGGACGACGAG